>JBDSUJ010000047.1:0-19759 GCA_039927815.1 Croceibacterium sp. | reverse complement strand
GACCTGCCGGTGGGCCCGCTGTTGCGAGCCGCCGCGACGATTGCGGGTGAGGACCCCGAATCAGTGGATCCCGATACCCGCGTGCGTGATGTCATCGGGCCCGAAGCTGCCGCTGCGCCGCGCGTATTCGCCGCGCGCGTGCCGGTGATGATGGGCGCGATGGCCGAGATGAGCGCGGCGCTTGAAGACATGCTCCCGCGGCTCGCCGAAATCGGCGAACGCGCCCGCCAGGCGGGCTCGCGCCGCCGCGACTGAGTTTGCCGTTCGTCCCGTGCTGGACGCGCCTCGCCGCTTGTTGCATGGGCGGCGCCAGCGATGTGGCAGCTCTACTATTTCCCGCTGTGCCCGTTCAGCCGCAAGGTTCGCCTGATGCTGGGCGAGAAGGGCGTCGCCCACGAACTGGTGCGCGACTACCCGTGGGCGCCGAGCGACCGGTTCGTCGAGCTCTACCCCGATGCCCGCACCCCGGTGCTGCGGCTGGAAGATCGCAAACTGACGCTGATCGATAGCCAGGCGATCTGCGAATTCTTCGAAGAAACGATCGACAAGAGCCCGCTGATCCTTGGCAGCGCGGTCCAGCGGGCTGAAATCCGGCGGCTGACGGCGTTGTTCGACCAGAACTTTTTCGCCGATGTCACTCACCCGCTGCTGCACGAGAAGATGAAGAAGCGGCTGGTGCTGCGCCAGTCGCCCGATTCGAACCAGTTGCGCCAGGCGATGCGGCTGGTTCACGAACACCTGTTCTACATCGACTGGCTGGTGGGCACGCGCCGCTGGCTCGCGGGCGCCCAGCTCAGCCTCGCCGACTTCGCCGCCGCGGCGCAAATCTCCGTGGCCGACTATCTGGGCGGGATCGACTGGGCCGGCCATGAAGAAGCACACGGCTGGTACCGGGTGATGAAAAGCCGCCCCAGCTTCCGCCCGCTGCTGAGCGAGAAGATGGAAGGCATCCCCGCCCCCAGCCACTATGCGGACGTGAACGCTTAGGTGACTTGCGGCGTGCGGCCACCGGCCATCGGTCCCCTCGCCGCTTGAGGCGCCTACAAAAGACCTTATCTATCTCCCGCAAGGAGACACATGATGCCCGACAAGATGGAAATGCCCGACGCCGAATGGCGCGAGAAGTTGACGCCCGAGCAGTACCGCGTGTTGCGTGAGGGCGGCACCGAGCGGGCGTTCACCGGCAAGTACGACAAGAACAAGGACGCCGGCGAATACGTCTGCGCCGGATGCGGGCAGCCACTGTTTGAAAGCGACGCGAAGTTCGACAGCGGTTCGGGCTGGCCCAGCTTCACCCGGCCCGCCGGGGACGGCGCGGTCGATGAGCACCGTGATACCGCGCACGGCATGGTCCGCACCGAAGTCGTGTGCGCCAAGTGCGAAGGGCATCTCGGTCACGTGTTCCCCGACGGTCCGCGCGACGACGGCGGGTTGCGCTATTGCATCAACAGTGCCTCGCTCGAATTCAAGCCGGAGGATAACTGAGGCGCCCCGGCGCACAGCGGTTAACGCGGCGTTCCGATTGACTTATGCACGTCGCACCGGTCCGGCGGAGGTAACAGGAAGCGATGGCAATTCAGCGCGGTGCGCGCTCGGCTAGCCGCAACAAGGCGCCGCCGCCGCGCCCGCCGGTTTCGGGCTGGAAGCTGTGGCTGCACCGTATCCTCGTCTGGGGCGGCGCTATCGCTTTGCTGCTTGCGCTGGCGCTCGGCACCGCGGTCTATTTCGCCGCCCGCAACATGCCGGGTTACGCCACCTTGATGAACAGCCAGGTCGGCCAGACGATCACGGTTCGGGCGAATGACGGCAGCGAGCTGGTCGCGCTCGGTCCGAGTTACGGCCAATGGCTCGATGCCGACGAAATTCCTCAGGCGATGAAGGATGCGATGGTCGCGGTCGAGGACCGGCGGTTCTACTCGCACATCGGCGTCGATCCCATCGGCCTGGCGCGTGCGGCGTGGATTTCGCTGCGCTACGGGGGCGGCTTGCGCGCCACATCGACCATTACCCAGCAGCTGGCGCGCAATATCTTCCTCAATTCCAACCGCACGCTCGACCGCAAGCTGCGCGAGGCCGTCCTCGCGATGGCGCTCGAAGCCAAGTTCTCGAAGGCCCAGATCCTCGAATTGTACCTCAACAAGGTCTACTTCGGCGGCGGCGCCTATGGCATAGATTCGGCCAGTCGGAAGTTCTTCAGCCACTCAGCGCGTGACTTGTCGATTGGCGAGGCGGCGATCATCGCCGGGCTGGTCAAGGCGCCGAGCCGCTATTCCCCCACCGCCGATGTCGATGCCGCGGTCAGTCGCGCCAATGTGGTGCTGCAATTGATGCGCCGCTACGGGGCGATCGGCGCCGCCGAAGCCGGCGAGATCGACATCAGCCAGGTCAAGCTTCGACCGCAGGAGGGGCAGAATGCCGCGCGTTACTTCACCGACTGGGCGCTGCCCCAGCTCGACATTCTACTGTCAAACGACAGCACCGAGCCGATCGAGGTATGGACCACGCTCGATCCCGGCATGGAAAAAGCCGCCCTCGCATCGTTACGCGGCAATGTACCCGGCGCGGCCCAAGGGGCGCTGGTCAGCCTCGACCGGGACGGCGCAATCCTGGCGATGGTCGGCGGCACCGACTATGTGAAGACCAGCTACAACCGCGCGACCGAGGCGATTCGCCAGCCGGGCTCCGCGTGGAAGCTGTTCGTCTACTTGTCCGCACTCGAGGCAGGCTACAAGCCGAGCGACCGGGTGGTCGACGAACCGGTCACGATCGGCGGCTGGAGCCCGCGCAATTCCAGCGGGCGCTTTTCCGGCGCGGTCGATCTCAGGACCGCGTTCGCTTATTCGATCAACACCGTCGCGGCCCAGCTGGGCAACGAAGTCGGCTTCAGCACCGTGGCGTCGATGGCGCGCCGGTTCGGTATCACCACGCCGATCTCGACCTATCCATCGATGGTTTTGGGCACCTCCGACGTGCGGGTGCTGGACATGACCCGCGCGTTTGCGGCGATTTCGGCCGGCGGGCGTGCGGTCGAGCCTTACGGGATCACCAAGGTGACCTCCAACAGCGGACAAGTGCTCTATCGCCACCAGGATGCCCAGTCATCCCCGCTGGTCCCCGATTACGTGGCCAAGGGCATGACCGACCTGCTGCAGACCGCGGTCAGCACAGGGACCGGGCGCGCAGCGCAGATCGGCCGCCCGGTCGCCGGCAAGACCGGTACGACCTCGTCGAACAAGGACGGCTGGTTTCTCGGCTTTTCAAGCGGGATTACCACCGGGGTGTGGATGGGTCGCGACGACGCCAAGACGGTGCCCGGGCTGCAGGGCGGAACGGCCCCCGCGCGCGCGTTTGCGACCTTCATGCGCTACGCCGTGGCCAAGCGTCCGATCGAGCCGTTCGACACCGCGGTGCAGCTCCCCGAATGGCAGCTCGAGCCAGACCAGGAACAGATCCTCAACAGCCCCGACGATCCCTATTACTATACCGACGAGCAGGGCAATCTGGTTGAACCGGGCGTATCCGAAGATCGCCGTGTGCCGCTCCCACCCGAGGGACAGGACGAGGCGCCGCTCCAACCGTCGCGGCGATCTGATCCGCGGGCGCCCGCTCCCGCGCCGATCGGCCGGCCACCGCCGGCCGCGGCGAACGACGATTTCCTCGATCAGGCGACCGGACGCAGCGTCCCACCCGGGGGGCCCGCACCGCGGGCTACGTTGGCGCCGGTTCCACGCCAACCGCCGCCGTTCGGCCAATAAGCCTGGGGCCGCGCGCCGGCGGAGTCAGGCTGGCATTTAGCGGAGGCGGAGTGGGACCGACACGGCCGGCTGGCCGCGCACGATCACCCGCAGCAGCAACGCGGCCCGGCTCTGGCTCTTGGCCGCGGCAATGGCGGCTTCGAGATCCGCCTGGTTGGCCACATCGCGTCCACCGGCGCCGGTGATGATCGTGCCGCGCGCCAAACCCATCTGCCCTGCATAGGAGTTCGGATCGACCGCCGCGACGACCAGACCGCGCACCGTTCCAGCCACGCCGAGCTGAGTCGCGATCGGCGCGGTAAGCGGGATAACCTGCACGCCGAGCGATTTTTCGATCAGGCCGGTACCCTGCTGCGTCGGCGGCGCAATCTGGTCCTGCGCGTCCGGATTGAACTGTTGCGAAGTGAGCTCGTCCTCGCTCGGCCGGCGTCCGACGGTGACCGGGATGGAAATCCGCTTGCCGTCGCGCAGTACGTCGAGATTGACGCGGGTGCCGGGCGCCAGATTGGCGACCAGATAGGACAGTGATTGCTCACGCGTCACTTCCTGGGGCCCAACCCGCAGCACGACATCTCCAGAGCGCACTCCCGCCTTTTCGGCAGGTTCGCCGGCCTGGACCGACTGGATGAACTCGCCGCGATTGGCCGGGATGCCGAGCGCGGCGGCGAGATCGTCGTTCATCCGCTGGATGCGTACGCCGACATAACCGCGCACGATCTCTTCGCCGCGAACCAGCTTGTTGACGATCGGCGCGGCGACTTCCGCGGGGATCGCAAATCCGATGCCAACGCTGCCGCCCGACGGCGAATAAATGGCGTTGTTGATGCCGATCACATCGCCTTGCATGTCAAACAGCGGGCCACCCGAATTGCCGCGATTGATGCTGGCGTCGGTCTGGATGTAGCGGTCATAAGCGCCGCCGCTGTCGGTGTTGCGGTAAACCGCGGAGATGATGCCCGCGGTGACCGTGCCGCCGAGGCTGAACGGATTGCCGATCGCGATCACCCAGTCGCCAACGCGCGCGTGGCTCGAATCGCCGAAGTGGACGAACGGGAACGGCTGCGGCCGCTTGATCTTGAGCACCGCGAGGTCCGACGCCTGGTCGCGCGCGACCACTTGCGCCGGGTACTCGGTGCCGTCAGCGGTGGTGACGCTGACTTCCTCGAGCTCGGCCTTGGTGTCAGGCGGATTGATGACGTGGTTGTTGGTGACGACGTAGCCGTCGGCCGAGATCAGGAAACCCGAACCGAGCGACTGGGCTTCCCGCGTGGTCGGGGCGGCGCCGCCGCCACCATTGCCGCCGCCATTCCCGCCCTGCTGATTGCCGAACAGTCCCTCGAAAGGCGTGCCCGAAAACGGATTGGTCTGCGCCGGAACGGTGATGCGCTGCCGGGTGGAGATGTTGACGACCGCGGGAGACAGCTGGGCGGTCAGGTCCGCGAAGCTGGTCGGCGCGCCCGCTCGGGGCACGATCTGGGCCATGGGCCGGGCATCGTTCTGCGCCACCTGGGCGCCCGCCGGATATCCGGTCATGAGGGAAATTGCTGCGCCGCCGGTAAGCAGGGCCGCGGTGATGCCGTAGGAGTAGCGCACGGGCTTCACGTCCTCTTTTATCCTCTTGATGGCGGCAGTCGCGAAGCGCGGCAGCCGATGAGTAAGTTCCGGCGTGATTCAGGCCTCGCGGGCTGAACGCCGGTTTAACACGTCAGTGCCCGCCGGTGCGGAATTGTCGTAAATAGTCGTTGCTGTCGTTGAGAATAATCTGGCTGCCGCCTTCCGAACCCGCCGCGAAGGTCGAATCGTAGCTCTGCATCGCGCGGTAGAAGTCGTAGAACTGCGGATCCTTTCCGAACGCGTCGGCGGAAATCTTGGCCGCCTGCGCTTCGGCCGTGGCGCGGATGATCTGGGCGTTCTTCTGACCCCCGGCGCGGATCGTCGCGGCTTCCTGGTCGCGGGCGGTTTTCATCCGCGAGAAGGCGGATTCGAGCGGCGTGCCGTCGGGCAAATCGGCGCGCTTGATGCGCACGTCGATCACTTGCGCGCCGTAATTGCGCGCCTGGGTGTCGAGCAGCGTGCGGATATTGTGCATCGTCGTGCCGCGTTCGGCGGTCAGCAGCGAGGCGAAGCTGCGGCGGCCGAGCTCCTGGCGCACCACCGAGCTGAGAATCTGGCTGAGCTGGCTTTGGACCGTGTCGAGCGTGCCGGCGCTACGGACCATGCGCACCGGGTCGATCACCCGAAAACGCGCGTAAGCGTCAACGTTGAGGCGCAGCTGGTCGGTCGACAGCACCTGCTGTTCGTCCATGTCGACATTGAGCACGCGCTTGTCGATGTATTCGACCCGGTCGAACCCGGGCAGCCGCCACCAGATGCCCGCCCCGGTCCGGCCGAACGGCTGGCCGGGCCGGAACTTGTTGACCACCGTCACCGGTTCGCCGTTGCGGATGATCACCGCCATTTGCGTTTCGGGCACGACAATCAGGCTCGCGAACATAAGCACCACGAGCGCGATGACCGCGATCAGCGAGCCTTTGTGATGGCGCCAGACCGTTTCCATCACCGCGCCACCGGCTCTTCGACCGGCTTGCGCATCTCGCGCAGCGGCAGGTACGGGGTCACTCCGGTACCTTCGACGACGGTCTTGTCGGTCTGGCGCAGGACGCGCTCCATCGTCTCGTAATACATCCGCCGGCGGGTGACTTCGGGGGCCAGCTTGTACTGGACATAGACCTTGTCGAACGCAGCCGCGTCACCCTGCGCGCGGGCCAGCACTTGCTGAGCCACGCCGTTGGCCTGGTTGACATAGCTTTCGGCATCCTGCTGCGCGGCGGACACGTTCTTGAACGCTTCTTCCACCTGGCTCGGGGGATCGGTCTTGCGGATCTGCACACCCTGCACCGCGATACCCGCGCGATAGGCATCGAGCAGCGCCTGCATGCGCTCGGTCACCCGCAGCTCGATGTCGGCGCGGCCGGCGCCGGAGAAAACGTCGTTGAGACCTTTTTCCGCGACTTCGGCGCGCATCGCGTATTCGGCGATTTCGCGCACGGTTTCTTCGGGCGCGGCGAGCTGGAAGCGGAATTGCTTCAGGTCCTTGATATTCCACCGCACGATGTAGCTGAGGTCGACGAGGTTCTGGTCACCGGTCAACATCAGCCGCTGGGCGGTCCCATCGGGAATCGCATTGACGCGAAATTCGCTGACCTGTTCGGTATCGACTTGCTGGATCGGCCACGGCGCGGTCAGGCTTAGGCCTGAATGCAGAGTGCGCGAATACTTGCCGAACGTGGTGACGATGGCCTGTTCCTTGGGTCCGATGACATGGACCATCGAGAACAGCACCGTGAACACCACCAGAGCGCCGATCACCAGCGGGAACCAGCTCCCGCCGCCGGGGCGCCGCGGTATCTGGAATCCTGGCCCGCCTGGCCCGGCTTTGCGCCGCGGACCTTCGGGCCCGCGATGCTTGAAAATGTCCTCGATGCTGGCGGACCGGCGTGGACGTTCTTCCGAACCGCCCGGCAGCCACGGGTTGCGCGGCCCCTTCGGCTGCCCTTCGGATGTCGGGGGCGGGGCCGCTGGCTCGCCGCTGGCGTCCCCGTCGTCGCCCCCGGCACCGCCGCCATCGCCGCTCGGCTTGCCCCATGGGCTCTTCTTGCCGGCCATCGCCAGCGCAATCATGTCGAGCCAACCGCCCAGTCGTTCCATGCCAGACTGTATAAGACCGCCGGGCGCAAAAAACAGGGGAAGCGGCGGACATTTTCGCTGCGCGCGTTTGCCAATAGCGCTAGCAGGCCGGCGATGACCGCAGACGAACTCACCGCAAAGCTCCCGCACAAGATCGCCGAGCGCGTCCGCTCGGTGCGGTTGAACGAGGGCGTGGTGACGGTGGTGGCAGATGCTTCGGGTCTCGCCCGCGATAGCGCGGCGGCGCTGCAGCACGATATCGAAACGCTGGTCGGGAGCCAGCCGGGAGTCGGCCAGGTGCGCGTGGCGCTGATGGCGGACAAGGTGAAGCGGCGGATCGTCGCGGTTGGATCGGGCAAGGGCGGAGTCGGCAAGTCGACCCTGAGCGCCAACCTGGCGGTCGCGCTGGCGCGGGCCGGGCGTAAGGTCGGAATAGTCGATGCCGACATCTACGGCCCTTCGCAGCCGGTCCTGCTCGGGGTCGCCGAAGCCCAGCCGACCGCCGACGGTCAGACGCTCAATCCGATCGCGACGGCGTTCGGGGTGCGCATGCTTTCGATGGGCCAGATGATCCCGCCGGGCAAGGCGATCGCGTGGCGCGGGCCGATGATCGGCAAGGCTCTGTCCCAGTTGATGGACGCCGCGTGGGGCGACGCCGAAGTCCTGCTGGTCGACCTTCCGCCCGGTACCGGCGATGTCCAGCTGACCATGCTGCAGAAGTTCAAGCCCGACGGTGCGATCATCGTTTCCACGCCGCAGGACCTGGCGCTGATCGATGCGACGCGGGCGCTCGATCTGTTCCGCCAGGCGCAAGTGCCGGTCATCGGGCTGGTCGAGAACATGGCCGGCTATGCCTGCCCCGCGTGCGGTGAGATTTCCAACCCGTTCGGCGAAGGCGGAGTCGAAGCGGCGGCACGGGCGCTCGATGAACCGTTCCTCGGCCGGGTGCCGCTGGCGCTTGAAATCCGCCAGGCGAGCGATGCCGGAACTCCCCCGGCCGCGGGTGACGACGCCCACGGCGAGGCCTTCAGGGCAATCGCCGGGCGGCTCGTTGAATGGCTCGACAGGACCTCCGCCTGAGCGCGATGCATGTCACCCGGCGCGGCCTCATGGCTGGCGCGGCGGCGGGCGGGGGCCTGCTGGTCGCGTGGGCGCTGCTACCGCGCGATTATGCCAGCCCGCTCAAGCCCGGGCGCGGCGAAGTGGCGTTCGGTGCGTGGCTCAAGATCGCGACCGACGGAGTGGTCACCGTGGCGGTTCCACAGCTCGAGATGGGCCAAGGCGTGACCACGCTGTTACCGCAGATCGTGGCGATGGAGCTCGGCGCCGATTGGCGGCAGATCGCGGTCGAGCCCGCTCCGGTCAGCGGCGCTTATGCCAATTTTCCGCTCGCCGCGCGGTGGTCGCCTTTGTGGCACCCGCTGATCGCCGCATGGGCCGACGAGCCGGACGAGCGCCTGCTGCGCCGATGGGCCGAATCAGCACGCTTCACCGTTACTGCCGACGGGACCGCGCTGGAAGCTTATGAGCAGCCCTGCCGCGTGGCCGCCGCGGCGGCGCGGGCCATGCTGGCGATGGCCGCGGCGGACCGCTGGAACGTCGGCTGGGAGGAGTGCGACACGTCGCAGGGCTTCGTCGTTCACGGTCGCCGGCAGCTCACCTTCGCCGAATTGGCGAGCGAGGCAGCAGGCTACAAACCGCCCGATCCCGCCCCGCTGCGCGCCGGGCCTCCGGCCGAGCCGACCGCGCCGGGGGTGGAGGAGCGCGTCTTGCCGTTCCCGCGCCTCGACCTGCCGTCCAAAGTCGACGGCAGCTATCTGTTCGCCGGCGATGTGCGCTTGCCCGATATGGTTTACGCGGCGATCCGCCATGGGCCGCTCAACCAGGCGAGGCTGACCAGCATGGAAGCCGACGCGGCCCGGAGCCACCGCGGCCTCGTCGGAATCGTCAAGACCGAGCGGTGGGTTGCGACCGTGGCGCGCGACTGGTGGAGCGCGGAACAGGCGGCTGATGCACTCGCCCCGCGCTTCCACGTCGAGCATGGCGTCGACACCGGCCGGATCGAGGCCGCGCTCGACGCCGGCGTGCGGCGCGGCGAACCGCAACGGGTGGCGACACGCGGCGCCGGCGACGACGGGCTCGACAAGCTCAGCCTGGCGCTGCGCTACGATGTCATGCCCGCCGCCCACGGGACCATCGAGACCGCGACCTGCACCGCGCGGCTGACCGATGGCCGGCTCGAGCTGTGGCTGGCGAGCCAGGCGCCCGAGCAGGCCCGGCTGGCGGCGGCCAAGGCGATCGGACTGAGCGAAGAAAACGTCGTGCTGTACCCGATGCCCGCGGGCGGCAGCTTCGACCGGCGGCTCGAGCATGACCACGCGATCGAAGCCGCGGTGATCGCGCAGCAGATCGGCCGTCCGGTGCAACTGGTCTGGTCGCGTTGGCAGGAACAGCTGATGCTGCGCCCGCGACCGCCGGTCGCCGCAGTGCTGGCAGCCAAGCTGTGGCCCGACGGCCGGATAGAGGCGCTCCGCGCCCGGCTCGCAATGCCGGCGAGCACGGTTGAGTTTGGGCACCGGTTGTTCGACAATCATGCGAGCTGGAGCACGCTCGACGCTGCCGCGGACACGCCCGATCCGCTCGCGCTAGACGGGCTGATGCCGCCCTATGCCATCCCCAACGTCGCGCTTGACCATGTGCCGGTGCCCATCGCCCTCCCGACCGGGCGGCTACGCGGCAATGCCCATGGCTACACGTGCTTCTTCATCGAGAGCTTTATCGACGAGATCGCCCTGCGCCATGGGCAGGAGCCGTTGTCGTACCGCATCGGCATGCTGGGGCACGATTTGCGGCTGGCGCAATGCCTCCAGCGCGCCGCGCGGCTGGGCAACTGGGGCGGCGGCGAAGCGGGGACCGCGCAAGGGATCGCGTGCCACGCGATGGGCACCCCCGGGCGCGCGGGAAAAATCGCCATCGTCGCCACCGCGGTGGCCGGCGCAGGGGGGGTGCGGGTCGAACGAATCGCCGCCGCGGTCGATATCGGCCGGATCGTCAATCGCGACATCGCGCTGCAGCAGATCGAGGGCGGATTGCTGTTCGGCGTCGGGCTCGCGCTCGGCTCCGGCGTGGTTTACGCGCGGGGCCTGCCGGTCAATGGCCGCCTCTCCGGCCTGACCATGCCGACGCTGGCAGATGCCCCGCACATCACGATCGACTTGATCGAGAGTGCGGCCGAACCGTTCGACCCGGGCGAGCTCGCGGTCGCACCGGTTGCTCCGGCCATCGCCAACGCGCTTCATTCCGCAACCGGGCTGCGCATTCGGCGCCTGCCGCTTCTGTCGGAGGCTCAGTGACCCATCGTCCGCAATCGCTGCCGGCCGGCCATCCGCAGGTCACAACCGGGCGTATCGGCGTCCTGCTGGTCAACCTCGGCACGCCCGACGATGCCAGCCCGGCGGCAGTGCGGCGCTATCTCGCAGAGTTCCTGTCGGACCGGCGCGTGGTCGAAATCTCGCCGCTGCTGTGGCAGCCGATCCTGCGTGGGATCGTTCTCACCACTCGGCCCCGCAAGTCGGCCCATGCCTATCGCCAGGTGTGGACCGAAGCCGGCTCGCCGCTGGCCGCGATCACCGCGCAGCAGGCCGCGCAATTGCAGCAGCGGCTTGGCGACGCCGCCATCGTGGCGCATGCGATGCGCTATGGCCGGCCGGAGATCGCAGCCGAGCTGCGCCGGCTGATGGCGGCCGGGTGCGAGCGCGTCCTGCTGGCTCCGCTGTACCCGCAATATTGCGCGGCGACGACCGCGACGGTGGTTGACAGCGCGGCCGCGGCCCTGGGAAAGATGCGGTGGCAGCCGAGCCTGCGGACGTTGCCGCCCTATCATGACGATCCGGTTTATGTCGCGGCGCTGGCGGCCGATCTCGGGGCACAGATCGATGCGCTTGAGTTTGTGCCGGAAGTGCTGCTGCTCAGCTTCCACGGGATGCCACAGCGCACACTCGAGCTCGGCGATCCCTATCACTGCCATTGCCGCAAGACCGCACGGCTGCTGGAAGCTGCGATGGCCGGGCGCGGCTTGCGCTTTGCGACCGCGTTCCAATCGCGCTTTGGCCGGGCGAAATGGCTGCAACCGGCGACCGATTCGGTGTTGGGCGAACTGGCTCGCGAAGGGACTCGCCGGCTGGCCATCGCCGCGCCGGGATTTTCGGCCGATTGCCTCGAAACACTCGAGGAACTGGCGATCCGCGGGCGCCACCAGTTCACCGCCGCAGGGGGCGAGCGCTTCGCGACGCTGGCGTGCCTCAACGCGCGGCGGCCGGGCATGGATATGCTCGAAGCATTGGTCCGGCGCGAGTTGGGCGGGTGGATTTCACCGGCAACCGCAAGCAATCCTTAAGCCTGAGCGTCCATGCCCGGGCCATGACGGCTCGCAAACGACCCACCCTTTATGATCGCGGCGAAGCGGCGCGGTCCGGCGATCGCACGCCGGTACGCATCCCGGCCCATTGCCAGGTGGGGGAGCAGGTGCCGGAGGACACCTTCGTCACCGACATCAGCCCGCGCGGATGCAAGCTCCTGGCCGTGACGATCGGCGCGCTCAAGTCGCAACCGGTGGTGCTCCGCTTCGGCGACGAGACGCCGATCACCGGACGTCTGAAGTGGGTCAAGCAAGCCTCGGTCGGGGTGGCGTTCGACGAAGCGCTGAGCGACGAACGTCTTGCGCGCATCAGCGCGCTGGTCGCGCCCAGCAACGTCGTGCCGATCAGGCGCGCCCGGTTCAGCTAGCCGCAACCGGCGCCGGCGGTTAAACGGCGGCGAATGACGGAATATCTGATCCTGTTCGCCGTCGTGCTTGGCGCGAACCTGTTGCCCGCGTTCGGTCCGCCAACTTGGTCGATCATCGTGTTATTCGGCCTCAATTCGCCGCTACCGATCTGGGCCATCGTGGTGATCGGCGCGCTCGCCGCCGCACTTGGCCGCTATGGCCTGGCCCACGGCACACGGTGGCTACGCCGGTTCGTGTCCGGCAAGATGCGGCGCAATCTTGAAGCTGCGAAAAGTGCACTGGAAAAGCACAGGGGTCGCGGGTTCCTCGTGCTGGCGCTGTTCGCGCTGTCACCGGTGCCGTCGGCACAATTGTTCGAGGCAGCAGGGTTGACCGGCGTGCGGCTGCTGCCTTTCACGCTGGCGTTTTTCGGCGGGCGGCTGGTCTCGTATTCGATCTATGCCACCGGCGCGCAGGCCGCGCGGGCCAGCTCGCTCGGCGATACTTTCCGCCACGCACTCACCAGCCCATGGGGCATCGCCGCGCAAGTGGCGATGCTGGCCGCACTGGTGGTGCTTGCGAACGTCGATTGGGCCAAGCGACTGGCCAGGCATTAGTGCTTTACGCGCCGGCCAAGGTCAGGATCGATTCGCTGTAGTCGCGCGTGCCCATGTCGCCGTCGAAAATCGCACGTTCGGCGATCCACTTTTGCGATTGTTCGAACGTTTCGCGGCTGTAGGTTTCGAACACGATCCGTTCGCCCGGACCCCACCGGCCGGTGTCCATGGCCGTGTGGAAGCGAACCGGGAATTCTTTCTGGTAATAGTGCGTATAGAGCTCGGGGCGCAGGTCGATGTCGAGTTGGGCGCGGCGCAGCGCGGCGTAGTATTTCTTCACATCCGCCGGGTCGGTATCGCTCTGGACCATCGACGCCATCATGAAGGTGGTGTCGATGATCTTCCTGAAGCCGAGTTGCTCGAGGAAATAGTACGGCCCGCTGAACAGCCCTGCGGCGGGGATTTTGCCGTCGATCAGCAGCTCCAGCCGGCTGAACAGCATACCGTCCGCGAAACTGAGCTTGATCCGCTCGGTCGGAAGGTAGCGTTCGAGCGCCTGGATGGTCGAATAATGGCTGCCCGACTGGTAGCCGACTGAGATCGGTACATCAGCCAGGTCGGCCGGCGTCTTGATCGGCGAGTCGGGCGGCACGAAAATACCCGAGGGGCTGAGCGAGTAGGCGTCGGCGAACAGCCGCCCATGGCCGGAGGCGGCGGCGACATTCACCGTCCAGTGGCACGCGCAGCTGACGTTGCCCTTACGGCCCTGCTCGAACGTCTGATAGGCGCCGAACTTGTCACCCTGCTGATGGTTGCGGCCATCCCTCGAATCGAACGTTTCGCGGAATTCGTAGTCGAGCCCGGCGTCGGCGAAGTAGCCTTTCTCTTCCGCGACCCACTCGTGGAGCCGGAAGTGCGGCTGGATGACGAAGCGTGCCATGCTACTTCTTCGCCTGAACGATGTAGGCCGCCAGCGTGCGGATATCGGCGTCGGCAATCTGCCCGCCGAATGACGGCATCGCGCCGCGGCCTTCATGGATCGTGCTGATCGCCAGCTCACGAGTCAGTTCCGCGTTGCCATCGAACGACGGACCGATCCCGCCGCTGCCGCCCGCGTCGGCGAGCTTGTGGCATCCGCCGCAGCCATTGTTGCCGAACAGTGTCCGGCCCTTGGCCATATCCGCTGCGCTCAGGCCCGCAGTTTGCAGGCGAGCTGCCGGGGCGGGAGTGGGAGCGGCAGGTCCGTTGGCCATCGTCACTTCGGCCCGCTCGGCCGGGGGGGTGACGGCCGGCTGGCGATTGGCAACTGCGGCGAGTGGCGGCGGATCGGCGGCGCGCGGCGGGGGCGGGCTGGTGTCGACGTAAGCGGGCGAGGGGGACGCAGCGACCCATGAGCTGGCCCCCGTTCCCGGGGGTCCGGGATGGGGTCGATTGTACTGATCGGCCATGGTCGCGATCGTATCGCCCATGCGGACCTCGCCCGGGGCGCTCCGGGGCATGGTCAGCGCGCTCGCCTGGGATGGTGCCATGGTGCTGGTGGCAGTGCAGCCGGACAGCGCCACTGGCAGGATGCCGAACCACAGACTCGTCTTCAACGCGCGCATCCCGAACTCCCGTTTATTTTGCCATGGCGTGCCGGGAAAACTTGCGGGGGGCAAGCTCGGTTCCGGACCCCGCCAGCAGCGCGTCAGAAATCGATTGCAATGCCGTTCTTGACCCAGTCGCCATAACGCGTCGGCCCGCGCGATTCGTCATTCGCGCACGGGGCCGGCGCCGGGGGCGGCGCATCGCTCCAGTGCGCCGGCTTGGCAAAGGCCCGGGGCCGGTCGGTGGCACGCTTGGTCATCGCCCGCACGATGCGCGCGGTGGCGGCGCCGCGCAATGCCCTCTAGGGCGCTGCGGTGACTCACGCTTCCCACGAAACCCAAGGCCTTGCGGCCCGCCGCGCAGCCCTGCGCCTCCTCGACGCGGTGCTGCGCCGGGGCGAGACACTCGACCAGGCGGCCGGCCCCGCCACCAAGGGGCTGCTGACCAGCTCCGACCAGGCGCTCGCCCGCGCCATCGCTGGGGAAACGCTGCGCTGGCTGGCCGATCTTGACGCGCTCATCGATACCGCAACCCGCCAGAACTTGGCCGATGATGCCAAGGCACGCACGGTGCTGCGGCTGATGCTGGCCCAGTGGCTGCGGCTGGCAACCCCGCCGCACGCGGTCGTCTCCACCGGACTGCCGCTGCTCACCGGCGGACCGCGGCGGCTGGCGCACGGGGTGTTCGGCGCGCTCGTGAGGCAGGCGGTGACGCTGCCCGACACGCCCAGCCTCCCGCTCCCGGTTGCCGAGCGTTGGGGGGAGCGCGCCGAGGTGATCGCCGCCGGCCTCGCCCTGCCGCCGCCGCTCGACCTGACGGTGCGCGATCCTGCCCAGACACCGGAATGGTGCGAGCGGCTGGGTGGTACGTCGCTGATACCCGGCCATGTCCGCTTGCTGCGCGGCACCGCCGTGCCCGACCTGGCGGGCTATGCCGAGGGCGCGTGGTGGGTGCAGGATCTCGCCGCCGGGCTGCCCGCGCGGCTGCTCGGCGTGGCGCCGGGTGAGACCGTGCTCGACATGTGCGCCGCGCCCGGCGGCAAGGCGCTCCAGCTGGCCGCCGCAGGGGCCCGCGTCACCGCGCTCGATGCCAGCGCCAAGCGGCTCGCCCGGGTCGGCCAGAACTTCGTGCGCACGCATCTGGAGGCTGAGCTGGTCCAGGCCGACGTGCTGACGTGGGACAGTGCGCGGCTGTTCGATGCCGTGCTGCTCGACGCGCCGTGCACCGCCACCGGCACGTGCCGCCGCCATCCTGAGGTGCTCCACCGTATCGGCGGGCGCCAGATCGCCGAGCTGGCCGAGCTGCAAGCGCAAATGCTCGCCCGCGCAGTCCGCTGGGTCAAACCGGGTGGGCGGCTGGTCTATGCGGTGTGCTCGCTGGAGCGGGAGGAATGCGAGGACCAAGTCGCGCGCGTAGCGCTAACGCCCGATCCGATTCGCGCCGACGAACTCCCCGCCGGCCTGCTGCCGACGCCCGAAGGCTGGCTACGGACCGATCCGGGGATGCTGGCCGAGGCGGGCGGCCTCGACGGGTTCTTTATCGCCCGCTGGCGCAAATAACGTTGCCCCCGGATAAGTCCGGGATGAAGTTACTTGACCAGTTCGACTTGCTCGAAGTCGAGCTCGACCGGAGTTGCCCGGCCGAAGATCGAGACGCTGACCTTGACCTTCTGCTTGTCGAAATCGAGTTCCTCGACATGGCCATTGAAGCTGGCGAACGGGCCTTCCAGCACTTTGACCTGATCGCCGATGTCGTATTCGACGGTGACCTGCTTCTTGGGGCTCGCCGCCGCTTCCGCGACGCCGCCGAAATAGCGCGCTGCGTCGCGTTCGCTGATCGCCTGCGGCTTGGCGCCTGAGCCGAGGAAGCCGGTTACCTTGGGGGTGTTCTTGACCAGGTGGTAGACGTCATCGGTCAGCACCAGCTTGGCGAGCACGTAGCCCGGCATGAACTTGCGCTCGACCTGGACTTTCTTGCCGCGCTTGACTTCGGTCACAGTTTCGGTCGGCACTTCGACCGCTTCCACCGCCTCGGCCAGGCCCATGCGGTTGGCTTCCGACAGGATCGATTCGCGAACCTTGTTCTCGAACCCGGAATAAGCGTGAATGATGTACCAGCGCGCGGCCATGTGATCTCTTTTCGTTGTCTTGTTCGAAGGCTCAGGCGAGCGTCAGAAGCCAGCGCACGGCCATGCCGAATACGGTGTCCACGCCAAGGAAGAACACCGACAGGATGACCATCAGGATGGCCACGAAGATCGCGGTGCGGACGGTTTCCTGCCGGCCCGGCCACACGACCTTGCGCGCTTCGGCGCGAACCTGGCTGACGAATTCGCCGGGATTGGTGCTGGCCATGTGGATGCCCTCTTTGCTCGATCCGTTTTCGCCATAGGCTCCGCGCCGCCCCGGCCCCCTGAAACGCGGGGATTTCCGGGAAGGGCTGCGTGGCTCCGATGTCGGAAGTCGGCGGCGATTTAGCTAGCGGAACCGCGAAAGGCAAGCGTGGGCTGGTGGCGGCGCTATCGCGCCCGGGCAAAGCAAAGCCCCGGTCCCGGCATGTTCTTCACGAACAAGCCGGGCCGGGGCGTCAACTGCTGGACGTGCCTTCAGCGCTGGCCGAACAGGCGGGCGAGGAAGCCGGGCTGGTGCATCGGCTGGATCGGACCGTGCATCATGTAGCGCGTGCTGGGATCGCGGTGGGGGCGCGGCATCGTCCAGCCGTCGGGCTTGCTGCTGCGGAAGCTCAGACCTGCCATGGGGAAACTCCTTATTCGGTGCGTACCGTCTGGCGCATCTAATGACCGTCCCGCCGCAGCGTTCCTGTGTTAACGATGAAAATATCCGCGATGACGATGGAAACTGCCGCGGCGTTGCGTCGCGGCATCAGTTTATCGGCGCGGATTGGCAGGAGTGGAGGGACTCGAACCCACGGCCCTCGGTTTTGGAGAACTAGGGCTTTCCCCGTCGCTCGTTACCGGTGGGCTTCGATTGCCATCATGACCCACCCCTGTTCCGGTTCTGTGTCGCTTTATGTCGCCGGACTCCTTCACATGGTTCCGCTAGCGTGCTAGTCCCGTGCTTATCCGATGGCTGTAGGGCGCATCACCAAGCGGGCTGTTGACGCTATAACGGCCCCTCGGGCGGGGAAGCGCGCCTATCTGTGGGACGACACGCTAAAGGGCTTCGGCTGCATGGTCACAGACCAAGGTTCTCGGTCCTACCTCATCCAATATCGCATCGGAGGGCGGGGCTCACCTACTCGCCGGGTGACGATCGGCAGGCACGGATCGCCTTGGACGCCTGACACCGCACGCACGCGCGCCGCCGAATTGCTCGAGCAGGTCCGCCGCAAGGTCGATCCTTTCGACGCCCAGCGGGAAGCGCTCGCGACGATTCAGGCTCGGGCCGATGAAGCGGAAGCTGCCGAACAGGCCCTCGCTAAGCTGGCCTTCAACGTGGTGGCCGATGGTTATGTGGCGCTGGCGAAGAAATCGCTCCGGCGGTGGAAGGAACAAGAGGCGATAATTGACCGCGACCTTCGCCCCGTCTTCGGGAACACCCCCCTGCCGTCGATCAGCGCCGATGAAATCAATGAACGCCTCGGCATCATTGCGGAGCGAAGCAAATCAGCCGCGCTGAAGTCGCATGTGGCCCTGCGAGCTATATTCGCCCACGCCCACACGAAGCATCGTAAGTTATTCCCGACAGCCCGCTCACCCTTCGGGGAAGTGGACCGCCCACAATCCGGCTCCAAGCGCGAACGCCACCTAGATCGGCGCGAACAACGTCTGACGTGGGAAGCGTGCAAGGTGCTGGGGTGGCCGTTCGGCCCCGTTTACAAGCTGCTGCTCCTGACAGGCGCCAGACTTCGGGAAGTCGCGGAAGCAAGGTGGTCGGAGCTTGATCTGGAAGAAGCGAGCTGGCTGATTCCCGGCAACAGGATGAAGAACGGGGAGCCGCACTGGATCCCGCTATCTCCGGCCGCGCTGGCGATCTTCAAGGATTTGCCGCGGATTGCGGGCAAGGACGGCAAGGACTTCGTTTTCACTACCAACGGCGAGACGCCCGTTTCGGGTTTCAGCCGAGCCAAAGCGCGCCTCGATAAGGCGATGAAGGCAGTTGAGGCGGACGACGCGCGGGACGGTGAGCGCGAGCCGCTTGCGATCGAACAGTTTGTAATCCACGACACGCGGCGCACCTTCGCTCGCGGATGCCAGCGCGCCGGCACGCCCCCCGAAGTTGTCGAACGCTTGCTAGGGCACCGCACTGAGACGGAATCCGGGGTGAAGGGCGTTTATCAGGTCTATGCCTACGAGCCGGAGCGGCGCGCCGCGCTCGACAAGTGGGCCGATACCCTCGCCGCGACGGTCGCGGGAAGCGCCCGCGTGGTGAAGTTGCGGGGTGCGGCGTGAACCTTCCCAAACCGCCGTGCCATCCGAGCGAAGGTGTCGCCATATTTGGCAGCGGTTCAGCGCAGATGGTCGTCAATGCCGTGCGCGTCGAACCAGCAAAACCCTTCTCGATCGACGCCCTCGCCTTCAGCCTGAACGAGCTTGCCCTGAGCTATGTTCTCGATTTGCGGACGGACTACACCCCCACGCCGTTGCAGCTGGCGAACCAGGCGGCGCGTATCACGGCAGCCGGGGACGCGCTTCAGCGCGAATTGGGGCTCAACCCCCGTGCGCAGGGGAATATCCATCCCTACCTCGGCGCCTCGGCCTTACACGCAATCGCTAAGCTGGCTCGCGGCGGTGATGGAGGAAGGGAAGTCGCTCGCGCGGTCGAAGGCATTCAGGCGATCACCAAATGGGCAAAGGGCTTAGAGCAACGGTCTCGGCTCAGTCCTTCACGGCGCTCTGGCAACTCGGGGTCGCCAGCATTCCTGAAGTTCGTCGGGGGGACAGCTCATATCTATTCTGAGGTTTGGCGAAGGGCGCCCGCGTACTCGAGCACGGGTGAAGCAGGCCCGTTTGTGCGGTTCGCAGACGCTGTTCATTCTCAAATTGCAGTCCAAGTCACGGGAATAGCGCCCAAGCGAGCCTCGGCTATTTCATCCGCATGGAAAAAGCTCTCTCTCGCCGACAGGGTGGAAAAATCAGCCGCGGAATAGTGCCGATTGGCGCCATACCTGCTCGCCGCATCTTGTCATAACTGGTCGGTCGTCACCGCTAGCGGGCCTTCCGCTGCGGAAGCAGAAGGACGACAGGTTATGCGCTACCTCAGAACCCCGGACGCTGCAATTTACCTCGGCGTTGGGCAGTCCACCCTCGAACGCAAGCGGGTCGATGGCACTGGGCCAAAGTTCCGCCGCCTCGGCGAGAAAATCATCACCTACTGCGTCGATGATTTGGACGCCTGGGCGAGTGAACAGGTCCACCGCAGTACTAGCGAAGCTCAGGCGGCGTAAGT
>JBDSUJ010000046.1:0-38534 GCA_039927815.1 Croceibacterium sp. | reverse complement strand
CCGCGCTGGCGCCGAGCGCGAGCACCAGCCGCGGCTTGACGATCGCCCGTTCGGCTTCGTTCCACCACCGGCACACGTCGATCTCCTTGGCGGTCGGCGACTGATGCAGCCGACGCTTGCCGCGCTGAACGAACTTGAAGTGCTTGACCGCGTTGGTCAGGTAAGCCTGCCGCCGGTCGATCCCGGCGCGTTCAAGGTGCCGGTCGAGTACCTGGCCGGCCGGCCCCACGAACGGACGCCCGGCGAGGTCCTCCTGGTCGCCGGGCTGCTCGCCGACAATCATCAGTGCGGCGTCCTGCGGGCCCTCGCCCATCACCGCGGTGTTGTCGAGCAAGCCGATCGGGCAGCGCTGGCAGGCGTGGATTGCCGTGTCGATCGCGGCGAGCGTCTCGGGCCGGGCCTCGGATTCCATCGCGCCTGCCGCCACCATCGCGCTCTCCCGTGCCTGCGCGCCGGCGACCAGCTCGGGAATGAGCGCCGCTTCGGGCAGGTTCTTCCAATACTTGCGGGGCATTTCCTTGAGCATCGCCCCGACTTTCAAGCGCGCGGGATTGAAGATCGACGCATAGTACTTGCGCCACAGGTCTTCGGCCGGGTCGCCATCGGGTGCGTCGCCGCGCTGGGCCGCGGGACCTTCGGCCAGGGCCTGGCCATCCCAGTGGAGCGAGCCCCTGGGGGTCAGGATAGACCACCGCATGCTGGCGAAGCGGCGCACGAAAAACCCGGCGTTGATGCGCAGGATGTGATGCTCGGGCTCGAACCACGCGACGTAATGCTCGCTCAGCCGCTCGTCCTCTCCCGGCTCCTCGACCAGCCGGAAGCGGACGAACGCGCGCATCTTGTGGATGTCGCGGCGCACGCTGCGCGCCAGGTCTTTGAGCCGGCGCACCGCGGGATCGGCGCTGTCTTCCATGATTCGCGGGTTGGCCTGCAACCGCCACAGCAGGCGATAGAGCAGCGCGAAGCGCTCGGGGTCCGAATGGCAGATCGCCGCGCGCGCGCGCTCCACGAACGCGCGGCTGGCCCGGACCGCGCGGGCATCGGCCGGCGGCGCGGGCAAGCGCCGCCGGCCGCCAGCGAACAAGTCCCCCGCGCCGCCCGGTTCCACCCACACCACCCGGTCAGCCGGCACATCGCACTGGATCAGCGCCCGCGCCTGCTCGCGCCAGAACTCGAAATCGTCCGGCTGGGGAAGCGCGACGCAGTAGGCGTCGGGCAGGCGCATATCGCGGAACGGCGCGGTCACGCCGCGAACAGTTCAAGTTGCTCTGTTTTGGGCGCGAGCAGGCTGCGCAAGTCGGCGCGGTCGGTCAGCAGCGTTGGGCACCAGTCGGCGGCGACGATGAACGGGCGGACTTTGGCGATTGATACCGTTAGCGAGCCGACATCCTCGAGCCGAAGCGTGCGATGCCGGCGTGACGCCAGGATGTGCTTGACCGCGCGCACTCCCAGCCCCGGTACCCGCAGCAACATCTCACGCGAGGAACGGTTTACATCGACTGGAAAATGCTCACGAAATTTGAGCGCCCAGGCCAGCTTGGGATCGATGTCGAGCGGCAGCATGCCGTCATCGCCGGTTGCCTGCATGACTTCGCCCGGCGTGTAACCGTAGAACCGCATCAGCCAGTCCGACTGATACAGACGGTGTTCGCGGATCAGCGGCGGGCGCTTGAGCGGCAACACCGCGCTGGCATCGGGGATCGGACTGAACGCGGAGTAATAAACTCGCCGCAGCCCGAACGAATCGTACAGCCGGCTGGCCTTGCCGACGATGTCCGCATCGCTCGCCGCGTCGGCGCCGACGATCATCTGCGTCGATTGCCCGGCGGGCGCAAACTTGGGCGCGTGTTTGAAGCGCTTTGTCTCGTCGCGGGCCTGGACGATCGCGGCCTTCATCCCACCCATCGCGCCTTCGATCCGGCGGGCGTCCTTGTCAGGCGCGAGGCGGGTCAACCCAGCATCGGTCGGCAGCTCGACAGTGATCGACACCCGGTCGGCATAGAGACCGGCCTGATGGATCAATTCAGGATCGGCATCGGGAATGGTCTTGAGGTGGATATATCCACGAAAATCGTGCTCATCCCGCAGGATACGCGCGACTTCTACCAGCTGTTCCATCGTGTGGTCGGAGCTTTTGACGATTCCCGATGAGAGGAACAGCCCTTCGATGTAGTTGCGGCGATAGAACGTGAGCGTGAGGTCGACTACTTCCTGGGGGCTGAAGCGGGCGCGCCGAACGTTCGAGCTCTTGCGGTTAATGCAGTAATGGCAATCGAACACGCAGTGATTGGTCAGCAGGATCTTGAGCAGCGAGATGCACCGCCCGTCGGGCGCATAGGCGTGGCAAATACCCATTCCCTCGGTCGAACCGATCCCCTTGCCGCCCGCGCTGCTGCGCTTGGCCGTGCCCGACGACGCGCACGAGGCATCGTACTTGGCCGCATCGGCGAGAATTTCGAGCTTCTGGAGCGTCGTAAGCTGTTGCATCCGTTCTGTATATGTTCTCCATCCGGATTCGCCTAGTCCCTTGTGTACGGGCTTTAGGCCATGTCCGGAACGGAGTGCCGCGCGCCCGGTTCAGTCAGGGACCTCCCCCGAAAGGATTTTTCGCATGAACCGCATCGAAGCCCGCGACGGCACCCAGCTCTACGTCAAGACCGTGGGCGAAGGGAAACCCGTCATCCTGATCCACGGCTGGCCGCTTTCCGCCGACAGCTGGGATCCGCAGATGCTCGCGCTCGCCGATGCCGGCTACCAAGCCATCGCTTATGACCGCCGCGGGTTCGGCCGCAGCGATCAACCGCCCACGGGCTACGATTACGACACCTTTGCCGACGACCTCGCTGACGTCATGAAGGCGACCGGCGCGGCCGCCGATGTCGCACTGGTCGGGTTCTCGATGGGGGGTGGCGAGATCGCCCGCTACATGTCGCGCCATGGCGGTGCGGGCGTCACCAAGGCGGCGCTGATCAGCTCGGTGGTGCCGTACATGCTCCAGACCGACGACAATCCCAACGGCGTGCCGCAAGCCGCTTTCGACCAGATGACCGCGGGCATGAAGCAGGATTTCCGCAAGTTCTTCACCTCGTTCTTCAAAGACTTCTACGGCGTCGGCATGGTCACTCAGCCGGTCAGCGACGAAGTCCTCGAGTGGTCGTGGATGACCACCCAGATGGCCGGGCAAAACGCCACGCTGCAATCCGCCAAGGCGTTCGGCACGACCGACTTCCGCCCTGACCTGGCGCACTTCCGGGTGCCCACGCTGGTGATCCACGGTACCGCCGACAAGACCGTGCCGATCGACGCCACCGGCCGCGTGGCGGCGGCGCAAATCCCGGGCGCGACGCTGATCGAGTACGACGGCGAGGCCCATGGCATTTTCGCCACCCAGCAGGACCGGCTGACGCAGGACCTGCTGGCGTTCCTGGGCGGCACCGGCAGCGCGTTCAGCGCGCTGTCCGCGGCCCCGGCCGAAGAGCGGCAGGAGCTGGTCGACGAGGTCACGCGCCAGTCGATGGTCGCGCCGGGGCTGTAAGGCGCCTCGCAGCTGGGCAATCCCGCGATCCGCGTCGGCACCGCCGGCTGGAGCCTTCCGCGCGAAATTGCGGAAGGGTTTCCTGCCGGCCGTAGCGCGCTCGGGCGCTATGCCGCGCGCTTCTCGGGGGTGGAGGTCAACAGCTCGTTCCACCGTCCGCATCGCGCTGTGACGTGGCAGGGCTGGGGCGCCAGCGTGCCCGCCGGCTTTAGGTTCTCCGCCAAACTGCCCAAAACGATAACGCACCAGCTA
Source organism: Croceibacterium sp. (assembly GCA_039927815.1). GTDB lineage: Bacteria > Pseudomonadota > Alphaproteobacteria > Sphingomonadales > Sphingomonadaceae > Croceibacterium_A. The sequence goes on along the minus strand of JBDSUJ010000046.1, from coordinate 34,747 downwards.
AGGCTCGTGGATTGCGGCGCGGAGCTCGACCGCTTCATGAGCGAAGTCGGCGGGCTGGGCGACAAGCTGGCGGTGCTGCTGGTCCAGCTCCCGCCCAAGCTGGAATTCGAGGCAGGCGGGGCGGCAGCATTTTTCGCCGACCTAGCGGCGCGCACGACGACTGCGATTGCGTGCGAGCCGCGCCACCCGAGCTGGTTTGCAAGGCCCGCCGAAGCGTTGCTGGCTGGACTGCGAGTCGCGCGCGTGGCGGCCGATCCGGCGCGCTGCGAAGGGTCTGGCGAGCCGGGTGGGTGGCGAGGCTTGAGCTACTGGCGGCTGCACGGTTCGCCGGTGATGTACCGGTCAAGTTATGCCGACCGCGTGGCGCACTATGCCCGCGAGCTTGCCGGCGAAGCGGCGGCAGGGCACGACACCTGGTGCATGTTCGACAACACCGCGTCGTCGGCCGCGGCGGGCGATGCGCTGGCCCTGGCCGCTGCGCTAGGCGCCTAAGCCCTGCAGGAACCACTCGGGCAAGCCGCCGCGGCCGTCTCCGAGCAGGCCCAGCCGATAGATCCAGTAACGGCGGCCGATGGTGTCCTCGATGCGGTAGTAATCGCGCAGGCGTGCGGTGCCCTTCTCGCGCCACCACTCGGGCGCGATGCGTTCGGGTCCGTCAACCCGCGCGACTTCATGCACCGCCCCGCGCCAGCGGAACTGGCGCGGGTGCCCATCAGGTGTCGCGTAAAGCACCGCGATCGGCTCGGCGCGGTCGAGCAGCTTGAGCGGGCGGGCATGAAACGCGAACGCCTCCTGAGCCGCGCGTTCGGGTTCGAGCGGCGCATGCCAGCGCTGGGCGCGTTCGGGGATGTGGCTGGCGTAGGGCACCGGGCGGCGCACCGCGCCTTCGCCCAGCCGCACCGTCAGCCGGTCGATACACACCGCGAGCGTGGTCCCGGCCGGTTCGGCGCCGTTGTCGAGGTCGGACTGCGCCAGCGCCAGCGGCTCGGCCCAGGCGGCGCGCAGCCGCACCAGCTCGATCCCGAAGCCGGCATCGATGTCGTCGAGCTTGGCCGCGAACAGCCGCGCGATGTGGCCCGCATCGCGCGTCGCGGCGGCCAGCTCGAGCGGGCGGAACAGGGCATCGCCGTCGACCCGCCACATCCCCAGCTCGAGCCGGCGGGCGCCCTCCCCGCGCCGCTCCAATTCCAGCGCCAGGTCGCCCGCCAGATCGGCGACCACCTGGTCGAGCAATTCGCGATGGCGGATCGGTTCGAGCAGGCGGCGCTGGGCCCACGCATCGGGCACCGCCACCACCGGCAGAAGCGGCTCGGGCACGCGGCCGAGCAACTGGTCGAGGCGGATCAGCGGGTTGGCCGAAGCGGACCGGCTGCGGAACCGGCGGTGGAGCGCATCGCGCCCGTCGCGGCCCGCAAACCGCACCGACAGGTCGCCGATTCGCTTGAGGCCGAGGCGGCGCAGTACCACCAGCACGTCGGCTTCAAGCCGCAGCGCCGCCACCGGCAGCGCGGCGAGCGCCAGCGCGATGTCATCCCCGGGCGGCAGGATCGCGCGCGCCGGCCCGTGGTGCGCCAGCGCCCACGCCGCGCCGCCGGTCGGCGCAATGGCCAGCCGCGCGGCCAGGCCTTGGCTCTCCAGCAGCGCCTGCCCATCGGCCAGCAGCGCCGCCTCGCCGCCGAACAAGTGCGCCGCGGCGGTGACGTCGACCAGCAGGCCGTCGGGCGCGTCGAGCGCTGCATACGGGCCCCACCGCTGAGCCCACAGCGCCAGCCGGGCCAGGAACGCGCGATCGCCCGCCGGATCGCTCGCCACCGCCGTCAGGGCCGGGCACAGCGCCCGCGCGTCGGCCAGCATCATCCCCGGCGCCGCCCCGGCCGCCAGGCCGGCGGGGTTGGCGGCGGTAAGGCGCGGGCCGTGGGCAGTCTCGGCCACCAGTGCAACCGGTGCCGCATCCGCGCCCTCCCCGGCCTCGCGCCAGCGATCGATCGCCAGCCGCGCCAGCCAGATCGCCATGACGCGCCGGGGAGGAAGCGGGTGCATCGCGCGCGCGGCCTTCGCCTGCTCAGGCTGAGCGGGTCAGGGGGTGCGCCTCCCCAGCGGCTTGTGCCGGGCTGGCCCAAGCGTGCGCGCTGAGTTCGCCATCATCGTGAAGGACCCATTGCCCCGGGGCGTGGCCGCGGGCGCGGAACAGTTCGGCACGCCATGCGGGCGTTCCAGGCGCGTGGGCATTCCATCGCGGCGGGGGTGACGGTGCGGCCCCGACTTGCCAGCGCAGCCGCGCCGAGCTGAGATCGTGTGCCGCATCGAGCCGCACCAGATAAAGCGGCACGCCGTGCTTTTCGGCCGCCATGCTCAATCGCCGCGAAGCGGTGAAGTCGAGCGCGCGGGGATTGCCCGCGATCTCTCCGATCACGCACGCCAGTTCGCGGCACCGAATGCCTTCCTCGAGCGCGAACAGCGCATCTTCGGGGGTGCGCACCGCGACGTGGACCAGCCGCCGCCGCAGCCCCGCCGGCAGGCCCGGGCGATAGGGCCGCCCGGTCAGCTTGAGCGAGGCGGCATCCTGGACCCACAGCAGCGCGCGGGCATCGTCGGCGCGGCCTTCCGCGCGTATGCCGTCGAGCGCCAGCGCCAGCGCGGCCCCCGCCCCACTCGCCTCACGCCCGCTGGCGAACACCTCGCTATGCCGCGCGCCAACCAGCCCGGGACGCCAGCGCGGGTTGGGCGACCCGTGCGAAAGCAGCGCGCCGACGGTGGGCAGATGAGACAGGTCCATGGCGAATCGACTCCGATGTTCGCTTTATGTTCCCATCGCTTGCGATTGGCAACGGAACCTCCCCCGCCCTTGTGCCGTTGGCGTGAAAAGGAGATTTCATGCCCGACACCGCACAGATCAAGCACGCCTTCTGGAAGGCGCTCGCCGACAGCCCGTTCGTGTTCCTCCAGCTCGATGCCGATCCCGCGACCGCCTCGCCGATGACCGCGCAGCTCGACGAGGATGCGAACCACGCGATCTGGTTCTTCACCCGCAAGTCAGGCGTCTATGCCGCAGGCGGCCCCGCCGTCGCCACTTTCGCCGCCAAGGGCCACGCCATGTTCGCGCGCATCGCCGGCACGCTGAGCGAAGAAACCAGCCACGAGCGGCTCGACAAGCAGTGGAGCCAGATCGTCGAGGCGTGGTTCCCCGGCGGCAAGACCGACCCCGACTTGCTGATGCTGCGCCTGGACCTTGGCCAGGCGGAGATCTGGGAAGCCAAACTCGGCGTCATCGGGACCGCCAAGATGCTGCTCGGTTTCGACGTGCGCGACGAAACCGCCGGCCACCACGTCGAAACCGCGCTCTAGATCAATCGGTGGCGGGTACGTCCGGCGCGATCTCCGCGATTTCAGGTTCGTGGACCTCGACCAGACCACGACCCAGATGGCTGTGGCCGCGGCTGTAGGCGAAATAGAGCACCAGTCCGATCGCGCCCCAGATCGGCAGGAACAGCATTGCCTGATAAGGCAAGTTGAAGAACAGGAACACGCAGCCGACAATCGTTACGGGGGCCACGAGCCACGCCGCGGGCACGCGGAAATGGCGTTTGCGCGCGGCATCGCTCTTGCGCAGCACCAGCAGTGCGATCGCCACCCACATGAATGCGTACAGCGTGCCAGCGTTGGAGATGTCGGCCAGTTGCCCGACCGGGAAGAACGCTGCGGCAATCGCCACCAGTATCCCGGTGATGGCGGTGACGATGTATGGCGTCTTGAACTTGGGATGCACGGTGCTGAGCACGTCGGGCAACAAGCCGTCGCGGCTCATCACGAAGAAGATGCGCGTTTGGCCGAACAGCAGCACCAGGATGACCGATGGCAGCGCAAGGAACGCCGCAACCCCCATCATGTTGCCAACGCCGGAGAATCCGATCGTGCGCAGCACGTGGGCGAGCGCTTCTTTCGAGCACACCAGTGCCTCGGCATGCTGCGGCAGCGCGCACTGGCGCGCGAGCTCCTCCGAACCGGCGGGGAACGGTACCCCGCCCGGCCCCATGATCGGCTGGCCGCCGATGGTGCCGACCGCGCCCGCGGCGACGAGAATATAGAACACCGTGCAGATCAGCAGCGAGCCGATCAGCCCGATCGGCACATTGCGCTGCGGGTTCTTGGTTTCTTCCGCCGCGGTCGACACCGAATCGAACCCGACATAGGCGAAGAAGATCGTCGCCGCCGCACCCACCGCGCCGACGCCGGTGCCGAACCCGCCGAACACCCCCGCGGGCAGGAACGGATTGAACTTGGCGGTCGAGAATTCCGAGCTCGTATACGTCAGCGCGATGAACACCGTCAGCGCGACGATCTTGATCGCCACCAGCACTGCGTTGACCTTGGCGCTTTCGCTGGTGCCGATGATCAGCAACCCGGTGACTAGGAGCGCGATCAGGAACGCCGGCAAATTGATCAGCCCGCCCGCCGCGCCGCCGAGCGCCAGCGGGCCCGCCGCCAGCGCCGCGGGCAAGTCTATGCCCAGGAACCCATGCAGGATCGTACCCGAGAAATATCCCGACCATCCGACCGAAACCGCCGCCGCGGCGATCGCATATTCCATGATCAGCGCCCACCCGACGGTCCACGCCAGCAGCTCGCCCACGCTCGCATAGCTATAGGTATAGGCGCTGCCGGCGACGGGGATCATCGAGGCGATCTCGGCATAGCACAGCGCGGCGACGATGCAGACCAGGCCGGCGATGACGAACGCCAGCATCAGCCCGGGGCCCGCCTTCTGCGCGCCGGCGGCGGTCAGCACGAAGATGCCGGTGCCGATCACGCTGCCGATGCCGAGCAGGGTCAACTGAACGGCGCCGAGCGAGCGGTGGAGCGATTTTTTCTCTGCCGTCGCCAGAATGGCATCGAGCGGTTTGACACGGCCGAGCATGCGATTCCCCTTAAATCTATGCGCGCCCGGGGCACGCCCGATCCCTCAAGCTGTCGAAGCTAGCCGGATCGACCGCCAAGGCAAGCCATTCGGCGGCGCTTTGCACAGGGCCCGCAACCGCCTTACAAGGCAGCGCATGTCCACATTCCAGCTCGACACCGCCACCAGCCGCGCCAACCCGACCCCGCAGCCGATGCGCCGGCTCACGGTCCCGGCCATTCTGAGCCGCAAGATCGATGGCGTGACCGCCGAGCCGATCGTGATGCTGACCGCCTACACCGCGCGCCAGGCGCAGCTGCTCGACGAACACTGCGACGTGCTGCTGGTGGGGGATTCGCTGGGCCAGGTCATCTACGGCCTGCCGTCCACGGTCCCGGTAACGCTCGACATGATGGCCAACCACGCCGCCGCGGTGGTGCGCGGGAGCTATCATGCGGTGGTTGCGGTCGACATGCCGTTCGGTTCTTACGAAGCCTCGCCGGCGCAGGCGTTCGCGAGCGCGGCGCTGCTGCTGAAGGCGAGCGGAGCGGCGGCGGTCAAGCTTGAGGGCGGCGCGGCGATGGCACCGACCGTTGCCTTCCTGGTCGAGCGAGGGATTCCGGTGATGGGCCATGTCGGGTTGACCCCGCAGGCGGTCAACGTGCTCGGCGGATACGGCGCGCGTGGACGCGGCGAGGCGGAAGCGGCCAAGATCGTCGGCGACGCGCAGGCGCTGGCTGACGCGGGCGTATTCGCGATCGTCGTCGAAGGCGTGGTCGAGCCGCTCGCGGTCGCGGTCACCGCGGCAGTCGCGTGCCCCACGATCGGGATCGGGGCTTCGGCCCGGTGCGACGGCCAAGTGCTCGTTACCGACGACATGGTGGGGATGTTCGAACGCGTGCCCCGGTTCGTGAAACGCTACGATGACCTCGCGGGGCGCATTTCGGCGGCTGCGGCAGCCTATGCGCGCGATGTGCGGGGGCGCGCGTTCCCGGGAGACGAGCAGACCTACCAGCCGAAATAACCCCTTTCCTACTCTCCCCGGTCCATGCCAACGGGGCGCGATGATCCACCCACTCCGTTCAATCTATCGATCTTGGCACGCCACCGCAGGTCAACAGGGCACGGTTTCTACTCCGCTGCAGGACACTGTCACAGGTGTCACACGCGGTGCCGAGCGCTGGCGGGCCGCCTGACATGCTGCGCCATTTTCGCATGCCGATTTTATTCGCGCTGGTCTGCTTTGCACTCGGCGCGTGGTACGGCTGGTCGCAAACCGGCACCGTGGCGGGGATGGCGCACGCGCTTTGGATCGTCGCGGTACTGACCGTCCTGGAAGTGTCGCTCAGCTTCGACAACGCGGTCGTCAACGCCACCGTGCTTCAAAACATGGACCCGATCTGGCAACGGCGTTTCCTGACCTGGGGCATGGTGTTCGCAGTTTACGGTATGTACATCGTGTTCCCGCTGGCGATCGTCGCGGTGGCGGCCGGGTTGGGTCCGATCGAGGCGATTCGCCTGTCGCTGACCGACCCTGTCCAATACGAGCGGATCGTGTCGTCCGCGCATGTCGGGATCGCCGGATTCGGCGGCGCCTTTCTCGGACTCGTCGGGCTGAAATTCTTCTTCGACAAGGACAAGGAAGTCCACTGGATCGCGATGATCGAACAGTGGGCCGCGCGTATCTCCGCCCTCCCCGCACTGCATATCGTGGCAATCCTCCTGTCGCTGTGGGGCGTGTCGCGGCTGCTGGTACCCGCCGAAGCCCTCACGTTCATCGTCGCCGGCCTGTTCGGCGTGGTTGCCTTCGTGCTGATCGAAGGCCTCGGCGAATTTCTGTCCGAACGCGATGAGCGCTTGAAGCTGGCGGGCACGATGGTCCAGCGCGGTCTTGGCGGGTTCATCTATCTGAATGTGCTCGACGCTTCGTTCAGTTTCGATGCGGTGATCGGCGCCTTCGCGCTATCGAACAACATGGTGGTGATCGCGCTCGGGCTATCGATCGGGGCGATGTTCGTCCGCTCGCTCACGCTGTTGCTGGTGCAGAAGGGGACGCTGGCCGAGTACCGCTATCTCGAGCACGGGGCGTTCTGGGCGATCCTCGCGCTGGCGGTTATCATGCTGCTTTCGGCTCGCTATGAAATGCCCGACACGCTGACCGGGTTGATCGGCGCGGTGATGATCGCCGGCTCGCTGTGGTGGTCGGTCCGGCACAAACGGCACCACCGGGCAGCCACCGCGTCCGGCTAGCGCGTCGCGAGCGCCGGAGCGCGGGCGGCTGACGCCAGCGACCGGGCCAATATGCCCGCAACCGAGCCGTTGCCGCGCTGCAGGCCGTGCGCGGCACGCGCCGCGGCTAACGCACGCTTGCTGTCGCCCAGCGCCAGGTGCGCCTGAGCCAAGTCGGCGAGCAGGCGCGGGTCCTGGCCGCCCGCCTGAACCGTATAGGTCAGCACGCTCACCGCCGCGCGCCAGTCGCCGCGCTCGGCGTCCAGGCGGGCGAGCAGCACCGCCGAAGCACGCTCGCGCGGATTGACCCGCAGCCGCTGGGCCAGCAACGCCCGCACTTGAGGCGCGTTGCCGAGCGCCCGTTCAGTTGCCGCCATGCGCTGCACCAGCAACGCATCGGTGCGGATCGTGGCTGCCCGCCGATAGCTTGCCAGCGCCGCAGCCGTGCGCCCGGCCAGCAAATGCACGTCGCCTACAACCCGGACCACATCGGCCGAGCCGGGATAACGTTGCGCCAATCGCTCGGCGAGTACGCTCGCTTCGCCCATCGCGCCGTTCCCGGTCAATTCGCGCAGCTTGCGCACCGCCACCGGCGGATCGAGCGGGTCGCCGCCGCCGTCCCCATCGCCGACCGGCATCGCCTCCACTTCCGTCGGTAACGGCTGAACCGCGCGGTCGAGGTAGGTTGCCGCCTCTGCTCTGCGCCCGAGTTCTTCATAAGCGCGCCCGACCAACGTTAGCAGGTACGGTGAGGCATCGCCCCATTCCGCCAGCGGCTGCAGCCGCGCGATCACTTCGTTCCCCTCGCCATTGGCGAGCAGCGCGCGCCCGAGGAGCGTTTGCGCGGCGAGGTTGTCGGGTTGGCGGCGAACCAGCGCATCGAGCCGCTCGACAGCTTGCGCCGGGCTGCCGCTCCGCAGCTCGATTACCGCATCGAGCCACATCGCCGCCGGTGTCGGATTGCCGGCGGCCGCGGTGCGCCATAATAGCCGCCGGGCCAGAACGTCGTCACCCGCCCGCGCCGACAGGACTGCCTGGAGAAAATATGCGTGCCGATCGTCGGGCCGCAGTTCGGTCATCCGCCGAACGGCGCCCAGCATATCGCGGTTGCGGCCTGCTTCACCGAGCGTTGCCGCATAGTCCCCAAGCAGTTCAACATCGTCGGGAGCCCTAGCGAGCGCCTTTTCGAATAAGGGCAGTGCGGCAACCGGCCCTTCGGCATCGCGCACGAGTTGTGCTTCGAACCGCAACGCCACCGGGTCACCGGGATCGAGCGCAAGGGCCACCCGCGCCTGGGCAAGCGCGGCGAAGTGATCGCCCGCGCGATAGCTTGCCCGAGCCCGCCCAGCCTCCACCGACGCCTGGCTCGGGCGGTCAGCGGCGAGCGCCGGTGCTAGCGCCAGTAGCGCCAGTAGCGCCAGTAGCGCCAGTAGCGCCAACGCGGCGCTGATCGCGAAATTAGGCCTGCAGTCCATACTGCTTCAGCAAGTCGTACAAGGTCGGTCGGCTGATCCCGAGCAGGCGCGCGGTGCTGGAAATGTTCCCCGCGCTGCGAGCCAGTGCGTGGCGGATAACCTTGCGGTCAGCTTTCTCGCGTGCGCTTTTGAGATTGAGCACGTCGGGATCGTCCTGCGCGCCCTGCTGCAAGTCGAGATCACCGGCGCTAACCAGTCGGCCATCGGCCATGATCACCGCCCGTTTTACTCGGTTCTCAAGCTCGCGTACATTGCCGGGCCAGCTCCATGCGTCGATCGCCGCCAGCGCATCGGGCGACAGGCCGGTCACATGCGGGTTCATCTCGGCCGAGAAGCGCTTGAGAAATGCCTTGGCCAGCAGCGTTGCATCGCCCGGCCGTTCCGACAGCGAGGGAATCTTCACGACCACTTCGGCCAGGCGGTAGAATAAGTCCTCGCGAAACCGGCCGTCGCCAATCATGGCCTCGAGATCCTGATGCGTGGCGCACACGATTCGGGTATCGACGTCGATCGCGCGGCGCCCGCCGATCCGTTCGATCTGGCGCTCCTGCAAGAACCGCAGCAATTTGACCTGGAGCGGCAGCGGGATGTCGCCGACCTCGTCGAGAAACAACGTGCCGCCGTTGGCGAGTTCGATCTTGCCTTCGGTCGTCTTCACCGCGCCGGTGAACGCGCCCTTTTCATGCCCGAACAGCTCGCTTTCGAGCAAGGTTTCAGGAATGGCCGCGCAGTTGATCGCGACGAAGGCTCCGTGCTTGCGGTTGCTCGCATCGTGCAGGCCGCGGGCGAGCAATTCCTTGCCGGTGCCGCTGGCGCCCAGCAGCAGAACCGTGACATTGGTGTTGGCGACGCGCTCGATGGTGCGGGCGACGCGGACCATCTCAGGCGCACAAGTTATCAGGCTACCGAGCACCCGATCGCCCTCGCCCGGCCGATCCGCCAGAGCGCGATTCTCCGCTTCGATGCGATGCAGGTTGAATGCGCGCCGCACGATCAGGCCGAGTTGCTCGATATCGACTGGCTTCTGGTAAAAATCGTACGCCCCGCGTTCGATCGCGGTTAGCGCGCTCTCGCGGGCGCCGTGGCCGCTGGCGACGATGACTTTGGTATCGGGCTTGAGCGCCATGATCTCGTCCAGCACCGCGAACCCTTCGCTGGTCCCGTCGGGATCCGGCGGCAGGCCGAGGTCGAGGGTGACCACCGCGGGCTCCTCGGCCCGCAAGGCGGCGATAGCCGCCGCGCGATCACGCGCCGGTACCACTTCGAAATCGTCGTAAGCCCACTTCAGCTGGGCTTGCAGCCCTTCGTCGTCTTCGATGATCAGAAGCTTGGGCTTGTCGGGCATCACGCCACCTCGATTGAGTTGAGTTGCAAGTCTGTGACGCACTGGGCAGGTTCCGAGAGGGGCAAGTGGACCAGGAAACGAGTTCCCAGGCCCTCGCGCGATTCTACATCGAGCCAGCCGCCCATTCCCCGGATCAGCTCGCGCGCCTCGTACGCCCCGATGCCAAACCCGCGCGGCTTTGACGAATGGAACGGTTTGAACAGGTCCGTGCTGACGAAATCGGCCGACATGCCCGAGCCGCTGTCGATCACCTCGATGATCGCGCCCGCAACCTCAGTTCGAACGTCGAGGAACACCGGCGCTTCGCTTCCGCTGGCTTCGACCGCATTGTGCACCAAGTGAGCCAGCGCCTGCTCCAGGCTGTCTGGGTCGGCATGTACCGAACACGCGCCCCGCTCGATGGTGATCACCTTATGCCGCCCCGCATAGCGCGCGGCAATGTCGAGCAGGATTGGACGCACGTCGACGGGCTGCGGCCGATGCGCATGGCCTCCATAACGGCCGAGCCGGGCAAGCAAAACTTCGAGCTTCTCCGAACTGTTCTTGAGCGTCACCAGCATGTCCGCGCGGAACTCCGGCTTTTCGGCGTGCCGCTCCGCATTGCGCGACAATAGCGAAAGCTGGCTCGCCAGGTTTTTGATGTCGTGCATCACGAACGCCATGCGGCGGTTGAATTCGTCGAACCGCTGGGCTTCGCCCAGCGCATCCTGGCTGGCATGCTCTGCCAGATAACTGGCCAGCTGCCGCCCGACAACGCGCAGCAAATCGAAATCTTCCCAGTCAAGCCGCCGCTTCACCGCTGGGCGGGCCAGCACGACCAGGCCGACCAGCCGCTCGTAATGCAGCAGCGGGACAAGCGCCCAGGCGTCCTCGTTCATCAGCCACGCGGGATGCGCGATATCGGGGATGCCGTCCGTTGGCCTTGAGCGCAGTTCATCGAGGTCAACGATGAACTGGCTTTGCTCGAAGAAACGCGTGCCCGCCGCTCCTATCGCTTCGGCGGGGACGGCAATTGAAGGCCACTGCCAGCGGGCGCTCAATTCGAGGCCACCTTGCTCGCGCATCGTAAGGAGCAGTCCCCTGGGGCTGTCGCAGATGTCGGCCACCGCCTGCACGACACGTTCGCGGAGCGGCTCGGCCGATGGACCGGCCCGGCCAATGGTGTCGGTAAAACGCAACCACTCCGCGCGGTAGTCGTAGCGATGTTGGAACAAGTGCTTCGACAGCATCACTCGTACCCAGCTGCGGCGGCGCTGCGACGGCAACACCACCAGGCACGCGGCGGCCGCGGCCAGCAGGAAGCCGACGTGAACCAAGCGTGCCATTTCGCCGGTGAACGACAGGGCCTGGACCAGCAGGGCCATGACCAGCAGATAGCCCCCAATCGCCAGCAGCGAGAACGACTGGAACGCCATCGGCCGTGACGGCTGAAAGCGCGGCCCGCCGGGAGGCCGCAGCAGGCCGATCGCCACGAACGCCAGCGCCGGGAGCATGACAGCGCCCCGCAGCGCGTACAGCACGTCCGGGCGATGCCCAGTCAAGTATCCGACGGTTGCGAGGTTGAGATCGTAGAGCCACATCGTGGCCAGCGCGCCCGCCGGCCACCGCAACAACACACGGGATTGCTGCGATGCGCCTGAATACAAGTTGTGCACCAGCACCAAGGCCCCGATGCAGAACAGCAGACCGAGCAGCGCGGCAAACGGGGTGATAGCCAGCTGCGCCTCGATGTTGCGAGGATAGGCCCAGCGCAGTGCTCCGATCGTCAGGCGCAGCAACCCGACAAGCCCCAAAGCCACGACGACGGGCTTGATCGGGGCCATGTTCTTGTCGCGCTGATCATCTCCGAACAGCCGATACAGCATCCCCAGCCAGGCAAGATTGGCTATGTCTGCAAGGCCGGTGACGATCGGTCCGCCAACGCCAGTGATCGCAACCGCCAGCGCCCAGCCTGCAGTGAGCAACAGCGCGGCGACGGCCGCAGAGCTTGTAGCCCCGCGAGATCGGCGCGAACCAGCCACCCACGCCGCAAATCCGAGCGCCCCAAACCCGCAAAGGAAGTGGGCCGAATTCATTGCGAAGATCCACGCAGACATCAGCGCGCGCCTTCCGGCCACAGGATGACGCGTAACGTCTGCAGCAGAATCAGCAGATCGAGAAACGGGGTGTAATTCTTCGCATAATAGAGGTCGTATTCGAGCTTGGCGCGGGCATCTTCGACCGACGCCCCATACGGATAATTGATCTGCGCCCAGCCGGTGATGCCGGGCTTCACCATGTGGCGCTCGGCATAATAGGGCAGCTGCTGTTCGAGTTGATCGACGAAACCAGGCACTTCGGGGCGCGGTCCGACAAAGCTCATACGACCCTTGAGAACGGTCCACGTCTGCGGCAGTTCATCGATCCGCAACTTGCGGATGAATCGGCCAAGCTGCGTGATCCGGGGATCGTTGAGGTCCGCCCATTGGGGCCCCGCCGCCTCGGCGTCGATCCGCATCGAACGCAACTTCAATAGCGTGAACGGTTGGCCATAAAGGCCGATGCGAACCTGGCGGAAGAAGGCCGGGCCAGGGCTGTCGAGTTTCACCAGCATCGCGAACACCGCGATGATCGGCAGTGCGACCACCAGCAGCACTCCGCTCGCGGCCACGTCGAACAGCCGTTTGGAAACGCTGGAGACCATACGGCCTGACGAAAAGCCGTCCGAGAAGATCAGCCAGCTCGGATTGAGCGTGTCGAGATCGACCCGGCCCGTCTCACGCTCCATGAAGCTGGCGAATTCGTTCACGTGCACGCCGGCAGTCTTGATGCGAAGCAGGTCCTTAAGCGGTAGCGCATTGCGGCGTTCCTCGAGCGCGAGGACGACCTCAGTCGCACCGAGCGCAGCGACATAGCGAGAGAGGTCGGGAATATCGGATCGCTGCCTCGCGTCCGGCACGGCAGGATTTTCGCTCATCGCGATGGTGCCGACAATGGCAAAACCACTGCCAGGCCGTTCGCCGAGCGTCCTCAGCCGTTGAGCCCGGCGGCCGGCGCCCAGCACGATCACTATGCGTTGAAACGCGGACTCGCCCAGCAAGCTGCCGATTACCACCCGGTCAAGCAGCAGGAACACGATCGCGAGCACCATTGCGTAGAGCAGGATCGAGCGCCAGAAAGTTGCCCCAGGGATAAGAAAGTCCACCAACGCGAGCGCCAGAATCGCCAGGCTGACGGCGACGAGCAGTCGTGCCCCGGCAAAACGCAGCGAGCGCAGGGCGTCGCTGCCGTATACGCCGACCGCCGTCATCGCGGTCTGGACGACCACGGAGATACCCGCCAGCACGCCCAGGCGCCCGCTGAATGCGCCCGGATCGATGCCGATTTGCCACGCGCGCAGCGTCCACGCGAGGTCGGCCGCCGCGAACAGGAGCACGCAGTCGATCACGCCCAGCAGCAGGACCGCGTGCGGCACATAATGTTTGAAGAGACGGACCATCGCTCCCCGGCCTTGTCCGCCGTGATGGCGCACTGGGACCGGTTAACGGCGAGACATGAAATGTCGGTAAACTTTACACCGCACGTCGCCGGCTCATGCGTCACGCACAGCGCCGCCGTGTGAAAGTGGTGCCCCTGGCCCGACTCGAACGGGCACGCCTTTCGACAAACGATTTTGAGTCGTTCGCGTCTACCATTCCGCCACAGGGGCCCCTGAGCAGAGCGCGCGATTAGCCGCGCCCGCCCAAAGGTCAAGCAACTCAGTCCTTGCGCGCGCCCGCGACCAGCTTGTGCAGCCTAGAATGGATGGTGTCGTTACCGGCCAGCACCTGGTCCGCGCAGATCGCTTCTGACCGGCCCCGGTAGTCGGTTACGAACCCGCCTGCTTCGCGTACCAGCAGGCACCCGGCGGCGGTGTCCCACGGCTTGAGGTCGCTTTCCCAGAAGCCGTCGAAACGCCCCGCGGCAACCCACGCGAGGTCGAGAGCCGCCGAGCCGTAGCGCCTGATGCCGGCTACTTGCGGGCCGACGGCGGAAAGAATTCGCGTCCATTCCGCGAAATCGCCATGCGCGTGGTAGGGTATGCCGGTCGCAATCAGAGCTTCCGACAAGTTGCGCCGTGACGAAACCCGCAGCCGTGCGTCCTGGAGCCAGGCGCCGCGTGTCTTTTCAGCCCAGAACGTTTCGTCCGTGGTCGGCTGGTACACGACCGCCGCGGTCACATCACCCCATCCGCTGCCGTCGAGGAGCGGATCTTGCACCGCGATCGAGATCGCGAAGTGAGGAATGCCGTGGAGGAAGTTTGTGGTTCCATCGAGCGGGTCGATCACCCACCGTGGCTTGGTTGGATCACCCTCGATCGTGCCGCCTTCTTCGAGTTCGAAACCCCAATCGGGCCGAGCGACTCGAAGTTCGTCCCACAGGGTCCGTTCCGATTGCTGGTCGGCTTTGGACACGAAGTCCGACGGCCCCTTGCGGCTGACCTGAAGATGTTCGATTTCGCCGAAATCGCGGCGCAGCTTGCCGCCCGCCTTGCGCGCGGCCTTTTCCATCACCCTGATCAAACCGGACACGACTGCCATGGTGGGCTCAGTCGGCCTTGCCGACGTAAGTCCGCTCGTAGACGTCGACGATGATCCGGGTGCCGCTGGCGATGTGCGGCGGGACCAGCACTCGCACCCCGTTGTCGAGCAGCGCCGGCTTGAAACTTGAGGAAGCGGTCTGCCCCTTAACGACCGCGTCAGCCTCGACGATCGTGGCTTCTACCTGGGTCGGCAGATCGACGCTGATGGGTCGCTCTTCCCACAGTTCAAGCGTAACATCCATGCCGTCCTGGAGAAACGCGGCGGCGTCGCCGACAAGGTCGGTCGGCAGCGTGATCTGCTCGTAAGTATCCTTGTCCATGAACACCAGCGTTTCGCCCTCGGCGTAGAGATACTGGAATTCCTTGGTGTCGAGCCGGACGCGTTCGATGGTATCGGCACTGCGGAAACGCACGTTGGTCTTGCGCCCGTCCTGCAAGTTCTTCATCTCGACTTGCATGTAAGCCCCGCCCTTCCCGGGCTGGGTATGCTGAATCTTGGCGACCTTCCAGATGCCGCCTTCGTATTCGAGGATGTTGCCGGGACGAATGTCCACGCCGCTGATCTTCATCGGACTGCTTTCGAGGAGGTGTGGGAAACAGGCGCGCGCCCTAGCCGCTGGATGCATTCATGGCAATGCAAGCCGCCCTGCGTTAGGACGTGGACCATGACCGGATCTAACATTTACAGAACGCTGGGCTTGCTGGGGACAGTGGCAATGCTGGCGCCGGCTTCAGCAGAGGGGCCGATCGGCACAGTGACGCGTGGAACCTACGTGTGCGAGCTCCCTGGGGATGCTTCGAAGCAGGCCGGCATCCTCCAGCCCAAAGCAGGTTTCACGATCCAGAGTTCATCTCGCTACGCTGCCCCGCAGGGCAAAGGCACTTATCTACGCCGAGGGAACATGCTGATTATGTCGACGGGTCCGCGCCGTGGTGAACGCTATCAGGTCGCCAGCAAGGGCTTGGTGCGCAGAACCGAGCCAGGGGCCCCATCGCGCTTGCGTTGCATTCATACGGCTAAATGAAACGCCCAGTCGTGCGAAGAGCGCGACTGGGCGTAGATCATTTTCGCGTTACCTCGGAATTCCGAGGAAGTGACTACGGGCTGCGCGGCAGGTCGCCGTTGTTACCGCTCGTAGCGGCTATGATGCCGAGGATGACGGCGATCAGCGCGAGCAGCGGGATGATGAAACCGCCGCGCAGCTCTTCACCCTTCACATCGGCGCCCAGGCGCTGCGACGGTGCCGAGGCCTGTGCCACGACCGGTGCTGCCACCAACGTCGCAGCTACCATCGTCGACGCTAACGTCCTTGCAAACTTCATGACTTGCTCCCTTTGAGACTCGTATATGGCCCTATCGAACGATGGATACGCAAACAATCCGGAAATGTTCCGAACGACTACTTACTTTCACCGTTTATCGCGTTGATGTGGTACGTTAGCAACGGGTAGGGGTTTATCGCGGTCGCCGCGTCCCACCAGCGCGCCGCCGGTGTGGTCGCCATGATCGCGAAATGAAGGTGCGGCGCCGCAGGGTTCGCATTTCCGGTCGAGCCGACCAGACCCAGGGCTTCTCCCTGCTTGACGATCTGCCCTTCGCGCAAGCCCGGCGCGTAAGACTGGAGATGCGCATAATAGTAAATCGCGCGTCTATCGGGCGAGCGAAGGTAGATCGTCGTCCCGCCTTCCCGCGAGTTGAACAGCTTTTCGACCGTCCCCGCGCCGGCGGCCAGAACAGGTGTTCCAGCCGGTGCCATGATATCGATCGCGTCATGCACTCTTGCGCCGCCCGCGCGTGCCTGAGTGAAAGTATCCACCAGGTCGTTTGGTTTCACGCCCGCGACCGGCACAATCAGGCCGTTCGTAGCCGCCCCCGGAGTGACCGCTCCAAGATTGGTTCCGGTGGCCGGAGTGGGCAACCTCATGCGCGCGCCGGTTTCGGACAGACCTTCCGACACAGCTGACAAGCGGTTCCACTGCGGCGCCTGCCCCAGCCCCGCAGCTACGATCCACGCTGCGGACGTTACCGTGGCGGTGACGACGATCGTCAGGAGCCGGTCTGCGAATCCAAGTGCCATCAGGCTTGGAATAGCACCTTTGTCGATGTGCTGACCATCTGTGCCAGGCGGGCGACATCCCAGTTGGTCAATCGGACGCACCCGTGACTTTGTGTGCGCCCGATATTCTGCGGTTCCGGAGTTCCGTGGATGCCGTAATGTTCCTTGTTCAAGTCGATCCAGACCACTCCGACAGGACCGTTCGGGCCCGGCGGAAGTTTCGCCTTCTCGTCGCCCGCCTTGGCATCCCAGAACAAATCCGGATTATAATTGAACGGCGGGTTCTTGCTGACGACGTTTATCTTCCAGTCGCCCAGAGGCAACGGATCGTGGCTCGAACCCGAAGTGACGGTAAACAACGCGACCAGCTTGTCGCTGGCGTCATAAGCGCGCAGCACACTTTCCGACTTGTCGACCGTAAGCCGGGCAACTTTGGGCTGGTTCGGAGCGACTCCTAGCGAGGCCAGCGTGCGCGACCAGTCGGGATTGTCGCCTGAGCTCGCTGCGTCGAACCCCATCCCGACATTGGGCACGCGGACCAGCTGCCCGGCACTAAACACCGCCGGGAGGGCCACCCCGCTTGCCGAGGCCGACGGCGCCGGTGACGGCGTTGGCGTTGGCGTCGCAGTTGCCGAAACCGGCACCTTTCCGGCCACTGGCGCCGGGGATCCGGCCGGTTGTCCACCTGGGTTAAGTTGCTTCAAGACCTCGACCGTGGTGTGAAACCGCTCGGCAAGCTTTTCGTCGAGCGACTGGTATCCGAGCTGCTTCAGTTTAGACTGGGCCTCAGGTCCATCGGGTGTCTTCAGATACTCGACCGTCGCCCAACTATCCGGAATCCGAACCACCTTGGTAGCGACAACGTTGGCCCACTGCGCGAGCGCCGACTTCGTCGTCTCATCAAGCTTGCCAGACGCTTGTAGCCCGTTGGCTTCCTGGAAACCCATAAGGCCGTTGTGCGTCGACAGCCCCATCTTGCCGTCGATCACGCCGGGGCCGAAGCCAAGCTGGTCGAGCACGACTTGGACCTGCATGTCGGGGCGGGCCTGAACGTCGGCGATGTCGGTCGATTCAAGCTTGGTATAATCGGGGTCATTCGCGGCCGGCGCGGCCGCGATCGTTGCGCCCGCAGCGGGCGCTGCAGCGGTGTCGTCCTTGTTGCCGTCGGTGCCACTCAATCCGCAAGCGGATAGCGCGAGCACCGCGACGCTCGACAGCGCAAGCAGCAGAGTGGACCGAGCAGCGGCCGGTTTGGAGGCACTTTCGAACATCGATGCGGGCACGGCAGTCTCCTTCATCCCGGCAGAACCACCCGACCCGCGAAAGGCTCCCTAACTTGGTGTCAGAATGTCGGAAAAGGCGCGCACGGCAGCCGCTTCGTCGCCGTCCCACACCGCTCCGCTGACGGCCAGGAAATCCGCCCCCGCCTCGATCAACGGCCGGCAATTGGCCGGCGTTATGCCGCCAATGGCGACACAGGGAATTTCCATCATCTGCTGCCACCACTCGATCAGTTCGAGCTCCGGGCGCTGATCGCTGGCCTTGGTCTGGCTCGGGAAGAACGCGCCGAAGGCAACATAATCGGCGCCCTTTTCGCCGGCTTCCAGCGCGAGGTGCCGGCTGTCATGGCAAGTCACGCCGATCTGCGCTTCGCGCCCCAGCGCCTCGCGCGCCTCGCGCGGATCACCATCGCCCTGGCCGAGGTGCACGCCGTCGGCCTTGAGCCGTTTGGCCAGCCCGATGCTGTCGTTGACAATAAAGGCCACTTCTCGAGCCCGGCAGATTTCCTGCAACGGTTCCGCGAGCGCGGCGGCGTCATGCTGGTCGATATCTTTGACGCGGAACTGGAATGCCGCCACCGGCCCCGCCGCGAGGGCCCGCTCCAGCCGCTGGGCAAAGCCGCCTGCGACATCGAGCGGCGAGATCAAGTACAGCTGCGTCGCAAGCCGCTTTGGTGCCGACCCGGAGCGTTGTACGCTTTGCTTGGAACTGGACATGCGGCGCCTATGCGCGAGGAGCGAGCGAAAATGAAACCTTATCCGATCCTGTTCGCGGTTGGGCTGCTGGGCGGATGCGCAACGCCGCTGGGCGCCGCGATCGCTCCCGAGGGTAACAAAGTACCGCTCAATCAAGCGGTCCACGTCGGCGCCTTGGTCGCGACACCGCGCGCGGTCGTGGAGGACAGCCGCTGCCCGATCAATGCGCGCTGCGTGTGGGCCGGCCGCCTGGTGGTCTCGACCCGCATCGACGGGCCGGGCTGGCACGAGGCCGTTCCGCTGACGTTAGGGGCGCCCTATGCGACGCACGGCACGACAATTGCCCTGGTCTCCGGCACACCCGCAAAACGCACCGAACGCACGACGGCGCCGGCGGATTACCGGTTTTCGTTCGAGGCCGAGCGCTAGCGCTCGAGCGCGGCGACCCCGGGAAGCTCGCGTCCCTCCATCCATTCTAGGAACGCGCCACCAGCCGTGGAAACATAGCTAAACTGGGCGCCGACACCGGCGTGATTGAGGGCAGCGACGGTATCGCCCCCGCCGGCGACCGAGACAAGTGAGCCCTCCCCCGTCAGCGCCGCTACGGTGCGCGCCAAGGCCACCGTCGCTGTATCGAAGGGCGGCGTCTCGAACGCGCCGAGCGGCCCGTTCCAGACCAGCGTACGGCATGTCTTGAGCACATCGGCCAGCGCTTCGACAGCTTGCGGGCCGATATCGAGGATCATCTCGTCAGCCGCGACCTCGTGGACGTTGCAGGTGCGCCGGCTGGCTGGGTTGGCCGTGAATTCGGTGGCCACGACAACATCATAGGGAAGATGGACCGTACAGCCGGATGCCTCCGCCGCCGCCATGATATCCTCGACCTTGCCCTTGAGATCGTGCTCGCACAGCGACTTGCCGACCGCGACACCGCGCGCGGCGAGAAAGGTGTTGGCCATACCGCCGCCGATGATCAGATGGTCGACCCGAGCCACGAGATGCTCCAGCACCGCGAGCTTGCTGGAGACCTTGGCGCCGCCGACCACCGCGGCGAGCGGCTTGAGCGGATTTCCAAGCGCCTTGGCAAGCGCATCCAGCTCAGCCTGCATCGCGCGCCCGGCATAGGCCGGCAGCAGATGGGCGAGTCCTTCGGTGCTGACATGGGCTCGATGGGCGGCGGAAAACGCATCGTTGACGTAGAGGTCACCGTTGGCGGCGATGGCTTGAGCCAGGGCCGGATCGTTGGCTTCCTCGCCGGGCCAGAATCGCGTGTTCTCGAGCAAGCCGATATCGCCGGGACCGAAAATCCCCAGCGATTGTGCGACCACCGGGCCGGCCAGTTCTGAAATGTACATGACCTCACGGCCGAGCACGCTTTGCACTCCATCGAGGATCAGGCTGGTGGACATCGTCGAATTGCGCTCCCCCTTGGGCCGGCCGAAGTGTGTCAGCAGGAGAACTTTCGCGCCCGCATCGGCCAGCTCCAGTATCGTTGGAGCCGACGCGCGGATGCGGGTCGCGTCACTCACCGCACCGTCGCTCATGGGGACGTTGAAGTCGACCCGCACCAGGGCAACCTTGCCCGCGACATCGCCCAGATCATCGAGCGTGCGAAAAGCGGCCATCACAAAATCCTTATTTCATCGCCTACAGCGACTTCGCCATCACGCACCACCCGACCGACAAACCCGCCGCGCCAATCGGGTTTCATCGCATCGTTGAGGCCCGGCAACAGCGCGTCCATGCGCTGACAAGGTGCGCATTCGCCCGTGATCTCGATCACCAGCCGGGCGCCAAGTTGCAAGCGCGTCCCCGCGGCATGGGGCAACCCGGTGTCCTCAATGAGAAAATTGCGCCGCGAATGCCACCACTCGAGCGTACCGCCCAGTTCCGCCAGCGCGGCCCGCCATCCGCCCCTCTCGATCAACGAGACTTGGCGTCGGGGTCGGGATTTGGCCGACGCGACCGCGCTCGCATGATCGCCGGCAACGCCTGCCGCGACAGAAACTGCCACCCGCTCAAGCGTTTCCATGGCGGCATACTTGCGGCCGTGGTGCGCAATTCCCGCGAGGCGGCCGGCCATAGCGGTCAGAGCAATCCGGCCATTACCCCGGCGGTGTCGATCATCCGGTTGGAGAAGCCCCATTCGTTGTCGTACCAGCTGACCACGCGCGCCAATTTGCCTTCGAGCACGGTGGTTTCGAGGCTGTCGACCGTCGAACTGGCCGGCTGGTGATTGAAATCGCTGCTGACAAGCGGCTGATCGGTGAAATCGAGGACGCCCTTCATCGGACCGTCGGCGGCCGCTTTGAGTGCCGCGTTGATTTCTTCCCGCGTGGTGTCCCGCGACGGCGTGAATACCAGGTCGATCAGGCTGACATTGGGGGTCGGGACACGCACCGAAGAGCCGTCCAGCTTGCCCTTCAGCTCGGGCAACACCAGTCCGACGGCGCGGGCAGCGCCCGTCGTGGTGGGAATCATGTTCTGCGCCCCGCCGCGCGCGCGCCGCAAGTCCGAATGGATCTGATCGAGCATGCGCTGGTCGTTGGTGTAGCTGTGGATCGTGGTCATGAACCCGCGTTCGATGCCGATGGTATCGTTGAGCACTTTGGCGACCGGCGCGAGGCAATTGGTCGTGCAGCTGGCGTTGGACACGATCACGTCATCGGCGGTCAACTTGTCCTGATTGACGCCGAACACGATGGTCTTCGACACGCCGGTGGCCGGGGCCGAAATCAGCACGCGTCTGGCGCCCGCGGCAAGGTGCGGGCGGCTCGCTTCGTCGGATTGAAAGAAACCCGTGCACTCGAGCACCAGGTCCACACCCATCGCCTTGTGGGGCAGCTTGCCGGGATCGCGCTCCTTGGTCACGGCGATGTCGCGGCCGTTGACCTGGATGCTGTCACCGTCCGACGTCACCGTCCCCTTGAACCGGCCATGTGTGGAATCGAACGCGAACAGCAGCGCGTTTGATTTCGGATCCGCCAGGTCGTTGATCCCGACCAGTTCGAGGTCGTGGTCAGTCCGCTCCAGGATCGCGCGCGCTACCAGCCGCCCGATACGCCCGAACCCGTTGATCGCTACCTTGGTTGTCATCGCTGCTTTCCTAGCTTGGCAAGAATCTGCGGTACGATCGCGTCCGCGGTGAACCCGAAATGCTTGAACAGGACTTCGGCCGGGGCCGAGGCGCCGAAGCGGTCGAGCCCGATCGCCAACCCGTCCATCCCGATGTACCGCTCCCACCCGAGAGTCACGCCGGCTTCGATGGAGACTTTCAAGGTGTCGGCTGGCAGCAGGGCGATGCGATAAGCGGCGTCCTGCTGCGCGAACAGCTCCATGCACGGCATCGAGATCACGTCGGCCCCGATGCACTGGGCTTCAAGCTGCGCGGCGGTATCGAGCGCGACCACGACTTCCGACCCGGTTGCGACGAGGACTACGCGCCGTTCGGCCGTGGCGGGACGAACGCGGTAGGCGCCCCGCGCGGACTTGTTGTCACCGACATCGTTGCGCACCGGCGGGAGGTTTTGCCGGGAGAGCGCCAGCACCGAGGGTGTCTTCGGAGTAGAAAGCGCGAGCGCCCAGCACTCGGCGGTCTCGATCGCGTCGGCGGGACGATAGACGTTGAGATTGGGGATCAGCCGCAAGCTCATCACGTGCTCGACCGGCTGATGGGTCGGCCCGTCTTCGCCGAGACCGATCGAATCGTGAGTCAATACATAGACGACCCGCACCTGCTGCAGCGCCGAAAGCCGGATCGCATTGCGGCAGTAATCGGAAAAAATCAGGAACGTGCCGCCGTACGGGACCACGCCGCCATGCAGCGCCATCCCGTTCATCGCCGCGGCCATGCCGAATTCGCGGATCCCGTAATAGAGATAGCGGCCCGAATAATCGTCGCGGGTCAAAGGCTTGGTCGCGGACGTTTTGGTGTTGTTGGAACCGGTCAGATCGGCCGAGCCGCCGATCATCTGGGGCAACTGCTCGGTCAGCGGGCCGAGCGCCATTTCCGAAGCCTTGCGGCTGGCGACCGTCGGCGGATCGCTGGCCAGGGTGGTGAGAATGCCGGTCAGCACCGGGGTGGCGCGCTCGGCAAGGTCGCGGTGCTGGTCTTCGAACTCGGCCTTCCGATCGCTGCTGGAAAGCCGCGCTTGCCAGGCTCGATTGGCAGCGGCGCCGCTGGCACCGAGCGAGCGCCAGTCGTCCATAATATCGTCGGGCACCACGAACGGCTCGGCCGTCCAGCCGAGATACGCGCGTGCGGCTGCGATCTCGTCCGCGCCAAGCGGATTGCCGTGCACCGCCGAGGTACCCTGCTTGTTGGGCGCGCCTTTGCCGATGATCGTGCGGCACGCCACCAGCGAGGGGCGCGCATCGGCCTTGGCTTCCGCCAGCGCACGGCGCACGTCGGCTACGTCATGACCATCGCATTCGACGGTGTGCCAGCCGGTCGCGCGATAACGGGCCGGGATATCCTCGCTTGTCGAGAGCGCGGTCGAGCCATCGATCGTCACGTGGTTGTTGTCCCACAACACGATCAGTTGACCCAGTCCGAGATGTCCCGCGAGGCCGATTGCTTCGTGATTGACGCCTTCCATCAGGCACCCGTCCCCTGCCACAACCCAGGTGTGATGATCGACCAGCTCGCTTCCGAACCGGGCGTTTAGGTGGCGCTCAGCGATCGCCATTCCGACAGCCATCGCCAGGCCTTGACCAAGCGGACCGGTAGTCGCTTCCACTCCGTCGAGGAGGAAATTTTCGGGATGGCCGGCACACGGGCTGCCGAGTTGGCGGAAATTGCGGATGTCGGCCATCGTCGGTTCGGCATAGCCCGACAAATGAAGCAGTGCGTAAATGAGCATCGAGCCATGCCCGGCGCTGAGCACGAAGCGGTCGCGGTCCGGCCAATGCGGATCGGCGGGATCGAACTTGACGAATTCGGACCACAGTACCGTGGCGACGTCGGCCATGCCCATCGGCATCCCCGGATGACCGATATTGGCGGCCTGCACCGCGTCCATCGACAGGGCCCGGATGGCGTTGGCCATGGGACCATAACGCGCGGGGTCGAGGGTCATGGAATGCTCCGCAACAAAGTCGGGACGAGCCGCGAGTCGGCTGGCTCCCCTTGGGCGAGCGCGAGCTGTTCCGTCAAGCGGCGGCCCGGTCGGCGCCCCTTCGGAGGCTTATTCACAGCTTCGCCGGGCAAGCTTTTGCCCACACACGCAAGTTCGGCTAAATGGCCGCCATGGCGGGGGAACGCACTGCGCGGGTACAGGCCCGGATTGAAGCGGCCCTTCGCCGGATCGAACTCGCTGCGCAGCAACCTGCCCGACTGCCGGACAGCGAACTCGAACAGCGCTTCCACGATTTGTGGACCCGCACCAATGCGGCGCTCGGCGATATCGATGGCTTGATTGCGGCAATCGATAAATGAGCAACGTCACGCTTTCTATCGCCGGGCGCAGTTATACAGTCGCATGCGCCGCAGGCGAGGAGAGCCACGTCGCCAAGCTCGGCACATCTATCGACGGAAAAGTCGCTGGCATGCAGGGCTCCGGGCAGCAGTCGGAAGCGCGCACGCTGCTTTATGCCGCGCTGTTGCTGGCGGACGAATTGCACGATGCCCAGCAGGGGGGGCCAACGCCGCCTGGCGCAGTGGAAGACGCCAGTCCGCTCGATATAATCGCCGATCGGCTCGAAGAACTTGCGGCACGGCTTGAGGGTTCGAGCTGGAAGGCTTAGATAGGCCGTGGCGGGACTGCCCGGAACGAGCCGAAGAACATCCCTGAGGCTATAAGCAATCCATGGGAGCTGTCCCTGTTCGGTTTTCGGGTTCGTCCTGCAAGGCCGGTGCATATGGTTCCCACCTGACGTCGAGGCGTCGGTGGATTTCCCGGCAAACGACCCATGGTGGTTCCGCCACTTCCATGTGCCGCACAGCCCTTCCGTTCTCGGCCCCAGCGGCTAGGGAACGTCGATGACCGACGACATCGCCACCACTAAAGCCGCGGTGCGGCGCGAATTGCGCCAGCGCCGGCGCGATCACGCCGCATCGCTGCCGCGTGAGATCAGCGCGCTGGTGTTCAACCGCCCGCCGGGTCAAATCCTGGCCTTGGTGCCGGAACACGCGACCGTCGGACTCTATCGTGCGGATAGGGGTGAGGCGCCCTCGGCGGGCTATATCAAATTCTTCTTCGAACGCGGCAATCGGGTGGCGCTGCCGCGCGTGACCACGCTCGATCAACCGATGGAATTCCGGTTACACACCGACCCATACGAGGAAAGCGACCTCGAAAGCGGGGTCATGGGGCTACGCCAGCCCGGCGTGGATGCGCCGGTAGTGGTGCCCGAGGTCCTGTTCATGCCGCTGGTGGGGTTCACCACTGCGGGCGATCGGCTCGGCCAGGGCGGCGGATATTACGACCGTCATCTGGCCGCGCATCCGGCAACGCTGGCCGTCGGCATGGCGTGGGATGTGCAGGAAGTGCCCGAGCTGCCGCTGGAACTGCATGACATGCGCTTGTCCGCGATCATCACGCCCACGCGCATCCTCGGGCCGTTCGACGCCTGATGCGCGACAAGCCGACGTTACGGATTCCGCTCGGCATCCTCGCTTTGCTCGCAATTCTCGCGGTCTACGCGGTGGCCATTGCCGGCGCGTCGTCCGCCATCGGGCGCTGGCCGGTGCCGGTGCAGGCAATCGTATATCTGCTTCTGGGTACGATCTGGCTGCTGCCGCTTCGGCGCTTTCTGATCTGGATGGAAACCGGGCGCTGGCGGTGACAATGTTTCAGCCTTGGCCACGCCGCAACCTGACGGTAAGTCGCGCCGATCAGCCAATCGAAGGACGACAATGACCGGTTCCGGGCCGCGCAAAACAGCATTGATAACTGGCGTTACCGGGCAGGACGGCGCCTATCTTGCCGAACTGCTACTCGACAAAGGATATGAGGTACACGGTATCAAGCGGCGTTCATCGTCGTTCAATACCGGGCGGATCGAGAACATCTATCAAGACCCCCATGAATCCGAACAGCGCTTCATCCTGCACTACGGCGATATGACTGATTCCACCAATTTGATCCGCATCATGCAAGACATACGTCCGGATGAAATCTACAATCTGGCCGCGCAGAGCCACGTGGCCGTGTCGTTCGAATCGCCCGAATACACCGCGAACGCCGATGCCGTCGGCGTGCTGCGACTACTCGAGGCGATTCGGATCCTCGGTTTGGAAAAGAAGAGCCGATTTTATCAGGCGTCAACGTCGGAAATGTACGGCCTGGTCCAGGAAGTGCCGCAGCGGGAGACGACCCCGTTCTATCCCCGCAGCCCGTACGGCGTGGCCAAGCTCTATGGCTACTGGATCACGGTGAACTACCGCGAAGCCTATGGTCTCCATGCGTCGAACGGCATTTTGTTCAACCATGAAAGCCCCTTGCGCGGTGAAACATTCGTTACCCGCAAGATCACGCGTGCGGCCGCAGCGATCAGCCTAGGTCGCCAGGAGAAACTGTTCCTCGGCAATCTCGATGCCAAGCGCGACTGGGGTCATGCGCGGGAATATGTCCGCGGCATGTGGCTGATGTTGCAGCAGGACGAGCCTGACGACTATATCCTGGCCACGGGGGTAACGACCGAAGTGCGTGAATTCGTCCGCTGGGCGTTCGAGGATGCTGGCATCCCGATCGAATTCCGCGGCGAAGGCGTGAACGAAAAGGGTTACAGTCAGGCGACAGGGCAAATCGTGGTCGAAGTCGATCCGCAGTATTTCCGCCCGACGGAAGTGGATTTGCTGTTGGGTGACCCCGGCAAAGCTCATCAGAAACTCGGTTGGCGCCACGAAATCGAGGTCCGCGAACTGGCGCGCGAGATGGTTTTGGCCGACCTTGAAGTGATGAAGGATGCACCGATCGGCAAACATTCATGACCTTCGACCTGGCCGGCAAGCGGGTATACGTCGCCGGCGAACGCGGCATGGTCGGATCGGCTCTGGTGCGCCGACTGTCGAGCGAACATTGTGACATCGTCTCCGCGCCGCGATCGGTCGACCTGCGCGAGCAGGCGATGGTCCGCGTATGGTTCGAAAGTGAGCGGCCGGACGTTGTGATCGTCGCCGCGGCAAAAGTGGGCGGCATTCTCGCCAACGACAGCTTTCCGGCCCAGTTTCTATACGACAACTTGATGATCGAGGCGAACACGATCGAAGCCGCGCGCCAGACCGGCGTCGCCAAGTTGCTGTTCCTTGGATCGTCGTGCATTTACCCGAAACTGGCACCGCAGCCGATGGCGGAAACGGCCCTTCTCACCGGACCGCTGGAGCCGACCAACGAGTGGTATGCGATCGCCAAGATCGCCGGGATCAAACTGTGTCAGGCCTATCGCCGGGAATACGGTTGTGACTTCATCGCCGCGATGCCCAGCAATCTCTACGGGCCAAGCGACAATTTCGACTTAGAGGGCAGCCATGTGCTCCCTGCCCTGGTCCGCAAAGCTCATCAGGCCAAACTGGCCCAGGATCCCGTAATGGAGATCTGGGGCAGTGGACGCCCGTTGCGCGAGTTCCTTTATGTCGACGACCTCGCGGACGCCTGTGTGTTCCTGCTGAAAACCTACTCAGATGAAGCGCACATCAATGTCGGGTCAGGCGACGAAGTATCGATCCAGGAACTGGCGCAGATGGTCGGCGAAATCGTCGGTTTCACCGGATCGATCGTTTACGACGCGGACAAACCGGACGGGACGCCGCGCAAGGTCATGGATAGCAGCAAGCTACACGCGCTGGGGTGGAAGGCATCGACCAGCTTGCGCGACGGAATCGCGCTTGCGTATCAATCATTCCTGTCCGGCGCCGGTAAGCAGTCCTAGCCAGCCCGGCGAAGTTCCAACGGCTCCGGGTCCGGCTGATCGGGCCAGATTCCGCGGGTATCGTAAACCGCCTTGTCGGCGCGCTCGGCCAGCGGCACCGAGCTGAACATGTCGTGGTCGACCAACACGATCAGCACGCCGCAAGTCTCGAGCGCGGTGTCGATGTCGGTCAGTTCCGCGCCCGTGTCGGTGAATTCGATCGGCAAGGTCTGGATGTACGGTTCGACCACCTTGATGCGTTTGCCATAGCGGCGCGCCAGCGTGGCCGCCACCAATCTGGCCGGGCTCTCGCGGAAGTCGTCGATGTTTGCCTTGAACGCTAGCCCGAGGCACGCGACCGAGGCACCGGGATTGGCGGCGATCAGCGCGGTGGCCCGGTCAATAGTGTGGTGGATCTTGGCATCGTTGACGAGCCGCGCGGTACGGATGAGCGGGGTCTGTTCGGGCGCGCTATGGACGATGAACCACGGATCGACCGCGATGCAGTGCCCCCCCACCCCTGGACCGGGCTGGAGAATGTTGACTCGCGGATGTCGGTTGGCGAGCCGGATCACTTCCCAGACATCGAGGCTCATCGCGTCCGCGACGATCGACAGCTCGTTGGCGAAGGCGATATTGACGTCGCGATAGGCGTTTTCGACCAGCTTGGTCATCTCGGCACTGCGGGCGTCAGTGGTGACACACGCACCGCGCACGAATCGTTTGTAGAATGCCAGCGCCTTGCGCGCGCACCGCGGGGTGATTCCGCCGATCGAGCGATCGTTGTTGGTCAATTCTTCGAGGATGTGCCCGGGCAAGACGCGCTCCGGGCAATACGCGATCGAGACATCCGGGTTGCCCGCGCTGACGCCCGGCATCTTGAGGTCGGGGCGCGCGACCGCCAACAGGTCGCGCAACGTTTCGGTCGTGCCAACGGGACAAGTGGATTCAAGAATGATCGTGTCGCCGACTTTGAGAACCGGCGCGATGTTGCGCGCGGCGGAGAGGACGTAGGAAATATCCGGTGTGTGGTGGCCATCCTTGGCGAACGGAGTGGGCACCGCGATCACGAACACATCGGCAGGTGCGATTTCGATGGCCGCCGTCAGCAGCCCCCGTTGAACCACCCATTGGACCAGCCCGTCGAGATCGACTTCCTCGATGTGAATTTCACCGCGGTTGATCGTGTCGACGACGTGCTGACTGACGTCTATCCCCCGCACCGCCATGCCGGCTCGGGCAATAACTGCTGCGGTAGGGAGGCCGATGTAGCCGAGGCCGATGACGCTTACCGTAGGATGTGTTTCGCTGCGCATGCGGGCCATGTGCCGCAAAAGCGTTGAAATTACGGTAACGCTAGCGCGCGAGAAGGTCGACAATCCGGGCCGCACTATG
Organism: Croceibacterium sp.; assembly: GCA_039927815.1. Classification (GTDB taxonomy): domain Bacteria; phylum Pseudomonadota; class Alphaproteobacteria; order Sphingomonadales; family Sphingomonadaceae; genus Croceibacterium_A. Next base: position 5,965 of record JBDSUJ010000046.1, on the reverse strand, counting down.
GCCGTCCCCGAAAGGATTGTGGGCCCGCGCCATGGCCGCATACGCAACCGGGTCATCGAGCAGGCGCGCGGTTTCGGCAACGATGCGGTCGGGGTCGGTGCCGACGAGTTTCGACGTGCCCGCCGCGATACCTTCGGGCCGTTCGGTAGTCTCGCGCATGACCAGCACCGGCTTGCCCAGTGCTGGTGCTTCCTCCTGCACGCCGCCACTGTCGCTCAACATCAGGTAGGCAAGGTCCAGGAGGCGCGCGAAATGCGGATAATCGAGCGGCTCGATCAGCGCGACATTGTCGAGCCCGTCGAGTTCGCTCTTCATGACGCTGCGCACGTTGGGGTTGAGGTGCACGGGGAAGATCACCGCGACGTCGGGCCGCGCGGCCAGACGGCGTATCGCGGCGGCGATAGATTGCAAGCCGTCACCAAAATTCTCTCGCCGGTGGCTAGTGACACCGATGATACGCTTGCCGGCGAAGCGCTGTTCGAGCGGTGCTAACTGCGCCGCCAATTCGGGCTGCGCGGCAATGCGCTCGGTGATCCACCGCAGGGCATCGATCACGGTGTTGCCGGTGACGTGGATCGTTGTTGGATCAACGTTCTCGCGCCGAAGCGCCGCAGCGGCCGTTTCAGTCGGCGCCAGGTGCAGCGCCGCGATTGTGCCGATGATCTTGCGATTGATCTCTTCGGGCCACGGATGATGGATGTCGCCGCTGCGGAGCCCGGCCTCGACATGAGCGACCGGAATCCTGCGGTAGTATGCGGCCAGGGACCCGACCATCGCGGTCGCCGTGTCGCCCTGCACCACCACCCAGGCGGGCTGTTCCCGATCGATGACCTTTCCAATCCCGGTCAACAAAGTGGCGGTAAGTCCGTCCAGGCTCTGGTCGGGCCGCATGACTTCAAGATCGTGGTCGGGCACGATGCCGGCGATATCGAGCACCTGGTCGAGCATGGCGCGGTGCTGGCCGGTAACGCAGACCCGGCTGTCAAACCGCGGATCGCCCGCCAGCGCATGAAGCAGCGGAAACAGCTTTATTGCTTCGGGCCGGGTACCGAACACCGATAAGATGCGCGTAGTAACTGTCATGATGGGAGCGACTAGACCCGCATCGTTAAATAGCCATCTAACATCTTTTCTGTCCCAAGTGGCGCGAGTGACGGGACTCGAACCCGCGACCTCCGGCGTGACAGGCCGGCGCTCTAACCAACTGAGCTACACCCGCATTAGGGCGCTCGCCGCTTGGGAAGCCGCGCCCTAAGGCAGCCTCCCTACCCTGTCAACCGCGACCCGCCGCCACCCTTCCCGTGCCGATTTTGGCCGCCGCGTTAACCATATTTTGGCAGCTTCGGCCGCATCTCATCCGTCACACCACGGGGCGGAATGGGGCCGATCGATGCGTTGGATTTTTGTCCTGTCGGCACTGCTCGCGGCAACCCCGCTTAACGCCCAGGCGGGCATGGCGGTCGAGAGCGCGGTGTTTATCGAGCGTGCCGGGCAACGCGGCGTGTGGGTCGAACCAGCCGCGAGCTTCTCTCACGGCGATACGGTGGTGACGGTCATGACCTGGCAGGCTCCCGCGCGCGACCGCCATACCATCGTCAGCGCGGTGCCCGTCGGACTGGAGCTCGAAAGCGTTAGCCGCGACGGGCTCGATTTTTCGATCGACGGCGGCCATCGCTGGCAGACACTGGCCGATGCACGCGATCTGCCCCGGGGCGTGACCCACCTGCGCTGGCACGCTGGCGGCGACGGTCGGCTGAGCTATCGCGCCGTCGTTCGGTGAACTAGCTTTCGTATTTCCAGTTGCGCTTCTTGCCCTCGGCGATCCAGCCGACCGCTTCGCCGATCCGTCTGTTCCGCGTCCCGTCACGCTTGGCGCCGGTGATCCAGTCGAGGTATTCCCACCGCTGCGAAGGAGCGAAACCGTCGAACATCGCTTGCGCCACTTCGTCCCGAGCCAGCGCGGCGGCGAAGTCGTCCGGCACGGGAATGACGGCTTTTTTGGTTGTGCGCGCAGCCGGCTGGCGCGTTACCGCGCTGCCGTCGGTTTCGATCCGCTCACGCGCCTCGCGCAGCTTTGCGGCCAGTTCGGCATCGTCGGGCAGGTCCGCGAGCGAGCCGACCTTGCCGTAGCTGCCCATCCCGCGAGTATCCGTCGCCTGTTCGCCCTGGCGGCCGGCGCCGTGTATCACCACCGCGCAGTGGGCCTTGAACGCAGCCATGCCGGCGATGTTCTTACCGTTGTAGGTGAAGTGGGGCATTCCCCATTTCACTGTCTTCTCGATCCCGTCGATGGTCGAATGGATCAAAGCCCTGAAGTGCTCGAGCACAGGCTTCGCGAAATCGCCCGCCTGGGCAATCTTCTCGTCGATTCGTGGGTCGCGCTGCATGTAAACGGTATAACAGGTTAGTCGGCAAGCAGCAGCACTGGGGTTTCGAGCAGGCGCTTCACCTCGGCCACGAACCCGGCGGCGTCTGAGCCATCGATCACCCGGTGGTCGCAACTGAGCGACAGGTTCATCAGTTTGCGCTTCTCGATGTGCTCGCCGCCGAGGGCGCCGCCGGACACAAACATCGGCCGCTCGACGATCCGGTTGGGCGCCATGATCGCCACTTCGGGCCGGTTGATGACCGGTGTCGACGCGATTCCGGCGAGCGGACCGAGCGAGGTGAGGGTGAAGGTCGAACCCGACAGTTCGTGCGACCTCGCCTTGCCGTCACGCGCAGCCTGCGACAGGCGCAGGATCTCGCCCGCCAACTGCCAAAGATTCTTCGATTGCGCGTCGCGAATGACCGGAACCATCAGGCCGGCGTCGGTCATCGTCGCGAGCCCCAGGTGGACTGCCCCATGCCGCGTGACCACGCCCGCCTCTTCGTCATAGCGCGCGTTGAGCATCGGGAATTTGGGCAGCGCGCGGCACACCGCCGCGATCAGCAGCGGTAGTAGCGTCAGCCGAGGCCGCGCATCCTTTCCGGTGCCGCAGTTCGCGTTGAGATCGGCACGCAGCTTTTCGAGGTCGGTGACGTCGCATTCCTCGACGTAGGTAAAATGCGGGATATGCCGCTTCGACGCTGCCATGTTTTCGGCGATCCGTCGGCGCAGTCCGACCACCTTGATCATCTCGTCGGGCCGCGCCGCGCCCGAGGGGGCATAACCCTTCGCAGCCCCGTAACTGAGGAATGCGTCGAGATCGGCGTGGCGCAAGCGCCCATCAGGGGACGCTGCGCGGACATGCGCCAGGTCAACCCCAAGGTCGCGAGCACGCTGGCGAACCGCCGGGCTAGCGAGGACTTTGGCCGCCGGGCCGGACACGGGTGCTTCAAGTTCAGCCGGAGCGGACTTTGAATCCGAAACATGGACGGAGCGAGCGATAGGCGCCGGAACTGGAGGCACATCGGGCTCCGTTACATTCGCTCGAGCTGCTACCGTTGGAAGGCTTTCGCCGATTTCGCGCTCGGTCTCGAGCACCACCAATGTCGAGCCGATGGCTATGACATCACCCACGTCGCCCGCCACCTCTAGCACCCTGCCGGCGACCGGGCTTTCCATCTCGACCGTGGCCTTATCGGTCATTAAATCCGCCAGCCGCCCGTCTTCCGCCACCATATCGCCGACCTTGACATGCCACGCGACGATTTCCGCCTCAGCAATGCCTTCTCCAATATCGGGTAGCCGGAAGGTGTATTTGCCCATCTTAGGCCTCCAGCAGCTTGTCGATCGCTTCGCCGACACGGATCGGCCCCGGGAAATACGCCCATTCGAGACTGTGCGGATAGGGGGTGTCAAACCCGGTCACGCGCTCGACCGGGGCCTCGAGATGATAGAAGCACCGCTCCTGCACCAACGCGCTCAGCTCTGCGCCGAACCCGGACGTGCGGGTCGCTTCGTGCACGATCAGGCATTTGCCGGTCTTCCGGACCGATGTTTCGATCGCTTCGATGTCGAGTGGCACCAGCGTCCGCAAATCGAGGATTTCGGCGTCGATACCTTTTTCGCGGCACACGCCTTCGGCCACGTGGACCATGGTGCCGTAAGCGAGGATCGTCAGAGCGGAGCCGGCGCGGGCGACCCGCGCCTTGCCCAGCGGCACGGTGTAGTACCCTTCGGGGACCAGCGCATCGGGGTGCCCTTTCCACGCTTTGGCGGGCCGGTCATAATACCCATCGAACGGGCCGTTATAGATCCGCTTCGGCTCGAAAAAGACGACCGGATCGTTGTCCTCGATCGCCGCGATCAGCAGGCCCTTGGCGTCATACGGGGTGCTCGGCACGATCGTGATCAGACCGGACACGTGGGTGAACATCGCTTCGGGGCTTTGGCTGTGTGTCTGGCCACCGAAGATACCCCCGCCGAACGGCGTGCGGACAGTGAGCGGCGCGATATATTCGGCCGCCGAGCGATAGCGCAGCCGGGCCGCCTCGCTGACCAGCTGGTCAAGGCCGGGGTAGATGTAATCGGCGAACTGGATCTCCGGCACCGGGCGCAGGCCGTACGCGCCCATCCCTACGGCTACGCCGATGATGCCGCATTCGTTGATCGGGGTGTCGAACACCCGGGTCGGGCCGTGCTTGGCTTGGAGCCCGGCAGTACAGCGGAACACGCCCCCGAAGTAGCCGATATCCTCCCCCAGCAGGATGACATCGGGATCGCGGGTCAACATTACGTCGAGCGCGTCGTTGATTGCTTCGATCATCGTCAACGGCCGTTGGCTGCCTTCCCCCATCTCGGCAAACGGCTCGGGCTGCACGTTCATTCCGCATTCCCATCGGGGTATTTGACCGCCCGCTCATGCATTGCCTGCGCGGCTTGCTCCTTCAAATGCCACGGCATCGTTTCGAATACGTCCTCGAACATGGTCGCATCGGGCTGGTGCAGCCCATGTCCGAGGATACCGTTCTTTTCCGCCTCGCGCATTGCGGCACGCACTTCCTCGTCCAGCTCACGGTCCATTGCGTCATGGCGCGCGTCCGACCATTCGCCAGTCGCGATCAAGTGGTTCTTGAGGCGGTCGATCGGATCGCCCAGCGGCCATTCGTCGCGCTCTTCGGCGCTGCGATAGACCGTCGGGTCGTCCGAGGTCGAATGGCCTTCCGCGCGGTAGGTGAAGTATTCGATCAATGTCGGCCCGCCGTTCGACCGCGCCCGATCCGCCGCCCACCGCTGCGTGGCATAGACCGCCAGCGCATCGTTGCCGTCGACGCGCAGGCCGGCGATGCCGTTGCCGATTGCGCGCTGCGCGAACGTCGCCCGCTCCGCCCCGGCGATGCCCGAGAAGCTTGAAATAGCCCACTGGTTGTTGACGACGTTGAAAATGACCGCCGCGTTGTAAACCGCGGCGAAGTTCAGCGCGGTGTGAAAGTCGCCCTCGGCGGTCGCGCCCTCCCCTGTCCAGCCGACCGCGATCCGGCTGTCGCCCCTGATCGCGCTGGCCATCGCGAAGCCGGTCGCTTGCGGCAACTGGGTTCCAAGATTTCCCGATATGGTGAAGAAATTGACCGAGCGGGCCGAGTACAGGATCGGCAATTGCCGGCCCTTCAGCTTGTCGGCGCGGTTGGAGAAGATCTGGTTGATCATCTCCACCAATGGATAGCCGCGCGCAATCAGGCACCCTTGCTGGCGATAAGTGGGGAAAATAAGATCGTCGAAATCGAGCGCCAGGGTGCCCGCGACCGAGGTCGCTTCCTCGCCGGTGCACTTGAGGTAGAAGCTGGTCTTGCCCTGCCGCTGCGCGCGATACATCCGGTTGTCGAAGGCGCGCGTCAGCGCCATCGCGCGCAGTATCTCGTGCGCCTTGCCGGGCGCCAGCTTGGGATCCCACGGGCCGTGCGCGAGGTTGTCATCCCCCAGAACCCGGATCAGGTCGGTGCACAGCGGAAACGTCTCCTCCGCGGCGCAGGATTCCTCCGGGCGCGGCTGGGCCCCTGCCGCGGGCAGATCTAGGTAGGAGAAATCAGCATGATCGCCCGG
>JBDSUJ010000045.1:0-44296 GCA_039927815.1 Croceibacterium sp. | reverse complement strand
ATCGACGTGAGCTGGCAGGTCCAAAAAAACTACGCTGAATCCGCCACTTGCGGGCCTGAAAGAAGGCTCCCTGATCATCCTCGGAACAGGGCGGAAATCGCACCCTAACAGAGGCTCAAGAGGCCTTAACAGCGCCGACCGCGGGCGGTGCTGGGGCTATTTTGTCATGAGGGTCCCGGTCCGGAAATATCCCTATAAATTCGTCCAGTTGCCATATTTAGCGGAGCCATATAGTAATAAGCGTCAGAGAGAGGCGGATTGCCGCCGTATCTCGCCAATAAGGCAAATTCTGATGCTTAAGATTGAATATAGAGTGCTTGCTGATATAACTCCTTACGCTGACAATGCACGGCTACATCCTCGTAAACAGATTGATCAAATCAAGAGATCAATCGATGAGCTAGGGTTTGGCAACCCCATTCTTGTCGATAAGGCTGGCGTTATCATTGCTGGTCACGGGCGGTTCCTGGCGGCTCGCGAGCTGGCTTTGACGGCAGTACCCGTAATCGAGCTAGGCTCGCTTTCCGACGCTCAGGTCAAAGCCCTGCGCCTGGCTGACAACAAGATCGCTCTAAACTCCGGCTGGGACGTCGAGCTGCTTCGCGTCGAACTGGGCAAGCTTCAGTCTGTCGATATCGAAATCGATCTTGGCCTGACGGGCTTTTCCGGTGGAGAAATAGACGTCCTTCTGAACCCGAGAACTGATCCTGACGATGAGGCCATCCCCGCAGTAAATGCCGAACCCCAAACCAAGGTGGGCGACATTTGGGAACTCGGTGACCACCGGATCGGCTGCGGTGATGCGCGCGACAGTGCCTTCGTCAAACAGGTCATAGACAATTGGGAGTCAGTCGACTGCGCTTTCCTCGATCCGCCATATAACGTCGCGATCAAGGGGCATGCGAACGTCAAGAGCGAGCACCGCGAGTTCGCGATGGCGTCTGGCGAGCTGAGCACTGAAGAGTTCCGCTCATTCCTAAGCGAATCCCTCGGCACCTGCGTGAACGTCTCCCGCAACGGTGCTGTGCACTTCGTGTGCATGGACTGGCGCCACCTGGAGGACCTGTGGCCCGTCGGCGGGGAGCTCTACGGCGAGCTCCTCAATCTGTGTGTCTGGAACAAGTCCAACGCGGGGATGGGCTCACTGTACCGCTCGAAGCACGAGCTGGTGTCAGTTTACCGGGTCGGAGACGGCCCGCATCTGAATGCTGTGGAGCTCGGCCGCCATGGTCGCAACCGGACGAATGTCTGGGACTATCCATCGGTCAACACGTTCCTCGGCAACAAGCGTGGTGACCTCAAACTGCATCCCACGGTCAAACCCACTGCAATGGTGGCCGAGGCCATCTCGGACGTCACGCGGCGCGGGGACCTTGTGCTGGATGTCTTTCTGGGTGCCGGCACTTCGCTGATCGCCTGCGAACGAACGGCACGTCGTTTCCGCGGGATCGACATCGATCCCGCCTATGTCGACGTGGCCGTGGAGCGTTGGGTCGCCATGACGGGCAAAACGGCGCGCCGCATTGCCGGGGAGCCCGCTCGTGGCTGACAAGAAGGATGGAGGTCGATCGACCCGGTTCAAGCCGGGGCAAACCGGCAACCCAAGCGGGCGACCCCGCAAGCCGGCGAAGCAAGAGCAGATAAGCTCGCCGTTCGAGGTATTGCAGGATCGGCGCATCACGGTTCAAATGCCAGCCGGTGAGCGCAAACTGACCGTTCCAGAGGCGCTGTGTTATCGCACTTACCAGGATGCTCTCGCCGGCGATCGCATGGCAATTATCGCCACCTTTGCGATGTCCCGCACCGATGCGGGATTGATTACATCCGGGACTTTGGTGACGACCGCGATTGGTGGCTGGTTCGGGGGGGCGCTTTCGGACCGATACGGACGCCTCGCCGCCTTTCGCGGATCGATCTTGGCGTTCGCCGTGATGAGCATCTTCGTCGCGCTGGCCCAAACCTCGGGTCAGTTGCTTCTTGCGAGATCCCTGCAGGGGTTTGGCTTCGGAGCAGAGTGGGCCGCTGGCGCCGTGCTGATGGCCGAATCGGTCGATGAGCGATTTCGCGGCCGTGCGCTGGGTGTTGTTCAAAGCGGGTGGGCACTCGGCTGGGGCGCTGCCGCGTTGGCTTCTGCCGTTGCTCTTTCACTGCTGCCGGGAACGACGGCATGGCGGGTCTTGTTCGCGCTCGCGCTTTTGCCAGCACTTATAGCCCTGTTTCTGTCCCGTAATCTGAGCCCCGGCATGCCCGTGGCAAAGTCGGACGGTGCGACCCTTCCCAGCGCAGGCCAGGCCTTGGTTTCAGTTTTTCGTCGGGAAAACTTGCGCGGCACCCTGGTGGCGGGGCTCCTCGCGATTGGCGCGCATGGCGGGTATTATGGCCTGTTCTCGTGGTTGCCGACCTATCTCAAAACTGAGCGCGGCCTCTCGGTCATTGCAACCAGCGGCTACCTTGCGGTTATCATCGTGGCTTTCTGGATCGGATGCATCGTGGCAGGAAGCTTGTCCGATCGATTCGGCCGCAGGACCACGATAGCGGGCTACGCTGCAGGCTGTATCGTCATCGCGCTGCTTTATATTCTGGCGCCCGTCAGCGACAATGTGATGATCCTTCTCGGTTTCCCACTCGGCTTTTGCGCGGCGGGAATTCCCGCGACCATGGGAGCGTTGTTCAGCGAACTCTATCCCGCCGAGACCCGCGGATCGGGTGTCGGGTTCTGCTACAACGGGGGACGGCTGGTCGCCGCTGGCTTTCCTGTGCTGATCGGAGCCATGAGCGACAAAATATCGCTTGGCACCGCAATCGCCATCGATGCTTCTGCGGCTTACGGCCTGGTCATCGTCGCCGTCGCGCTGTTGCCAAATCGACCGCTGCCCGAAAACAATTTGCAACGGGAGGTGGTGGCGTGATCGGACGTCGGAGAGTGCTCGGAGGAATGATCAGCGCCATGGTGAGCCCATCGATTGTCGGGGCAAAGACGCTTTCGCATAGCCGGATTCGGGCGATTGACACTCACGCGCACATTTTCCTGCGCGATTTGCCCATGGCACAGGGACGACGTTACGCCCCTGACTATGACGCACCGCCAGCGCAGTACCTGGGCCATCTTGCTGCCAACGGAATCGATCGCGGGGTTTTGGTTCAGCCAAGCTTCCTGGGTACCGATAACAGTTACCTGCTCGGTGCTCTGCAATCGCATGGTGACATCCTTCGCGGGATCGCCGTAGTCGACCCGGACGTGTCGCCCGCGAGCTTAATAGCGCTCCATCAGTCAAAAATCCGCGGAGTCCGGCTCAATTTAATTGGACAGCCCACACCCGATTTATCGACGCCAGTGTGGCGCGCGCACCTGCGCCACCTGGCCGACTTGAATTGGCTTGTTGAAGTGCAGATCGAGGCTGCTCGGCTTCAGGCGATTGCCCCTTCGATCCTCGCTGGCGGCCCCAGGTTGGTCATCGATCATTTCGGCCGGCCTGATACACAGCTGGGAATTCAAGACCCGGGCTTCCGATACCTTCTTGGTCTCGGCAAGACCCGGCGAACCTGGGTCAAGATGTCAGGGGCATATCGCCTCTCGGGGCCGGATTCGCAATCGGGCGGGATCTTGGCAACAAATGCCGCAAAAGCGCTGATCGGCAGTCTTGGCGTAGATCGGCTTATGTGGGGGAGTGATTGGCCGCACACCCAGTTCGAGAAAGTAGCAACATATCCAAGCGCTCGCGCGGCGCTTGACCTGTGGGTGCCGAACCAAAAACAGCGCGAAGCTGTCTTGGTTCAGACACCCCGAGCCCTTTTCGGATTTTGATGCCCACGACTAAATCCGCGAGCCTTTCAAAATTCGCCTTTCCTTACGGACCGGGGCTTGAACACCCTCCGGCTGATTGGGACGGCTGTGAAATGAAACCTGCGTAGCACCCGGCTGATGCCTGGTGGAGCTTTCGAGCCGTGAGGAGCGAGCGCGGGAGCTATTGCCGTATCGTTCCATGCTTTGCGAACACTTCGAGAATGCTTATCTGCAGTGCAATGCAACAATCGCTCAGCGCGTTCCCTCTCTGCAAGACCCGACGCCTCTGCGTCCGGCTTTGATCACGGCGGATGCCCTCCCGGTGTCAATCCTTACCGATCATCCTGCAATCACTGATGTTGATCATTTTCTCACGTCACCTTTCAGTACGTCTGACGCTGCCGAACTGATTGGCAGTAACGATGGAGAGAACTGCTTTCTCAGTGTCTGATGGAACAGTTGCCTGATCGGTGTTGTAGGCACCCAGCACACAGCGACGACAAGCTGGAGATTGGCTACTGGATCGCTTACGGTTTCAACGACAGGGTTATGCAACCGAGGCAATATCAACGGTGATCGCGCAACTGCATCTGCTGCATCCAGGAAGTCAGATAACTGCCGAATGCAGAGTCGGGAACGAAGGGTCTCGGAGCCTGCTACACAAGCTTGTTTCCGCTCCACCGGTCAACTAGGGCGCTGACCCGGTCGGCAGTTGCTTGTCTTGCGGAATAGTTAGGTTCCTGTCCGCTTCGCTGTTTCCTGCCCTTCTGCAGATATTCGATTCTTGGCAATTGGACCGCTCTAGAGTGGCTGAAGCTTAAGCTTTAAAATTCGCGACTGGGCGCTTTGCCGACAGAAGCCTCAAGCGGGCAAGATTCCGCTTTCGGGATCATCGCATCAGCCGCACTACGGCCGAGATTGGGCGCTTAGCGGACGCGAACTGAACTCCAGACGGCTGTCAGTCTGCTTACCTTGACGGCTACGGTCAATGCGGCCGCGTTGCGAGCGCGGCTAAACGAACTGCGCCAACCGGGCGACTCCCGCTACTTGCGCGCGCTGTGCTATCGGGCGACATTATGCCGGACGATGCCGAATATCTGCCCAATTATCGAACCAACGAGTTGTATATCAATACAGCGAAGGACGGGGCATTCGCGACAATCGTGACGGAAGGTGACGACACCTTAATCGGCGAGTTCAGTCTCGCGCCCCGATGCAAGATCGCGGTAAAAGCGTTCTATGTTCGCGACAAGGCGGATTTCAATTCGTTTAAGATCGTCAAGCTGAAATGGACGAAGGCGGACGGCTGGCGCGAAGACGGCTCGGTACATGTGAACCACTTCCAAGCCGCGCGCATGGCGGAATTGGTCGCACTTCTTTCGCACTTGAATCTGACCGAAGCGACCAAGGCTCGAATGTCGCTCGAAAACGTGAATGTCGGTGATTTGAGTGCCCTATTGAGCAGTTCGAAGGGGGCGGCCGTTGTTCGAGAACTCGCGGAATCACCGCAACTTCACCACGATATATACGCGGTGGCGGCCAAGCGCGCGGCGGTAGCCGAGTTCGAAGGTATGCTTGGCAAGTCGCTGAAGGAAGCCGAATGGCAAGCGTACTTCGAACGTCACCCTTGGGTGTTCGGGCACGGCTTGAACTACGTCTTTCTCGACAAGGTTGGGGACAAGCTGGAAACCCGAACGACCGGCGCTGCGCATGGGCAAGCAGGCAAGACGGCGGATGGCCTTATGCGAACGCGCGCCGAAATCAGCCAGTACGTACTGATCGAAATCAAGCGGGACGCAACCGCGCTGCTTCAGGATGACAAATACCGTTCCGGTTGCTGGGCGGTATCCGCCGAGCTCTCCGCGGCCGTCACCCAGGCGCAAAAAACCGCGCACGATTTTGCCCACAATCGCTTTCGCGACCCGCTTACCGATCGCGATGGCAACGAAACGGGCGAAGTGGTCTATTCGATTGAGCCGCGTAGCTACCTTGTCGTGGGCAATACAACCGAACTACGGTATAACGGCGATAAGATCGCGTGCTTCGAACTCTATCGGCGCAACATCCGATCGCCGGAGATTCTCACGTTCGACGAACTCTTCGAACGCGCGCGATGCATCGTGGACAACCTTAGCGGCGACGCATCTGCGCCGAGCAAAGGCAAGCCCGACGCGCCTTCGCCGGCAAGCCAAGCAAACCCCTTCGAGTACGAAGACGACATTCCCTTCTGATCTTGGCAGGTCTGTCGGAGCTCATGGCCGCGGTTCCAAAACGGCCGCAGTTTAAATCGCCTGAAGCATCGATTGGCGGATGATAACCGGCGAAGGTGCTCCGACCGTTTTCGGTTATCACTACGTGCTGCCGAAGCAGCGGCCATGGGCGCCTGGCCGCCGGAGACTCTCCTGCAGTCAGTCTAACTGCTCTGGGAGACGCCTCGCTGACATGCGAGAAAAAACTGTGGTGGCCGAGACGATCTCTGACTGCAGCTGCTTCCTGGAAAACGCCTGAAGGCCGCAGAAGCGCGCCACTTGAGGCGCGAGTTCGGCGATCTGTGCGGCCCTCCTAGGGCACTCAGGACTGCTTGGTGCGGTCGAGAAGACTCGAACTTCCACGGGCTTTCGCCCACAACGACCTCAACGTTGCGCGTCTACCAATTCCGCCACGACCGCACATCGACAGGGGCGCGTCAGGCGGCCCCGGCTGGTAGGTGCGCGCCCTTAGCAAAGCGGCATGACCCCCGCAAGCACGGCCCGGTAACTAATTCGGGCCAGCCACGCTGACCGCGCAAACGTCCGTCGCGCGCTTCGCCCGCGGTCAGTCCGGCTTCCACCCGATCTCGGCGAAACGGGCCGAGCGGGGGACGTCGGTGACCGCTTCGTTGACCGAGACGCTCGCCCCGGGGGCGAGGCTGCGGCGCGGCGGCGCCACTTCCCACGAATAGACGATCCGGTCGCGCGCATCGCGCAGTACGATCAGGATCGTCGGCACACGCTGGGCCTGCGCCCCAGTGTTGGTGATGGTCCCGCTCGCGCCGAAGAACTCGGTCCCGTTGGGAAGCTGGCGGCGCTCCTGCTGATCGGGCGGGAAATCGAGCTGCAGGTCGGGCTGGGCGAGGGCGAACACCGGCCGGGCGACGGGCACCCAGTCAGGCACGCCAAAGTAGGACACCGCCACGATCGTGCCGGCGGCCAGCACCGCGAACACCGCTGCTGCCCAGGTCCACAGCTTGAGCATATTGCGTCGGCGGCGGAACGGCGGCGCCGCGTCGAACTGCGATGTGCCGTCATCGAGCGGCGCATAGGACGGCTGGTGCGGCGGTGGCGGCAGCGGTTCGTCGGCCAGCGGCGGCGCCTGTTCGACGGGCGTCTGGCGCTGCGGCAAGTCTGATGTCGCCACCGGCGCAGCGACGCTGGGCTCCGACGCTGCCGCCGTTTCGATAGTCGGGGACGGCGGGCGAGGCTGAGCTGGCGGTGGTGGGGTCGGCGGCGGTAACGGCGCGGGGGACGGCGGGACCCTTGGCTCAGCGGGGTCAATCGCCGGGCCGTCCTGAAACCAGCTGTGCCGACATTTGGCGCAGCGGACCGTCCGCCCGTCGGGACCGACCGCACTATCGGGGACCACGTAGCGCGTCGAGCAGGCCGGGCAGGAGATGATCATTGCACCGCGAAGCCTATGCCGTGGCGCACAGGGCAACAAGCGCGCACGAACCGGTGAAGCGGTGATGGGCCGCTTTTTTCCCCAGAGAACACCGGCTATAGGCCCCCCAGATGCCCGTTTCCATCCGCCGACCTGCCCGCCCGCGAGGCCAGCCGTGAGTGGCGGGGAGGGCAGCATGGTCCAGTTCGACAACGTCGGCCTGCGCTATGGCACCGACCGCGAGGTGCTGAGCGACGTTTCGTTCACGCTCTATCCGGGCAGCTTCTATTTCCTCACCGGCGCCAGCGGCGCGGGCAAGACGTCATTGCTGCGGCTGATGTATCTGGCGCAGCGGCCCTCACGCGGGGTCATCCGCATGTTCGGAACCGACGTGATTACCCAGCCGCGCGCCAGGCTGCCCGCGTTCCGCCGGCGGATCGGCGTGGTGTTCCAGGATTTCCGGCTGGTCCAGCACCTCTCTGCGTTCGACAACGTGGCGCTGCCCCTGCGGGTTTCGGGCGTGCCCGAGGCCGAAATCAGGAAGCCGGTGGCCGACATGCTCGAATGGGTCGGGCTCGACTTGCGCAGCGACGCCCGCCCCGCGACCTTGTCCGGCGGGGAGCAGCAGCGCGTGGCGATCGCCCGTGCGGTCATCGCGCGCCCTGAGATCCTCGTCGCGGACGAGCCGACCGGCAACGTCGATCCAGACATGGCGCTCAAGCTGCTGCGCCTATTCGAGGCCCTCAATCGCCTTGGAACGACCGTGGTGGTGGCGACGCACGATCTGCATCTGCTCAAGAAAGTTCCGGAATCACTGATCATGCGGCTCGACCGCGGGCGGTTGAGCGATCCGACCGGTGCCTTGCGATATCCGCCGCGGCGCGAGGCCGTGAGCGCGTGAAGGTCCGCCGCAATCCCGGCTTGGTGCCGCAGACCCGGCTCGCCGGGCCCATGCCGTGGGTGATCGCGATCATGATCGCGCTGACCGTCATGGCGGCGTCCGCCGGCCTGGCGCTGAGCAACCTGGCCCATCACGCCCGCTCGGAGATAGAAGGCGGGCTGACGGTGCAGATCGTCGAAGCCGCGCCAGTCGAGCGCAACCGGCAGGTCGAGGTCGCGGTGGCGATGCTGACCAACCGCGAGGACGTCAGGCAAGTCCGCCGCGTGCCTGATTCCGAGCTCGCCGCCCTGCTCGAGCCGTGGCTCGGCCAAGGTGCGGCCGCCGAAGAAGACGCGGTGCCGATTCCGGCGCTGATCGACGTGCGGCTGGCTGGCCCGGTCACGGCGCGGCGTCTCGCCGAAATGCGCCAGATGCTGACGGCATCGGTCCCGTCGGCGCGGATCGACGCGCAGGCCGGCTGGCTGACTCCGGTGTTCGACGCCATTGGTTCGTTCCAGTATCTTGCCGCCGGGCTTATCTTGCTGCTCGCGGCTACCAGCGCAGCGGCGGTGTGGCTGGCGGCGCGCAGCGCGCTGGGCGGCAACCGCGAGACGATCGAAATCGTCCATCTGCTGGGCGGGACCGATCGCCAGATCGCCGGGGTGTTCCAGCGCTCGATCGCGGTCGATGCGGCGGTCGGGGGCGTGGTCGGGCTTGGCCTCGGGTTGGCCGCGGCCTTGTTGCTCGGTCATCAGTTCGCCGCGCTCGGTTCGGGCATGGTCGCCGGTGGCGGGCTCGATCCGGTCGACTGGGTGCTCCTGGCGCTCGTTCCAGTCATCGGCGTGGTACTGGCGATCCTGACCGCACGGGTGACGGTGCTGGCCGCGCTGAGGCGGATCTTGTGATCCGTCGCGTTCTCGCACTCGCGCTGGTCGCGTGGATATTCGGATTCTTGTGGTTTGCGATCGCGCTGCCTCGCCCGCTCGGCGCGCGCACGACCGACGCCATCGTCGTGCCCACCGGCAGCGGCGGGCGCATCCAGCGCGGGCTGGCGCTGCTGCAACAGCGAGCGGCGCCCAGGATGCTGGTCAGCGGGGTCGATGCCGAAGTGCGCCCGAACGAGTTCGCGGCCGAATACCAGGTCCCGGCGTCCACGATGAAATGCTGCGTCACGCTCGGCTTCGCGGCACTCGATACGCGCGGCAACGCGCGCGAGACCGCCGACTGGGTAGCCTCGGGCAAGCTGCGGTCGATCCGGCTGGTCACCGCCGACTGGCACATGCGTCGGTTCGCGCTCGAGCTTGCCGCCACGCTGCCGCCGCGAGTGACCGTGGTGCGCGACGCGGTGCGGACCCAGCCGTCGCTGTGGATCCTGTTTCTCGAATACCACAAGCTGCTCGCCACCTGGCTGACGCAGCTGCTTTAGTGATGCACGCGTTACGCAGCCTGCTGTTCTACTTCGCGTTCTACAGCGGCAGCGTGTTTTTCGTGCTGGTCTCGATGGTGGCGATGGTGGTGACACCGGGCCGGCTGAGATGGGGTCCCGATGGGTGGTCGCGCTATCACCGCCGGTGCCTCGCGATCGTCGGCATCAAAGTACATGTGACCGGCCATCAGCCGCCCGGCCCCACCCTTTTCGCGATCAAGCACGAAAGCTTTTTCGAAGCGATCGACCTGCCGAACCTGCTCGATCACCCGGTGCCGTTCGGCAAGGCTGAGCTGTACAAGATTCCCGGGTGGGGCAAAGTCGCCAAGGCTTACGGTTCGGTCGCGGTGGCGCGCGACCAGGGCGCCAAGGGGCTGCGCGAGATGCTCGCCGATGCCCGGCGCTTCGCCGCGACAGGCCGGCCGCTGGCGATCTTCCCCGAGGGCACGCGCGTCCCCCACGGCACGCGCGCGCCGCTGCAGGCGGGATTTGCCGGGATCTACAAGCTGCTCCGCCTGCCGGTCGTGCCCGTAGCGGTCGACAGTGGGCCGCTTTATCACCGCTGGATCAAACGGCCCGGCACGATCACGCTCGCATTCGGCGAACCGATTGCGCCCGGCCTATCGCGCGAGGACATTGAAACCCGCGTGCTCGCCGCGATCAATGTCCTGAACGTCTAGCCCAGGTGATCCTTGCGCCCGAAGTCGGGCCGCGGGTCGTCCTGACCCAGCGCGACGATCGAGCGGCGGATCGCGCGCGTGCGGGTAAACCAGTCGAACATCGTCTCGCCATCGTTCGCGCGGATCGCTTCGCGCATCAGCGCCAGGTCGGTGAGGAAACGGTCGAGCATTTCCAGCACCGCTTCGCGATTGTTGAGGAACACGTCGCGCCACATCGTCGGGTCAGAAGCCGCGATGCGGGTGAAGTCGCGGAAGCCCCCGGCCGAGTACTTGATCACTTCGCTGCGGGTGACTTCCTCAAGGTCGGAGGCGGTTCCGACGATGGTGTAGGCGATCAGGTGGGGGATGTGGCTGGTCACCGCGAGCACCCGATCATGATGCTCGGCATCCATCGTCTCGACCATCGCCCCGAGCGCTTCCCAGAACGCGACCAGGGCGGCCACTTGGGCCGGATCGGCGTCGGCCGGCGGCGTGACGATGCACCAGCGCTGGTGGAACAGCGTGGCAAACCCGGAATCGGGTCCGCTGTGCTCGGTGCCGGCCACCGGATGCGCGGGGATCACGGCGTTGCTTGGCAGCGCTTCGGCGAGCGCGCGGGTGATCGCCTGCTTGGACGAGCCGACGTCGCTCACCAGCGTGTCGGGCGCGAGGCTGGGCGCAATGGCGCGCGCCGCTTCTCCCATCGCCCCCACCGGCACGCACAGGATGACCAGGTCGGCCCCGGCCACGGTGTCCGCGGGATCGTCGTCAATCTGGTCCGCCAGGCGCCGCGCGCGCGCGCGCTCACGCACTGCCGGGTCAGAATCGTAGCCGCGTGTGGTGACCCCCGGCAGGTGCTCCCGCACCGCCAGCCCGATCGAGCCCCCGATCAGGCCCAAGCCGACGATGGCGATGCGCGCGAAGGTCATCGCGCGCCTTCTGCCATCACGCGCAGCACGGCGGCGACCTGCTTCATTTGATCGGCGGTGCCGATGGTGATGCGCAAGGCGTGCGGCAGGCCCTGGCCGGGCAAGTGCCGGACCGCATAGCCGGCGTCCGCCAAGGCCGCGAGTGCGGCCGCCGCGGTCAGCGCGCCTTCGAACAGCACGAGGACAAAATTCGCCTCGCTCGGGACCGCGCGCAGGCCGTGGTTGCCGAGCGCTTCGACCGCTTCGACAAAGCGTTGTCGCTCGGCGCGATTGTGCGCCCGCGAGTGGCTGACGAACGCCTGGTCGGCGAGCGCGGCGGTCACCACGGCCTGGGCCCCGTTGTTGACGTTGAACGGGCCGCGCAGCCGGTTGAGCGCATCGATCAGCGGCGGTGCACCGGTGGCCCAGCCGACTCGCTCGCCGGCCAGGCCATAGGCTTTGGAAAATGTCCGCGTGACCAGGACATTGGGGTGGTCTGCGGCGAGCGCGAGACCACCGTCGTCGTCTCCCGGCTCGACGTATTCGGCATAGGCCTGGTCGAGCACCAGGAGCACGCTGCCGGGCAGCGCGGCGTGCAGCCGCGCCAGCTCGGCGCGCGGCAAGTAACTGCCTGTGGGGTTGTTTGGGTTGGCCAGGAACACCATCCGCGTGCGCTCGGTCACGCAGGCGAGCATGGCATCGACATCGGTCGCGTAATCGGCATCGGGAGCTTCGACCGGGGTCGCTCCGCATCGCCGGGTGATGATCTCGTAAAGCGAAAAGCCGTAGCGGAAATATACGATCTCATCGCCGGGTCCGGCATAGGCGGTGGCCGCGAGCGCCAGCAGTTCGCCTGAGCCCGCCCCGCATACGATCTGCGCCGGGTCGAGCCCGTGGACTCGTCCAATCGCGGCGCGCAGGGCGCTACTGTCGGGGTCGGGATAAAGCGACGGCTGGACCGCCTCGCTACGCGCCGCCAGCGCGGCCGGGCTAGAGCCGAGCGGGTTCTCGTTCGCCGACAGCTTGACCAGAGGTGCGCCGCCCGTGCCAGCGCTCGCACCCGGGACGTAGGCATGGATCGCCGCGATCCACGGCTTCAGCTGAGGGCCCGTCTCGCTCACGGCAGCGCGCATAACCGCACGGCGCGGCAATTGACAGCCCGGGCGCGCCGCCCCAATCCCCGCCTCCGCATGGCCACCGCGCTCTTCTCGCCCTCGCCCAGTCTGCTGCTGGATGCGCCGCTCCCGCTCGACAGCGGGCAGTCGCTCGAACGCGTGACGATCGCTTATGAGACTTACGGCGAGCTTGCGGCGGACAAGGCCAACGCGATCCTCGTGCCGCACGCGCTGACCGGCGACCAGCACCTTGCCAGCCCGCACCCGATCACCGGCAAGCCAGGGTGGTGGGATCGCATGGTGGGACCGGGTAGGCCAATCGACACCAACCGCTACCACGTCATTTGCGCGAATGTGATCGGTGGGTGCATGGGCTCGACCGGGCCCGCCAGTCTTGCGCCCGATGGGCAGCCTTGGGCCATGCGATTCCCGGTCATCACCGTGCGCGACATGGTCCGGGCGCAAGTCGCGTTGCTCGATGCGCTCGGGATCGCGCGGTTGCATGCGGTGGTCGGCGGTCGATGGGCGGCATGCAGGCGCTCAGCCTGGCGTCCAATTTTCCTGAGCGCGCCGCACGGGTCCTGGCGATCGCCACCAGCGCGCGCCATTCGGCGCAGAACATCGCGTTCCACGAAGTCGGCCGGCAGGCGATCATGGCCGATCCCGGTTGGCGGGGCGGGGATTATTACAGCGCTGGCAGAGGGCCCGAGAAAGGCCTCGCGGTGGCGCGCATGGCGGCGCACATCACCTATCTGAGCGAGGCGGGGCTGACCGACAAGTTCGGCCGCCGGCTGCAGGATCGTGACGCGAAAAGCTTTGGTTTCGACGCCGATTTCCAAGTCGAGAGTTACCTGCGTCACCAGGGCATCGCCTTCAGCGACCGGTTTGACGCCAACAGTTATCTCTACATTACCCGGGCGATGGATTATTTCGACCTGGCCGAAGAGCACGGTGGCCGCCTGGCCGATGCTTTCGTGGGCTCGACCGCGCGGTTCTGCGTGATCAGCTTCGATACCGACTGGCTCTATCCAACCGCCGAATCGCGCGCCGTGGTCCACGCGCTCAACGCCGGCGCCGCACCCGTCAGCTTCGTCGAACTGTCCGCGCCCCACGGCCATGACAGCTTCCTGCTCGATGTGCCCGCGCTCGACCGCGTTGTGGCGGGGTTTCTCAATGGCTGAGCTGCGCCCCGACTTGGCCGTGATCGCGCGCCATGTCCCTGCCGGTGCGCGGGTGCTCGATGTCGGGTGCGGCGACGGGCAACTTATGGCGGTGCTGCGCGACGACAAGGGGATTGATGCGCGCGGCATGGAAATCGATCCGGCGGAAGTGGAGAAGTGCGTCGCGCGCGGGCTGTCCGCGGTTCAGGGGGATGCGAACCGCGACTTGGCCGATTACCCCGACGGGGCGTTCGATTATGCTATTCTCAGCCAGACGCTGCAAACGGCAGAGCGACCCGACCTGATGCTCGCGGAACTGCTGCGGATCGGCCGCCAGGCGTTCGTCAGCTTCCCCAATTTTGCGCACTGGAAAATGCGGGCCTCGCTTTTGTGGAACGGGCGCATGCCGGTCACCCGGCATCTTCCGGTCAGCTGGTACGAAACCCAGAATATTCACCACGTCACCGTGACCGACTTCGTCCAGTTGGTGCGAGACAAAGGCGTCAAGATCGAACGCAGCTGGTTCTTCAGTGGGGACCGCGATCTGGGCTCGGCGGGCGCCAACTGGCGTGCGGAATATGCGGTTTATTTGCTCAGCCGGTAAGGCGGAACACAACCGTGCCCCGCCTCCCGAATCGTCACATCGGCTTTGAGCGTGAAGCGTTGTGGCCACCGTTGGAGTAAAGGGTCTCCTGGATGAGCTGCCGGTCGGCGCCGTCTTGCGGATGGACCGTGACAAGCACGCCGCCACCTTTCATCCGATCGCCGTAGTACGCAGCATCCTCGTCGCTCACGCCGTGCGATTTGAGCGCCTCGTTCAAGCTGCCAAGCGCGGCGCCGGCAAGAGCGCCGATGCCCATGGCACCCGGAACCGCGGAGGCTGCGATTGCGCCGGCAGCGACCAGCGGGCCGACGCCTGGGATAGCCAATGCCGCCACGCCAAGACCAGCGCCCAACGCGCCCCCGCCGAGGATGCCCCGCAGCAGGTTGGCGTGTTCCTCATCGACGATTTCGCCATCGACGTTCGTCGTCGTGGTGGTGCCGCGATGCTGGGTGAGCAATGACAGCGAGGCGTCGTCAACGCCGGCGCTGCGCAGTTCGGTCACGGCATCGCGCGCCTCTTCATCGGTGTCGAAAACCGCGGAGATCACACCGCCGCCCGTCGTCATCGATGCGCCATGGGTGGTGCCGGTGGCTGCGGCCAGTCCGCCGGTGCCCCCGGTCATTGCGTTTGCAGCCCGGTCGATCGGCCCGCGATTGGGGTCGTCACGGCCGTCAAGCGCGTTTGCTGCCCGGTCGATAGGTCCACGGTTGGGGTCGTCCCTGCCGTCGAGCGCATTTTCCGCCCGGTCGATTGGTCCCCGGTTGGGATCGTCACGTCCGTCGAGCGCATTCGCCGCGCGATCGAGGGGTCCGCGATTGGGATCGTCATACCCGTCGAGCGCACCGTCAATTTTATCGCCCAGGCCTTCGCCGCCACCGTTATTGTTCATCGGTCTCTCCTCTAGAGCCAGGAGGGTTGCGAACAATTCGTCCCGTTCCATCAGCTCGATGCCCTTCAACGACGGTGCTGCCGATTGGTTCACGAGATTTGTGCAAACGTGCCGATATCACGCTGAACCGTTGTTAAGGCTCAGGAAGCTGTCATTGCGCGCCAGGCACCACAGGCTCAATCCAGCAGCCGCCGCACGTTCGACGGCGAGGGAGGTTGGAAGCGACACGGTGACGAGCCGGGTAGCTCCGGCGCGGACCGCTTTCTCGACGATTTCGTACGAACAGCGCGCGGTCGACAGAATGAAGCCATCGGCTGGATCGTGCGCGGCCATGGCCAGCGCGCCGATGAGCTTGTCCATGGCGTTGTGGCGGCCGACATCTTCGCGGACGTGGACGATGGACCCGTCGGGCGCGCAGAACGCAGCCGCGTGGGCGGCACCGGTGGCGCGGGTCAGCGGCTGATGGTCGCGCAACGCGCTGAGCGCGGTGAAGATGGCGGCTCCCGCCAGCGGGGCATGGTCCGCAACCGCGGGGAGGGGACGGGTAACCGCTTCAAGATTTTCGATCCCGCACAGCCCGCAGCTCGATTCCGCCACCCGGGTGCGGACCCGGTCGGTCAATTGTTCGATCCCCAGGCCGGTCAACTGCGCGCGGACGATCCAGCCATGCTCGACTTCGGCGATGGCGATGTCGGTCAGGTCGCCGGGCGATTTGGCAAGCCCCTCGGTCAAGGCAAACCCGAGCGCAAAATCCGCCAGGTCGGCAGGCGTCGCCATCATTACGGCATAGCTCAGCCCATTGAATTCGAGCGCAACCGGCGCCTCGGGCACCCACTCACGCCGTATCGAGCGACGCGCTCCGTCGCGGGTGACCTCAACCGGCTCAGCCGGCGTCGGAATGGCCGACCTCGTGGGCGGTGTTGAATTGGGTGGCGCGGGTTTGCGAAGCAGGGTGTGCGCCGCTCGCGAGGTGGTCGATCGCGCCGCGCGCGATCGGGCTAAGCAGCGCCCGGTCATCGGCAAAGATCGCCGCCTTCATCCGCGGATCCCAAAACTGGTAGATGTGGTCGGCCGTCGCCAGCACCGCATCGTCCTGCCCGATCGCGGCGAAATTGAGCGCGATCTGATCGGCCATGCGGCGTAGCCGGGCAATGGTCCCGCCATGTCCGGTGCCACTCATTCGGCCGCCTCCAACTCCTCACCGGCAATCCGGCGCGACCGTTCGGACAGCTCGGTATATTCCTCCTGCCAGTCGCTCGGGCCGTTGGACGGCATGACCTGGACCGCGGTGACTTTGTACTCGGGGCAATTGGTCGCCCAGTCGGAATAATCGGTAGTGACAACGTTGGCCTGCGTCGCCGGGTGGTGGAAGGTGGTGTAGACCACCCCCGGCGCGACCCGGTCGGTAACCCTTACGCGCAGCGTGGTCTCGCCCGTGCGGCTGTTGAGCTTGGCCCAGTCACCGTCGTTGAGGCCGCGGTTCTCGGCATCGGTGGGGTGCATTTCGAGCAAGTCTTCGGGGTGCCACGCGACGTTGGCGGTGCGCCGGGTCTGGGCGCCGACGTTGTAATGGCTCAGGATGCGCCCGGTGGTCAGCAGCAGCGGGAAGCGCGGCCCAGTCTTCTCGTCGGTGGGGACGTAATCGGTCACCACGAACTTGCCCTTGCCGCGCACGAACCCTTCGATGTGCATCACCGGGCTGCCGTCGGGGTGCGCTTCGTTGATCGGCCACTGAACCGATCCGCGCTTGTCGAGATCATCCCACGACAGCCCGGCGAAGCTGGGCGTCAGGCGCGCGATCTCGTCGATGATCTGGCTCGGGTGTGTGTATTCCCAGTTCGCCCCGATGGCGTTGGCGAGCAGCTGGGTGACCTGCCAGTCCTCGTACCCGTTGGCCGGTTCCATTACTTTGCGGACCGGCTGAATGCGCCGTTCGGCATTGGTGAAGGTGCCGTTCTTTTCGAGGAATGTGCTGCCGGGCAGGAACACGTGCGCGTAATTGGCGGTCTCGTTCAGGAACAGGTCGTGGACGATGACCAGCTCCATCGCGGCGAGGCCAGCGGAGACATGTTGGGTGTTAGGATCAGACTGGAGGATATCCTCGCCCTGAATGTAGATCGCCTTGAACGTGCCATCGACCGCGGCATCGAGCATGTTGTTGATCCTGAGGCCCGGCTCGGGGTCGAGCGTGACGCCCCAGTCGCTCTCGAACAGCGCGCGGGTCTCGGCATCGTGGATGTGGCGATAGCCGGGCAACTCGTGCGGGAAGCTGCCCATGTCGCACGCGCCCTGGACGTTGTTCTGCCCGCGCAGCGGGTTCACGCCCACGCCCGGGCGGCCGATGTTGCCGGTGACCATCGCCAGGTTAGCGATCGCCATCACGGTCGAACTACCCTGGCTGTGCTCGGTCACGCCGAGGCCGTAGTAGATCGCGCCGTTGCCGCCGGTGGCATAGAGCCGCGCCGCCTCGCGCACGCTGGCGGCGGGCACGCGGGTCACGGGCTCAAGCGTTTCGGGGCTGTGGCGCTGGTCGGACACGAACGCGGCCCAATCCTGATATTCGTCCCAGTCGCACCGTTCGCGGATGAATGCCTCGTCGGCCAGGCCTTCGGTCACGATCACGTGGGCGATGCTGGTCAGCACCGCGACATTGGTGCCGGGCTGGAGCGGCAAGTGATGCGCGGCTTCGATATGGGGGCTGCGGACCAGATCGATCCGGCGCGGGTCGATCACGATCAGCTTGGCCCCCTGGCGCAGCCGGCGCTTCATCCGGCTGGCGAAAACCGGGTGTCCGTCGGTGGGGTTGGCACCGATCACCAGCATGACATCGGCGTCCATTACGCTGTCGAAATCCTGCGTCCCCGCGCTGGTCCCGAAAGTGGTCTTGAGGCCGTAGCCGGTCGGGCTGTGGCACACCCGCGCGCAAGTATCGACGTTGTTCGATCCGAACGCGCTGCGGATCAGCTTCTGGACCAGGAACGTCTCTTCGTTGGTGCACCGGCTCGAGGTGATCCCGCCCAGAGCCTGCGCCCCGTGGGTGGCCTTGATCGCGTTGATCTTGGCGGCGGAGAACCCGATCGCCTCCTCCCAGCTGACTTCGCGCCACGGCTGGTCGATCGAATCGCGGATCATCGGGTTGAGAATGCGGTCGTCGTGCTTGGCATAGCCATAGGCGAAGCGGCCCTTGACGCAGGAGTGCCCGCGATTGGCCTTGCCGTCCTTGTATGGAACCATCCGTACCAGTTGTTCGCCGCGCATTTCGGCCCGGAAAGTGCATCCGACGCCGCAATAGGCGCAGGTGGTGACCACGCTGCGTTCGGGCTTGCCGATCGCCTTGACGCTCTTTTCCTGCAAAGTCGCCGTCGGGCACGCCTGAACACAGGCGCCGCAGCTGACGCATTCCGAACTGAGGAAGTTGTCCTTGTCCTGACCCGCGCTGACCATGCTGGCAAACCCGCGCCCGTCGATCGTCAGCGCGAAAGTGCCCTGGACTTCGTCGCACGCGCGCACGCAGCGCGAACAAACGATGCACTTGCTCGGGTCGAAATCGAAGTACGGGTTGGACACGTCGGTGGTCAGCCCGAGGTGATTGTCGCCCGAATAGCCGTAGCGCACGTCGCGCAGGCCGACCGCAGCAGCCTGGTCCTGCAGTTCGCAATCGTTGTTCGCGCTGCACGTCAGGCAATCGAGCGGGTGATCGGAGATGTACAGTTCCATCACCCCCTTGCGCAGCTTCTCCAGCCGCGGGGTCTGCGTATGGACCTTCATCCCCGGCATGACCGGCGTGGTGCAGCTGGCAGGCGTTCCGCGTGCGCCGTCAATCTCGACCAGGCACAACCGGCAGCTGCCGAACGACTGCATGTTGTCGGTCGCGCACAACTTGGGAATGGCACTGCCGATCTCAGATGCAGCGCGCATCACGCTGGTACCCGCCGGAACGGTAACTGCGCGCCCGTCGATCGTCAGGCTGACCATCTCGTCGGAGGCGACCTCGGGGGTGCCGAAATCCGCCTGGCGTTCAAATCCCATCGTCTTGCTCCATCACGGCCCCAAGCGCTGCGAGGTCCGCCGGTGTATTGATATTAGCAGGTTTGGCGCCGATGTTCACGGCTGTTGCGCCAATCGCGCCCGCGAACGCAAGCATCGAATGTTTCGCATCGCTCGACAGTAGCGCTTCGATGGCCGTCACGGTTCCCACCGGCCAGTGGCCCACCACCGGCTGATCGGCGAGATAGGCCGGGCCGGGGCCGAGCAATTCGAGCAAGTCGTCGGGCAGGCCGACCGAATCCACGCCGCACGTCAGCACGCTGGCATAACCGTCGTCGCGTGCCAGGTGCAGCCCCGCGGCAATCCCGGCGAGCGGGCCCATGCCTGGCTGCGGCCAGTCGGGGATGCAATGGCCCGGCCCACGCTCGCGCCCGGCGATGACCACCAGCTCGCAAAACCCCGTCAGCGTGTCGAACGCGCGCGCCAGCAGGGTGTGGCCGGCGAGCTCGGCGAGCGCCTTGTCGCTCCCGAAGCGGGTCGACTGGCCGCCCGCAAGCACGATGCCCAGGATCATGCCGCGATCCTCAAGCTTGGTTCCGGTCGAGCACCTTTGCCACCGCGCCTTCGCTTCCCGGCATAAAATCGCCGGGCCAGTTCTTGAGAGCGCTCATCACCGGGTAGGGCGTGAACCCGCCAAGCGCGCACAGCGAGCCGAACTTCATCGTCTCGCACAAGTCTGTCAGCAGCTCGATTTCCTGTTCGGGCAGACGGCCGGATTTGGGCGCGTTGTGCATTACCGGCTGGCTCTCGACCGCATCCGCCGCCCGCCCGCCATCGCGGATGCGGTCGATGATCTCGACCCCGCGGACCGCGCCGATGCGACATGGCGTGCATTTGCCGCAGCTCTCGGCGGCGCAGAATTCCATCGCAAAACGCGCCATCGCGCCCATGTCGGCGCTGTCGTCGAACACGGTGATGCCGCCATGGCCGATCAGCGCGTCGGCGGCGGTGTATTCCTCGTAATCGAACCTGATGTCGAACTGGTCGGGGTGGAGATAAGCGCCCAGCGGCCCGCCCACTTGCACCGCCTTGACCGGGCGGCCGCTTTCCGTTCCGCCGCCGATCTCGTGTACCAGCTGTTCGAGCGTGATTCCGAACGCGGTTTCGAACAGCCCGCCATATTTGAGATTGCCGGCCAGCTGGATCGGCATCGTGCCTTTCGACCGCGCCATGCCCTGCGCGCCGTAATGAGCCGAGCCGCCATCCGCGAGGATGTGCGGCACCGCGGCGAGCGTCAGCACGTTGTTGACCACCGTCGGCTTGCCGAACAGGCCCTGGATCGCCGGCAGGGGCGGCTTGGCGCGCACTTCACCGCGCTTGCCCTCGAGGCTGTTGAGGAGCGAAGTTTCCTCGCCGCACACATAAGCCCCGGCCCCGACGCGCACTTCACAACGGAACGGGGCGATGATCGCGCCGCACAGCGCCAGCGCGGCTTTGAGCTTGCGGATCGCGTCGGGGTATTCGCTGCGAACGTAGATGTAGCCCTGGTCGGCGCCGACCGCCTCGCCGGCGATGGCCATGCCTTCAATCAACTGGAACGGATCGCCTTCCATCAGCATGCGGTCGGCAAAGGTGCCGCTGTCGCCTTCGTCGGCGTTGCACACGATGTACTTCTGCGCGCCAATGGTCTGGGCGACGGTGTTCCACTTGATACCAGCGGGGAAGCCCGCCCCGCCGCGGCCGCGCAGGCCCGACTGGGTCACTTCCTCGACGATCCGCGCGCCGCCGATCTGGCGCGCCCGCTTAAGGCCGTCCCAGCCGCCGGTTGCCGCATAGTCTTCCAGGCTGGTCGGCCGCGTCTTGCCGGCGCGGGCGAACGTCAGCCGCTGCTGGCGTGCGATAAAGGGGTGCGCGGCGATCGGACCGATGCAGATCGCGTCGGCGCCGCCGTCGATAATGGCATCGACATCGCCAAGCGTGACCGGGCCCCAGCCGATGCCGCTAATCTCCACCAACGGCTCGAGCCAGTGCATGCCCCAGCTGCTGACGCGCTGAACTTCGTGGCCTTTATCGGCGAATGCGGTGGCCAGTTCGTCGGCACCCACGGCGCGGGCCAGCGCGTCATCGGAAATGCGCACAATCATCGGGCGGCCTCGATCACCTGGACCAGGCCGGCGCGATCGAGCCGCGCGTGGAGTCGGTCGCCCACCCGCGCCGCCGGACCGACGCTGCAGAGCCCGAGGCAATAGACGCTGTGGAGCTTCACCCGGTCGCCGGCGGCCTTCGTTGCGGCCTGCATCAGCGCCTCGACCCCGCGTGCCTTGCATGCCTCGGCACGGCAGATTTGCACTTCGGGACGGCTGTCGGCGTGATCGTGGAAATCGTGGTAGAAGCTGACCACCCCGTGCACGTCCGCGCGGCTCAGGTTCAGGCCGTGCGCGATCAGCGCTTCGCTTTCACCGTCGACGCAGCCAAATTGGGCCTGCACGTCGTGGAGGATCGGCAGCAACGCGCCTTCGGTCTGCGCGTGGCCAGCGACAATCTCGCCGATCCGCTGTTCCTTGGTGCTCATTGAGTCAGTCTTTCGGCATGCCAGGCGATGTGATCGGCCATGAATGTGCTGATGAAGAAATAGGAATGGTCGTAGCCAACCTGCATCCTGATCGTGGCGCGCATCTGCCCCTTGCGGCACGCTTCGTCCAGCAAATGAGTCTTGAGTTGCTCGTCGAGGAACTTGTCGGCGGTTCCCTGGTCGACCAGCAAGTCGGGTAGGCGCGCGCCGTCGGCGATCAGCGCGCAGGCATCGTACTGCCGCCAGTTTCCCCGGTCTGGGCCGAGATAGCCGCCGAGCGCGTTGTCACCCCACGGGCACTCAATCGGGCTGCAGATCGGCGCGAACGCGCTGGTCGAGCGGAATCGACCGGGATTGCGCAGACTGATGGTCAGCGCGCCGTGCCCGCCCATTGAATGCCCGGTTATCCCCTGGCGCGCTGTGTCGATGGGGAAGTGCTCGGCGATCAGCGCCGGCAACTCATGCTCGAGATAGCTGCGCATGCGGAAATTTGCCGCCCACGGTTGGGCCGTCGCATCGAGGTAAAAGCCCGCCCCCTGTCCGAAATCATAACCCTCCGCGTCGGGCACGCCGTCCCCGCGCGGGCTGGTGTCAGGCGCAATGAAGATCACCCCGTGCTCGGCGCAGGCCCGTCGGTACTCGCCCTTGTCCATGACATTGGCGTGCGTGCAAGTCAGTCCCGACAGATACCACAGCACCGGCAGCTTAGCCTCGGGCGCATGATCAGGGACGAACACCGCGAACGTCATCGCGGTGTCCGTCTCCTTCGATTCGTGACGATAGACGCCTTGGGTACCGCCGAAGCTTCTGGTCTCGGTGACGGTTTCGATCGTCACCTTATTTGGCCGCTTCCCCGTGGCAGAAGGCGCACAGCTTGTTGCCCACCGGATCGCGGACATAAGCACCGTAGAGCGGCATTTCGGCCATGTCGCGTTTGCCCGGCGGCCCGTCACACGTCCCGCCGTTTGCCAATGCGGCCTGGTGCCAGGCCTGGACCTGGTCCTTGGTCTGGGCATTTAGGCCAATCGTTCCGCCGTTGGCATGCGTTGCCGGCTGCCCGTCGCGTGGTTTGCCGATGCCGAACATGCCGGTTTCAGGCGAGCCGTAGAATGCGCCATTCGGGGTGTGCTGGCCGGTGATCCCCAGCGCCTCGAACGTTGCATCATAGAATTTGCGGGCGGCGTCGGGATCGTCAGTCCCGACCATGACATGGCTGTACACTCAGCGTTCACCGACGTTGGGCGTGAAGGCGCAGATCTTGTGGCCGTCGGGATCGCGGAGATAAGCGCCGTACATGTTGCCCGGGCTGTTTTTGCGGAAACCCGGCGCGCCTTCATCAGTGCCGCCGGCGTCGAGCCCCGCCTTGTGCCATGCGTCGACTTCGTCATAGCTCTTGGCCTTGAGGCCCAGCGTATGGCCGTTCGACACGGTGGCGTCTTCGCCGTTCGCCGGCTTGGCCACGATCAGCGACCCGGCTTCGCTGGGATAGACGGTGCCGTGCGGGAGTGCGTGACCTTCGAAACCGAGCGCACCCATCACCTTGTCGTAGAAATGGCGGGCCTTCTCAATGTTATTGGTGCCGAGAAATGCGTGATTGAACATGTTTTTGCTCCTTGAAAAATCAGTAAACGACGACGCTGCGAATGCTCTCGCCGCTGTGCATCAGGTCGAAGCCGCGATTGATGTCCTCAAGCGTCAGGACGTGGGTAATCATCGGGTCGATCTGGATCTTGCCGTCCATGTACCAGTCGACGATTTTGGGCACATCGGTGCGGCCCTTGGCGCCGCCGAACGCGGTCCCGCGCCAGTTGCGCCCGGTGACCAGCTGGAACGGGCGGGTGGCGATTTCCTTGCCTGCCTCCGCCACGCCGATCACCACGCTGGTGCCCCACCCGCGATGGCACGCTTCGAGCGCGGTGCGCATGACTTCGGTGTTGCCGGTGGCATCGAAGGTATAATCGGCCCCGCCGTCGGTCAGCTCGACGATTCGGGCGACGGTTTCCTCGCGGCTCAGGCCGGCGGAGTTGAGAAAATGGGTCATGCCGAACTGGCGACCCCATGCCTCGCGCTCGGGATTGATGTCGACGCCGATGATCTTGTCGGCGCCGACCAGCCGCGCGCCCTGGATGACGTTGAGCCCGATCCCGCCGAGCCCGAACACCACCACGTTATCGCCGGCCTGGACTTTGGCGGTATTGGTCACCGCGCCGACCCCGGTGGTGACCCCGCAGCCGATGTAGCAACTGGTCTTGAACGGCGCATCCTCGCGGATCCTGGCGACCGCGATCTCGGGCAGCACGGTGAAGTTCGAGAACGTCGAACAGCCCATGTAGTGGAAGATCGTCTCGCCTTTGTACGAGAACCGGCTGGTCCCGTCGGGCATCAGCCCCTTGCCCTGGGTGGCGCGGATCGCGGTGCACAGGTTGGTCTTGCCGCTGAGGCACGATTTACATTGGCGGCACTCGGGCGTGTACAGCGGGATCACGTGGTCGCCGGGCTTGACGCTGGTAACCCCCGGACCGACCTCGCGCACGATCCCCGCGCCTTCGTGGCCCAGCACCGAAGGGAACAGCCCCTCGGAATCCAGCCCGTCGAGCGTGTAGGCGTCGGTATGGCAGATGCCCGTGGCCATGATCTCGACCAGCACCTCGCCCGCGCGGGGGGAGTCGAGATCGAGTTCGACGATCTCGAGCGGCTGCTTGGGCGCAAAGGCGACGGCGGCCCTAGCTTTCATCGGCGGTCGTCATGCAGGGGCCATCTGCGCAGGCTCCGCGACAGCAGTGAGTCCGACCACATCGTCACCAACCCGTTCGGGCAGCATCAGGAACAGGATCAGCGACAGCACGGAACCCATCGCCATGATTATCGATACGGTCAGGAGCTGATCATTGCCCAAGGCCGTGAACAGCGCGCCGGCGATGATCGGGCTGCCTGCCGCTCCGAGCCGTCCGATGCCGAGCACAAAGCCGGTTCCTGTCGCCCGCGCATAAGCGGGGAAGCCCCGGGCGAACGCGGCATAGTAGCCGCTGATGGCCGCGTTGGTGAAGAACCCGGTCAGGATCGTCGCCCATTGCCAGCCTGAGATCGTATCTCGCCCAAGGCCGAAGGCGGCCACGGCGACGGAGCCGATCAGGAGCATCAGCGCGGTCGGCCACTTGATGCCGATCCTCGCCATCACGAAGCCAAACGTCAGGCTGCCGAGAAAACCGCCGACATTGGCCCAGGTCAGCACGGTAGCGGCGACCGGGGGCGGATAGCCCGGCGGGTAATCAGACACGATCTGCACCGCGAACTTGAGGATGTAATAGAATGTGATCGTGTGGAACATGTACCCGAACGCCAGCAACAGCGTGACCGGCCGCAGCTGCGGGTTCGACAGGATGTCCGTCACTCTCGGCTTGGCGGCTGCTCCCTCGATCGGTGGCAAGTCAGCGATGGCCGGCTTTCCGAACGCGGCGAGTGTGCGGTTGACGCCCGCCAAGTTACGCTTCGCGGCGTGAAAGGCGGCGGTCTCGGGAACCGCCAGCATCACCACCGGGATGAGCACGGCAGTTACTACCGCGCCAAAGACGAACAGGGCCCGCCAGCCGTAGTCGGGCAGGAGCCACTCGGACGCCGCCACGCCGCCGATAATCGCGCCGAGCGGGTAGCCGGCGACATAAGCGGCAATGGCCGTTCGGCGCCACGACAGGTTCGAGCTTTCCGCGGTAACGGCGTTGGTCGCTGCCAGCATCCCGCCAATGCCGATGCCGGTCAGGAACCGGAACGCCACCATCGGGGTCACACCCTGCGCGGTACTAGCGAGATACATGCCGAGAGCCATCAGCACGAGGCAAGCGAGCATGGTGTTCTTGCGGCCCAGCTTGTCGGCGATACCGCCCAGGATCACGGAGCCGAAGCCCATGCCGACCAACTCGGCCGAGAGGACTACGCCCAGCGCAGCGCGCTCGATGCCCCACTCTTTGGTGATGCCCGGGGCGGCAAAGGCGCTGGACAGCACGTCGAACCCGTCGAGCGCGTTGAGGAAAACCATCAGCACGATGACGATCCATTGTCGCGAGTTCATCGGATTATCGTCGATCACCCTGATCGGG
The DNA here is from genome assembly GCA_039927815.1 of Croceibacterium sp. Taxonomy (GTDB): domain Bacteria; phylum Pseudomonadota; class Alphaproteobacteria; order Sphingomonadales; family Sphingomonadaceae; genus Croceibacterium_A. The sequence goes on along the minus strand of JBDSUJ010000045.1, from coordinate 18,582 downwards.
TTTGTGCCACTTGCCGTTCCGGCCATGAATTCATCCTCTCCCTGGACCCGGCTTCATTCGTGGATTTGTGGCGGAAATTCCACCAGTTTTTGTGCGAACCGCGCTTCGATGGCCGCTGCGCCTCGTGGAATCAGTGGCGGCGCTCACGATCGTGCGGCAAAGCAGGCCGCAGGAGAGCAACCCCATGGCGCAATTTCCCGATACCCCGGCCTTCACCGGCTTCAACACGCCCAGCCGGATCGAGGCCGACATCAACGACCTGCAGCACAGCGGAACCATTCCGGCAGAGCTCGACGGGGCGTTCTACCGGGTGCAGCCCGACCCGCAGTTCCCGCCGCGGCACGGCGACGACATCGCCTTCAACGGCGACGGCATGATCAGCCGATTTCATTTCCACGACGGGCGATGCGATTTCCGCCAGCGCTGGGCGCAGACCGACAAGTGGAAGCTGGAGAACCAGGCTGGCCAGGCGCTGTTCGGCAATTACCGTAACCCGCTGACCGACGATCCCGCCGTCGCGGGGGAAATCCGCGGTACCGCCAATACCAACGCGTTCCTGTTCGGCGGGAAGCTGTGGGCGCTCAAGGAAGACAGCCCGGCTCTGACCATGGACCCGGCGAGCATGGACACCCACGGCTACGAAAAGTTCGGCGGCAAGATGACGGGCCAGACGTTCACCGCGCATCCCAAGATCGACCCGGCCACCGGCAACATGGTGGCGATCGGTTACGCCGCGAGCGGGCTGTGTTCGGACGACGTGACTTATTACGAAATCAGCCCAGAGGGCGAGCTGGTGCGCGAAGCGTGGTTCAAGGTCCCGTACTACTGCATGATGCATGACTTCGGTATCACTCCCGATTACCTGGTGCTCCATATCGTGCCCTCGGTCGGTAGCTGGGAACGGCTCGAAGCGGGCAAGCCGCACTTCGGGTTCGATACGTCAAAACCTGTCTATCTCGGGATTATCCCGCGCACGGGCGAGCTGCGCCAGGAAGACATCCGCTGGTTCAAGCGCGACAACTGCTTTGCCAGCCACGTGATGAACGCGTGGCAGGAGGGGACCAAAGTCCACTTCGTCACGCCCGAGGCGGCCAACAACATGTTCCCGTTCTTCCCCGACGTGGACGACGCGCCGTTCAACCCGATGCAGGCCGCCAGCCGGCTGACCGACTGGGTGGTCGACATGGCGAGCAACGGCGACGAGTTCGCCGCGATCAACCGCTTGACCGAGACCGTCAGCGAGTTCCCCCGCATCGACGACCGCTTCACCGGGCAGCCGGTGCGTTATAGCTGGAGCCTCGAGATGGACTTGCGCCGTCCGGTCGAGATGAAGGGCGGCAGCGCCGGCGGAATGCTGATGAACTGCCTGTTCCTCAAGGATTTCGACAGCGGCGCCGAACAGCATTGGTGGTGCGGACCCGTTTCGAGTCTGCAGGAACCGTGCTTCATCCCGCGCTCGAAAGACGCGCCCGAAGGTGACGGCTGGATCGTCCAGGTATGCAACCGCTTGGATGATCACCGCTCGGACTTGCTGCTGTTCGATGCGCTGAGCATCGAGGCGGGCCCGATCGCCACCATTCACATCCCCATCCGCCTGCGCTTCGGCCTCCACGGGAATTTTGCCCCCAGTTCGGAACTGGGACTGGCGGCGTGAACCGCATGCGTTTGATTTTGGGCTGCATCTATGGCGGAATCGCTCCGTCGTGCGTTGCCGCGCATGATGACTGGGTCACATCCTGATTGGCGGATCGTCGTGGCGTGCGCGGCGCTTTTGGGCGGGCTTGCCGGGTGCAAGCCGCAACCCATGCCGGTCACCGGCGATGTTGCCAACGAACGCGCCGCGCGCGATCTTGCCAGGCGCCTGCAAGCGGCATGCTCGTCACCGGTAACGTATGACCGGCTCAAGCAGATCACGTTCGACGAAGCGATCCGCATCCGCAACGCCGATCCGGTCAACCTCGAAACGCTGCAGGCCAGTTCGCTGGTCAGGATCGAGAGCCCCCGAGTGGTGTCGCGCGATGCCACGCTCGATGTCACGGTTTGCAGCGGGCGTTTCATCCTCCAGATCCCGCCGGGGGCTGAAGCGGCGTTCGGCGGCACGCATCAGCTAACCGCGGATATTCAATATGCCGCCCAACCCGCCTCCGACGGCACTGGGCTGGTTTATCAAATTACCGGCGCCGAACCGATCATCTACAAGCTGGCCGCGTTCGACCTCAAGCACGCGGCGGGGTCCGGCACGACCCGGGTCGCGCGCGCGGAACTTGTCCCGCTGCCAACTGAGCGGCCCGCGCCGCAGCCGGTTCCGGAGCAGCGCGAACCCGTTCCGCACGCGTCGCCGGCCGAGCGGCCCGCCAATGGGTCGCGACCGGCGCCACCGGCTGACCGGCCCGCACCGCCTGAACGCCGCGCGGCAAGCCCCAGTTTCAACTGCCGCTACGCGCGCACTGCCGGCGAGCGGATGGTGTGCGGCAACGGCGAGCTCGCCGCGCTCGACCGCACAATGGCCGCGCAGTACTATTCGGCGCTCGGCGTGTCAGATTTGCGGACCCGTGCGGACTTGCGCCGGTCGCGCGATCGCTTCCTTGCCTATCGTGACGGGTGCCGCAGCGAGGCGTGTGTCGCCGATGCCTATCGTGACCGCATGGCCGAGATCGACGACATCGCCGGGCGCTAGGCCGCTACCGCTTCCTTCGCGCTCGCCAGCACCATGGCCGCGCCTTTTTCCGCAATCATGATGGTGGGGGCGTTCGTGTTGCCGCTGCTGATCTTGGGCATGACGCTGGCGTCGATCACTCGCAGACCTTCGACACCGCGTACGCGCAGTTCGGGATCGAGTGGAAATCGTTCGTCGCCCATCGCGACGGTGCCGACGCAGTGGTACAGCGTGCCCCCCGCCAGTTTCGCGTATTCGAGCATGTCGGCGTCGGTCTCGCCGAACGGATCGCCTTTGTCCCTGAGGTAAGGCTCCAGCGCCGGCTGCTGCCAGATCTTGCGGATCAGCTTGAGCTGGTCGACCACGCTTTGCTTGTCGATCGGATCGGATAGGTAGTTGGGCACGATCTTCGGCCGCTCCAGCCCGTCGGGCGATTTCGCGTGAATGCTGCCGCGCGATTCGGGGCGCACCTGGCACGGGTTGCTGGCCATGCCCGGCTCTTTGTCGAGCCGCAGCCCCTGGTACTGATTGAGATATTCCAGATCCATCGAGGCCGCCATCACGTGGATCTGGATGTCGGGGAAATCGAGTTCCACGCGGCTCTTGGCAAACGCGCAGCCATGGCCGACCGCATAGCTCAGCAAACCCTTGCGGGTGAGGCCGTACTTGGCGATTTCGCCCAGCAGGCGCACCCCGCTCGCGAGCCGGTTGATCGAATGGTGCGGCTCCTTCAGCGCCGCCTGGCAGCCGATCATGTAGTGGTCCTGCATGTTCTCGCCGACCAGCGGCGATTCGTGGACCACGGGCACGCCAAGCGCTTGCAGAAGGCCGCCTTGGCCGACCCCCGATACTTCCAGCAGCTTGGGGCTTTCCACCGCGCCCGCCGCAAGGATAACTTCGCGTCCCGCCATCGCCCGGCGTTTTTCGCCGTTCTGGATGAACTCGACCCCGATCGCGCGCCGCCCGTCCCACAGGATCCTGGTCGCCATCGCGCGTTTTTCGACCGTCAGGTTGGCGCGCTTCATCGCCGGGTGGAGGTAAGCCACCGCGGCCGAATGACGGCGGCCGTTCTTGGCGGTCATCTGGAAGAAGCTGACGCCTTCCTGGTTGCCGTCGTTGAGATCTTTCTTGAACGGGATTCCCGCTTCAACGCAGGCTTCGACGATCGCCGCGCTGACCGGGTGCTCCTCGGGAAAGTCGGCCACGTTGAGCGGCCCGCCGCTGCCGTGGTGCTCATCCTCGCCGCGCTCCTGGTTTTCGCTCTTGCGGAACCACGGCAGCACGTCTGACCATGACCACCCGCGCGCGCCCATCTGCGCCCAGCCGTCGTAATCGGCGGACTGGCCGCGGACGTAAAGCAGGCCATTGATCGAGCTCGAACCGCCCAGGACCTTGCCCTTGGGCCACTTGTGGCGGCGATTGCCCGAGCCTGCGTCAATCTCGGTCTCATAGAGCCAGTTGACCTTGGGGTCGTTGAGCGTCTTGCCGAACCCGATCGGGGTGTGGATCATGACGTTGGAGATGAACTGGCTCGGCTCGTGGAACGGCCGGTCGTCGCCGCCGGCTTCCAGCAGCACCACCTTGTGCGCGCCGCTTTCGGTCAAGCGGCTGGCCAGCACGCAGCCCGCGCTCCCCGCGCCCACGATCACGTAGTCGGCAAAGATATCCGCCGCCATCATCCCACTCCTCGATTCGATTTGATTGGCACGCTAGGGTGGTACGCGGGAAATGAGGAGAGGCGAGTGATCAAGCCGGAGCTGGAATTCGTCTACGAGGCGAGCGGCGAGCTGGAGCCACCGCGCGAGATCGGGGCGGTCGTCGACGGCACCCGCCGGATCATCCCGATCAGCGCGGGGGGCTATGTGAAGGGGCCGCGGATCACCGGCAAGCTGATGGGCAACGCGGCCGACTGGCAACTGACCCGCCCCGACGGAGTCACCGTCGCCGATGCCACTTACGCGATCGAGACCGACGACGGCGCACTGATCCAGCTGCGCAACAAGGGCCTGCGCCACGGCCCGCCCGAAGTAATGGCGCGGCTGCGCGCGGGTGAGGACGTCGATCCGGCCGAATACTATTTCCGCACGGTGCCTGAATTCATCGCGCCGGATGGGCCGTACGACTGGCTCAACAAGTCGATCTTCGTGTGCAGCGGCGCGCGTTACGCCAGCAGCATCAGGCTGTGGGTGTGGCGGGTGCTGTGACGGTGGCGGAACCGGCGCGGGTTCGGTCATCGTCCGCTTACCAGGCGCTGCTGGTCACGCTGCTGTGCGTGAACTTCGGGATACTGTTCTTTGACCGGAACGCGATGAATTTCCTGATGCCGTTCGTGCAGCCGGAGTTGGGGCTGACTTACACGCAAGTGGGACTGCTCGGATCGGCGCTGTCGTTCACCTGGGCGATCGCGGCAATCTTCGTCTCGTGGCTGTCGGACAAGGCCGGGCGGCGCAAGGTGATCATCGTCGTCTCGACGGTGGTGTTTTCGCTGTGCTCGGTGGTCTCGGGCCTCGCGACCGGGTTCCTGATGCTGCTCGGCGCGCGGCTGGTGATGGGCCTGTCAGAAGGCGGGGTCATGCCGCTGAGCCACGCGATGGTGGCCGCCGAAGTGACGCCCGAGCGGCGCGGGGTGGCGATGGGGATCGCGCAGAACCTCGGCTCCAGCTTGCTCGGCTCGACCGTCGCGCCGCTGGTGCTGCTGCCGCTGGCGGCGGCGTGGGGCTGGCGCAACGGCTTCTTCCTCGCCGCCGCACCCGGGCTTGTTTCGGCGCTGCTGATCGCGCTGCTGGTGGTCGAGCGCGCACCGCCCGCCGCTCCGCCAGGCGCGACGCTGGAGAAGGTGCCGCTGCGCGTCACGTTGACCGACCGCAACGTGCTCGCCTGTGCGGTCATGTCAGTGCTTCTGGTTTCCTATCTGGTGGTGACGTGGGCGTTCATGCCGCTGATCCTGGTTCAAAGGCGCGGCTACGATCCGGGCACGACGGCGTGGCTGATGGCGGTGCTGGGGGTGGCCTCGGCGCTCAGTTCGTTCCTTATCCCGGGCCTGTCGGATTACATCGGCCGGCGACCCGTCATGGCCGGTTTCACGCTGGTGGGCACGATCCTGCCGCTCGCGGCGCTGTATTACAGCGGCCCGGCGTGGGCACTCGGGGCGATCTTCTTCGTCGGGTGGATGTTCAACGGAATCTTCCCGATGTTCATGGCCACGGTCCCAACCGAATCGGTCGATCCGCGCCAGGCCGCTACGGCTATCGGGGTCGTCATGGGCTTGGGTGAGATACTCGGCGGGGTGCTGTCACCGTCGCTCGCGGGCGCGATGTCGGACCGCTACGGTCTGGCCGCGCCGTTGTGGCTGCTGGTGGCGCTGGCGGTGCTCGGCGCGATGACCGCCTTGTTCCTGCGCGAGACAGCGCCCCGCCTCGTCGCTCGCCGATCCTTGTCAGGAGTTGCCAAATGACCCGTCCCCCCGTCGACGACGACCTGGCGATTCGCGAGCTCTACGCCCGCTACTGCTGGACGCTCGATACCGGGGACACCGATGGCTACGTCGCGCTGTTTATCGAAGATGCGCAAGCGACCGAGGAGACGGCCACGGGTGAGATCGAGGTGCGCACGGGGCGTGCTGAGATCCGCAAGCTGGTGCGCAAGTTCCATGACCGTCCCGACTTTCCGGGTCACCAGCACCAGATGGCGCAACTGGTGTTCGAACCGGCCGGACCGGATCGCTGGACCGTGCGCAGTTATGCCTGGGCGACAATAAACCGCCCGCCCGAGCCGCCCCATGTCCACTGGTGCGGACATATCCGCGACGTCGTCGTTAAAGAGGGCGGCGAGTGGAAGATCGCTTCGAAGGCAATCATGGGCTGGTCGGGCGCGGTGCTGGACCGGTTTGCGCGGCATTAACTTTTCCGGGCGCGCCGTTTCATAGCGCGACACCGGCCCGCAAGCTGAGCGACACCGCGGCGCGACTGTGGTTGCTTGAATTCGCGGGACAAACCGCGGCAACACAGGCTTAAAACCCATGGCCAAATCCATCGAGGCGTTCCGCGACGAGCGCGGCCACTTGCACGATTCCCCTGAAATGGCGGTCATCGCCGACATTGCCGCCTCGCTTGGCCGCGTGGGCGACGAGGGCGGGCTGACCAACGGCGTTGCCCGGCTGATCCTCGACAAGCGGCGCGAGATCGAGCAGGCCTTCTCAGACCTCGACAGGCTCCTCGCGACGCAGCCGATGCTCGCCGAACTGATTGATCACCCGGCCCGGCGTCGGCTGCGCGCCTGATCCGGGCTACAGCTTCACGCGCGCGCCGACGCGAAAGTAGCGGCCCAGCGTGTCGAAGTAGACCGGATTGGTGTAAAACTGCGTCTCCGGCGCGGCCGGCGGATCCTTGTCGAACAAGTTGCTGATCGATCCGAATACTTCGTAACGCTTGTCGGTATCGATGAAATACGATCCAAACAGGTTGACGTAGAAGCGGCTGTCGACGTGATTGTCGCTGATCGAATTCAGCAGGGTAGTGGCGTACGCTGGATTGTCGGGTCCGATACGCTGCGCATCGTAAAGCCCCTTGTCGATGTAGCGGCCCTGCAGCGTCACGTTCCACTGCGGCGCGAACAGCGCGGCAGTTAGATTAACCAGCCAATGGGGTGCGGCGAGCCCCGCCGAGCCGCCCGTCTGGCCAGCGCGGTCTACCACCGTCCCCAGCGTGGCCGTTTGCAGCGTATCCACATACGTTGCGATGCCGCGCATCTGCAGCGAATAGCCGGACGACAGCGGGATGCGGTAATCCGCTTCGAAGTCGATGCCCTTTTCAAGGATGTAGTCGAGATTGATGTTGGAATTGCGGATCGCCGTGAGGGCGCCGCTTGCAGGATCGCGGTCGACGAGGGCGCAGAACTGAGCCTGACCAGAGAAACAGCGGTCAACGATGGTCTGCGCGCCCCCCGGAATGGCTCCGATGTAACCCTGGATCTTGATCCGGTACCCGTCGACCGAAAGGCGCAGGTTGCGCAGGGCGCCGGCGCGTGGGCTGAACACCATTCCGACGGTGGTCGTATCGGCCTTTTCCGGCCCCACGGTCGGCGACCCGCCGTTAAAGATAGCCGGGAAATCGGTCGTTCTCGCGCCCGCGCTGGTCAGCACAAAAGGATTGGTCACGCCGGTGAACTGGCCGGCCGAGGCCAGGAACAGCTCCGCGAAGTTGGGCGCCCTGACGTCTCGCGACTGGGTGGCTCTGAACCGCAGCCAATTGAATGGTTCCCAATTGCCGCTGACCTTCCAGGTGGTGGCGTCGAAGCTGCTGCTGGCCGCGATCCGTTGCGCGCTGCCAAAGCCCGAGATGGCGTAATGCGCCTGACGGACAGCCCCGTTCAAGGTCAGCGAATGGAAGAAGGGGACGTCCTTGAGGATCGGCAGCTCGGCTTCCAGGTAGCCCTCGATCACCTTGGTCTTGCCATTGTAGTCGGAACCGAAGTTCTGGAAATAGGCGTACAAGTTCGACAGCGCGTCGTGCGTGACGTCGATCTGGTCGATCCGGTATTCGCCGCCGAGGGCAAACGACAAGGGGCCTGCCAGCAGGTCGCCTGTCTCACCGCGCAAGTTGGCGGCCAACACGTTCTGGCTCAGTTTGATATCTTCGCGCAGCTGCCCGTAGATATAGGCCTTCCCCTGCTGGGTCACGTTGCCGGCGCCGAACAGGTTGATCGGAACGCAGCCGGCGGCCGCGGCGCGCAAGGCGGGATCGGGGCTGAGCAGCGCGCGGCATGTCACTTGCTTGGTGGCTGGATCGACGACTGCATCGGCGGCAAAGAAGAACCGCGCATTCGACTGCGCCAACGTCGTCGTGCTGGTACGGGTGGGATTGCCGACCGGCCTGGTCGGGTCGCCGGTGACAAGGTTGTTGTCGACGGTCTGGGTCCGGTCGGTGCGACCGTACTGGTAATAGGCATCCCAGCTGAACCGGCTGCTGAGCTGGCCGGACAGACCGGTTGTTGCGCGGTAGGAGTCGGCGACCGAGCGGCTGAATCCGCGCGCAATGTCATTGAATTCTCGGCCAAGATTGAAGGTCGTGACCGCGGGTGCGCCGATCGTGCCCGGCCGGATCAATGTGGCCGGCGCAACGGGCTGGGTGGTGAATCCGGGCAGTTGCGAGCGCAGTGCCTGCGGGATGTAGGGGTTGTCGGCGAAGATCGGGATTGTTGACGAGAAGTACGCCGACTGGAACGTGCCCCCGTCGACGTGGCCATAGCTACCTTCGACAAAACCGCGCAGCGCTTCGGAGAATTCGTAATCGAGGTGACCAAAAGTCGTGTAGCGCTTGACCGGAGCGATCAAGTCCACGTCGGTGTAGGTCGGGAAAAGATCGCCGCCGATCTGGCTCAAGCCGGACCCGAGCGTGCCCTGCTGCGCAGCGACAACCTGCCCATCCGAGCCGAAGGTAATCGCCCCGGTGCCCAGGCGATTGGCGATGGCATTGCCGATCCCGGCAGCATTGTTGAAACGCGACACCACGCCCGATGGGGTGATGTACCACCCGGCATTGGTATCGGAGCGCACGAAATTGGGTTGGCCATTGCCGTTCGGGGCCGCGGCCGTAGCGGCGAAACCGGGGTTCGTGACGACGCCGCCGACCTTGCACCAGTCGCGCGAGAAGCAGTTCCTGACCACGCGCTGCTGGTTGTATTCGCCACCGATCACGAAATGGCCCGCACCGCCTGCAAAGTCGTGGCCAAAGCCCAGCCCAGCATGCAGATTGCCGCCGTCGTGTTCTTGGCTGACCGCGTAATCCACTTGCGCCTTGAGCCCGTTCAGCTTGGTATCCAGGATGACGTTGACCGCGCCCGCGATCGCGTCCGAGCCATAAGCGGCCGAAGCACCGCCGGTCACCACCTCGATCCGGCTGACGAGCGTCGAGGGCACGAAGTTCAAGTCCACGGAACCCTCGCGGGTGGTGGGCGCAAAACGACGCCCGTCGACCAGCACCAGGTTGCGAGTCAGCCCTAGTCCGCGCAAATTCACAATCTGCGCGCCGACGTTGAAGCTGCCGAAGCCGTTCGTCGAAGGATTGGTGGACGGGCGGAAGGAAGGCAACTGGGCGGTGGCCTGTCCCACGTTGGTGACCTGCAGCCGCCCAAGTTCTTCCGCACCCAGAACGGTGACCGGCGACGGGGTGTTGAACGTCGAGCGCGCCAGGCGCGAGCCGGTGACGATGATGGCGGGCCCACTGGTGCTTTCCGCAGCCGGTTCGGCAGGCGCCCGGCGGTCGTCCGGCGCGCTGGCCGGGGCACCCGAACCCTGGGCCACGGCGGCTGAGGGCCACAACGACGCCAACGCCAGTGCGCCCAGCGAAACAACGACCGGATTGGCGATGGCGGAACTCCGCCGGGCAACAGCGCGCATGAAACTCTCCCCTGTCGAGCGCTATGTCGTCCAGCGCTTCCGGGAAGACTTGTGCCGAGCCTCGGTTGATTTTGCAACAGTGGCTGAGGGTTCGCCGTGCGTTAGTGGCTGTGGACTGCGTTTTCGATCCGCACGTCGAGCAGGCTTGGCCCGGTTTGCGCAAAGCTCCACCGCAGTGCTTCGTCCACATCGGCGACTGAATCCACCAGCCGCGCGGGCAGCCCCTGTGCCTCGGCCAGCTTGACGAAATCGAGCCCGGTCAGGTCGCACCCGGGGACGTGGTTCATCCCGAATTCGGCGGAAAAGCCGGTCAGCGCGGCGTAGGCGCCGTTGTTCAGGATCACGAAGCTCACATTGATCTGCTCCTGGAATGCCGAGAACAGACCCTGGATGGTGTACATCGCCGAACCGTCGCCGAGGATCGCGATCACCTTGTCGGGCTGCCCCATGGCCACGCCCATCGAAGCCGGCAGGCCGTAACCGAGGCCGCCGCTGGCGCAAGTATAGAACCCGCCTTCGCGCACGATCGGCATGGTATCGTGCTCGGGCCCACGCGCGGTGGGCGCTTCCTCGACCACGACCGCGTTTTCGGGACGCAGCAGGGCGATACGGCGCAGGACATACCCCGCGGTCATCGCCGGCGCCGGGTCCTTGAGCGGGTGGTGCGTGCCGCTGAACGACCGCGCGCCAACTTGCGCGGCGAGCATTTCGAAACCAGCGCGCACTTCGCCCAGAACCCCGCCGCCGCCCGGCAACGCGGCCAGGTGCTGCATATCTTCGCTGAGCGCCATCAGCTTGGCGCCCTTTGGCCAGTGCGGCCCGCTGCCCTCGACATGGTAAGTGAACACAGGCGCGCCGGCCACCAGGATGGCATCGTGCGGCGCCAGGAGGTCGCGGATCTTGTCGCGCCACGCGGGCAGGAACCCGGCGAACTGCGGGTGGTCCTCGGGAAAGGTCTCGCGCGCGGCATAAGGGGCGGCCCACACCGCCAGCCCGGCGTGTTCGGCCAGCGCGATCGCCGCGTTCCATCCGCCGCTGTTGGCGCACCCGGTGCCGACCACCAGCGCCGGACGGCTGGCCCCGTCCAGCATCGCCGCGATCCGCGCGATGCCGGCCGGATCGGGTAGCGTCCGCAGGCTCAGGTCAGGCAGCGGCGGCCAGTCGCATTCGCGCTCCCAGTCATCGACCGGAATCGACACGAACACCGGGCCCATCGGCGGGGTCAGCGCGGTCACAAAGGCGCGGGTCAGCGCGAGCGGGACATCCTCGGCGCGCAGCGGCTCGACCGAGAACTTGACGTATGGGCGCGGGAATTCGCTCGGTCGCTCGGCGTACAGAAAAGGATCGTAGGGCAGGATGCTGCGCGCCTGCTGCCCGGCGGTGACGATCAGAGGGGTGTTGTTCTTGTACGCGGTGAACAGGTTGCCCAGCGAATGGCCGGTTCCGGCAGCGCTGTGCAGGTTGACCAGCGCCGGCTTGCGCGCCGCACGGGCGAACCCGTCGGCCATGCCGACCACGACCGCTTCATTAAGGCCGAGGACGTAGCGAAAACCCTCGGGCAAGCCCTTGAGCATCGGAAGTTCCGTACTCCCGGGATTGCCAAACAGGCGGTCGACACCGAAGTGCTCGAAGACCTTGAACGACGCTTCTCTGACAGTGGGCATGCCAGCGCCTTAGGAGAGCAGCGGGGCGGCCTGCAAGCCTAGACAGCCTCGCCGCCGGCCCGGGCGCGGTCAAGGACGGTCGCTTCCTCGCGGTTGATCCGCCACAGCACCACCAGCAGGCATACCACGGTGACCGGCGCGACGAGGTTGATCGACATGATGGCCTTGGCCAGGTCGCCGCCGTTCCTGTCGCTCACGATGCCGACGAAGTACGGTCCCATCCCCAGCCCCAGGAGGGTGGTGATGATGATGAACAGCGAGCTGGTCACGCCGCGCATACGGGGCAGGACCAGGTCGTAAAGCAGCGAATAGACCGGCGGCAACCACAGCGTGAGCACGATGCTGTAGACCGCGAACCGCACGTAAAACGAGCTCAGCTCCTGCGCGCTGTAAGTCCACACGCCGATCAACGGCGACAGGCCAAGTGAGAACAGCGTCAACAGGACCCGGCCGCGCCCGCCCATGCGAGCGGTCAGCCAGTCGCTGAGCGGGCCAGCGATGACCGGGCCGATGATCGCCAGGAACGCCGCCAGCAGCCCGAACTGGAGGCCTGCCTGCGCCATCGACAGGCCGAACGTGCGATTGAGCAGCGACGGCGTAAAGCCCATCACACCGTAATTGATCGAGGTCTGCAGGCCCGCGATGACCATCAACAGGATGACCGACGGCGAACGCACGACATTGTAGGCCGGGCGGTCGGTCAACTTAAGCGACTGAAACATGTTGAGGATGACGAAAGCCCCGAACCCGACCACGAACCACTGCAGCATGTGCGAATTCACGCCGTGCCCCAGCACCTGGAGCGGCGGGGCCTTGCTCGGCGAGAAACCTTCCGCCCAGCGCTCCATCGTCACGCACACCACGATGATGACCGCCAGGCTGATCAAATTGACCGCCCACTGCCTGGCTCCGGCGTCGCGGCGCCACAGGTAGTACCAGTTGGTGCCCGGAGTGACTGCGCCGAGCACTTCCGCGCTCGCCTTGAACGGATGCGGATCGGGTGGACTGGCAATTCCGTCAACCCCGCCGCGCACCGGCTCGGGCAAGCGGTAAATCAGCCACGCGAGCAGCAGGCCCGGCAGCGCGGCGATGATGAACGCGGCCTGCCAGCCGGAAAAACCGAACGCCCCACCCGGGAAACGCGCATCCCACCAGCCGGCGACGACGCCGCCCAAGGTCATCGACAAGCCCAACCCCAGCGCCGTGGCGACACCCATTGCCGCCATCGCGGTGCCGCGCCGCGCGCGCGGGAATGTATCGAAGATTATAGAATTGGCCGCCGGCTGCGCCGCCGCTTCGCCCACACCCACCCCCAGGCGGGACACCCCCAGCATCGCGAAACTGTTGGCGAAGGCGGACAGCCCGGCGAAGCCCGACCACGCGAGGACGCAGATTGCCAGCAAGCGGGTGCGGATCCACCCGTCCACCAGCCGTCCCAGAGGCAGCGAAAACAGAGCGTAGAACAGCGAGAACAGCGTTCCATAGAGCAGGCCGAGTTCGGCATCGCCGATCTTGAGGTCGGCCTTGATCGCGGGCGCCAGGATTGACAGGATCTGCCGATCGAGCAGGCTCACCCCCTGCGCCGCCGCGACCAGAGTTAGTGCGTACCACCCGGCCCGGCTGACCCGGGCAGGGGCTCTCACAGGCTCGTCGGCCACGGTGGTCGCCATATGCATTCCCTCTCCCGCGGCCCCGGTTGCGAAGTCCGCGCCCCGTTACCCTTGCAGCGCGTGCCTGATCGTTTCTTGAATGGGCGTACTGGGACGCCCGGCCAACTGGCTGAGGTCCTGGCTTTCGCTGTACAGCTCGCCATGCCCAGCCAGGTAGCTGGTGCTCGCCAGCATTCCCGCGATTGGCGGCGGCAGCCCGGCGCCTTCCAGAGTCTTGGCATAGTCCTGCTCGGACTGGTTGACGTACTTCACCGGCTTGCCCGCCTGGCGACTTACCTCATCGGCGAATTGGCTCATCGTCCACGGATGGTTGCCGGCCAGTTCGTACGTCTTGCCGCCCGGGCTGCTGATCAGCGCGCCGACGGCCGCGGCGGCGAGATCGCCCCGGCTCGCCGTCGACAGCTGGCCGTCACCGGTCGCGCCGTAGATCGCGCCATGCTCGATCGCGGGCTGGAGCGCGCCGACGTAGTTTTCCGAATACCACGGCATCCGCAGCACATCGTGGTTAAGTCCGCTGCCTTCGAGCAGCTTCTCGGTTGCAACGTGCTCGGGCGCGAGCACCAGCTTGGACGCCTGCGCGTTGAGGATCGAGGTGTAGGCGAGATAAGACGCGCCGGCCTTCTTGGCCGCTGCCACTATCGCGCCGTGCTGCCGCTCGCGCTGGCCGACCGCGTTGCCGCTGATCAGGAGCACCCGGTCGACGCCGCCGAGCGCCGCCTCGAGGCTCGCGGGGTCGTCATAATCGGCACGGCGAACCTGCACGCCTTTCTGCTCGTAAGCCTGGAGCGCGGTTGGATCGCGAGCCAGCGCGACGATGTTGGCGGGATCGGTCTTGCTCAGCAGCTCGTCGAGCACCAGACGGCCAAGTTTACCGGTGGCCCCGGTCACGGCATACGTCGTCATCGCGTTTCTCCCTAGAGCTTGAACCAGCGCTCGGCATTGGTCTGGAAGAACTTTGTCTTCTGCGCCGGCGTGATGTCGAGATCGTCCATCCAGCGTACTTCGTCGGGGATGTATTGATAGGGGTAATCCATCGCGTACATCACGCGATCCTCGCCCATCACCTCGATCATCAGTTTGACCGCCGGGGCAAACGGCAACCCGCTGCAGGTGCCGAGCACATTGTTGCGCATGTAGTGGAACAGGTCGTGCTTCAGCGGCTTGAGCCGGTCGTAACGCTGGCTGCGGATGCCGGCCTTGTGCATGTAGTCGGTTCGGTACAGCCAGAACGGCAGCCCTTCGCAGCCGTGCCCAAGCATCAGTTGCAGGCCGGGATAGCGGTCGAACACTCCGGTCGTGAGCAGCCGCAGCGCGTGATAGCTGGTCTCGACCCCGAATCCGTAAACCGCCCCGTCGAGCCCGGCTCCAGCCATGTCGCCGATCATCGAATCGGGCAGGCCCTGCGGATGGACGTAGAGTGGCAGATCGAGCTCGGCGCAGGCGCGCAGGATCGGGTCGAACTGCGGCTCGTCGAGATAGTGCCCGTGGGTGTGGCTGTTGATCTGGACCCCGTGAAAGCCGAGCTCGTGCTTGCCGCGACGCAATTCCTCGACCGACCATTCCGGGTCCTGCGGCGCAATCGCGATCATGCCATAGAAACGGTCGGGATATCGCTCGCAGGCGGCCTTGAGCGTATCGTTCGAGCGCCGGGCGACACCCTTGGCTTCCTCGACATCGTACAGCGCCTGCACGCCGGGGCTGGTGAGCGCCAGGATCGCCTTGTCGATGCCGCTTTCGTCCATCGCCTGGATCCGCAACGGTCCAATGTCGACCAGTCGCTCGCGGATGAAGGTGGTGCGCTCGCTCGGGCTGGTGCCGTAAAACCCCCACAGCGCGACCGTCCCCTTGTCCGCGCGCCCCTCCTTGACCACCCGCATGATCGCATCGATCTGCTCCTGGGTCGCCCACGCTTCTTCGGTGGCGATGCGCAAGTATCCCCGGTCGCCGCCGGTTTTGAGTTCGTGTGTCACGTTCTATCCTTCATGAACCGCTTTGGTGACCATGCATGCCAGCACGCCTTCAGGGCCGTCTTCGCTGCCGTGGCCGGACCACTTGACCCCGCCGAACGGACTGTCCGCGCCGCCGATCATGTGGCTGTTGATGCCGATCATCCCGCTCTCGATCTCGGCCGCCAGCCGCCGCTGGCGCTTGGCGTCGCTGGTCCAGGCGTATGCTGCCAGGCCATAGGGGAGGCGGTTGGCCTCGGCGATCATCGCCTCTTCACCCGCGTAGGGATTGATCAGCGCGACCGGCCCGAACGGCTCCTCGCTCATGATGTCGGCCTCAAGCGGAATTTCGGACAGCACCGATGGGGCATAGAAAAAACCCTGGTTGCCGATCCGCTCGCCCCCGGTGTGGAGCGTCGCGCCCCTATCCTTCGCGTTACCGATCAGCCGGTCCATCGCCTCGGGCCTGCGCGGATTGGCCATCGGCCCCATCTGCGTCCCATCGACCAGCCCGTCGCCCACTTTGACCCTTCCGGCACGTTCGACGAATCCGTCGCGGAACCGCTCGAACACCGACTCCTCGACGATGAACCGCGTTGGGCTGACACAAACCTGGCCGGCGTTGCGGTATTTGCCCGCGACCGCGGTATCGAGCGCCTTGTCGAGATCGGCATCGCCGAACACCAGCACCGGGCCATGGCCGCCCAGTTCCATGGTGGTGCGCTTCATATCGTCGGCGACGAGCTTGGCGAGGTGCTTGCCGACCACGGTCGAGCCGGTGAAGCTCAGCTTGCGGATCACCGGCGAGCCGAGCAGGTGGCGGCTCACCTCATCGGGTACGCCGAACACTGCCTGGGCAACTTCCTTCGGCAGGCCCGCGTCGAGCAGGCACTGCAGCACCCCGAGCGCGCTGGCGGGAGTCTCCTCCGCCGCCTTCATGATCACCGAGCAGCCCGCGGCGATCGGCGCCCCCAGCTTGCGGCCCGGATTACCGAGCGGGAAATTCCACGGCGCGAACGCGGCCACCGGCCCGACCGGTTCATGCCGCACGGTCGAGCGCATGCCTTCCGGGCGCACCAGTTCGCGCCCGTAAAGTCGGTGGCACTCGCCGGCGTAGAATTCGAACAGATGCGCCACCATCATGACTTCGAGCCGGCTTTCGGCCAGCGGCTTGCCTTGTTCCAGGGTGGCGACGCGGGCGAGCTGCTCCTGGCGTTCGTGGACCAAGTGCGCGGCGCCGTTCAGCACCCGGGCACGCTCCGCTGCCGGTGCTTTCCGCCATAGCTTGAACCCGCGCGCGGCAACTTCGAGCGCGCGGTCGAGGTCGCCCGCTTCGGCCAGCGGCAGCGCGCCGATCGCTTCTCCGGTCGCCGGATTGACCACCTCGTGGGTCCGCCGGCCCCCGCCCGTCACGCGGTCGCCGTCGATCATCATGTATAATGCGGGGTATTCGCTCACTTTGGACTCTCCCGGTCGCCGCGCGGGCGTTGCTCGGTGCGATGGTGAAGCGCGCCATCCAAGTCAACGGCTTCGCAAATCCACTTGCCTCGCTTTTCGCGCACGTGGAAAGGTCGGCGCAAACAAAACCGGAGAGATGGCGATGCAGGTCTACGACGAAAATTACGCGGCCGATCGCGCGGCGATCGAGGACCTGATGGCGCGCTATCTGTTTGCGCTGGATTATAACGACATGGACAGCTTCATCGCCATGTTCACACCCGATGCCGAGTTCGAATTCGCGCGCGGCCGGGTTGCCGGCGTCGCCAACATTCTCGAGACGGTCAAGGGTTTCAAGCAGCGCATCGGCGAGCATTACAAGGCCGAGGACGGCACACCCGCGACGCTGCGCCACGTCCTTGCCCATACCGCAATCAGAGTCGAAGGCGACCGCGCGTGGACCCGCGCGCAATGGTTCGAAATGGCCGACGACGGTCCCGGCAAGTCGCTCAAGATGGGCACGTTCGGGATTTATGAAGACCAGCTTACGAAGATCGACGGGCACTGGCTGTTCAGTGAACGGCGAATCATGAACGAGTTCCTGCCGGGACGCGAAAGCGGGCCGGATAACCCGATCCGTTCGATGGACACGGCGGCGGGGGCGTGACTTACGCCTCCGATCGAGCCCAGATCGCCGATCTGATGGCGCGCTATCTGTTCGCGATGGATTACCTCGACTGCGATGCCTACGCCGAGTGCTTCACCGAGGATGGCGTACTCGACTATGCCCGCGGCACGACGGTGGGGCGCGAGGCGATCCGGGCCGAGGCAGCCGAATTCCGCGAGGCGATCGGGCGCATCTTCCAGCGCGAGGACGGGAGCCCGGCCAAGCTGCGCCACTTGGTCCAGCACAAGTCGATCCGGGTTGATGGCGACCGGGCCTGGCATACCGGTCTGTGGTGGGAAATGACCGACGGCGGTCCGGGCGGTGCGCTCAAGCCCGAGAGCTTCGGAATTTACGAGGACGAACTATTCCGCGCCGACGGCCGCTGGCTGTTCACGCGGCGCAAGATCTACAACGAGTTCCTGCCCGGGCGCGAGAGCGGCACGGCCAACCCAGTCCGCGCGATGGCAAATGCCGGATAAGCTGCAGCCATGAAGGGTGAGGTTCAGGCGCGCTCGGCTAGGCGCCAGCCGATGAAACCTCTTTTTACCGTGCTGGCCATGCTGTCGCTGGCCGCTCCCGCCGCCGCTCAGGACGTGCCGCTGTCGCTCGAGCAGACGCTGCTGCTGCGCTGCTCGGCGGCATTTGCGCTTGCGGCGGGCGAGCAGCAGCGCGGTGGCGCCGGGCAGTATCCCCCCCTGGCCCAGCGCGGGCGCGAATACTTCGTGCGCGCGAGCGCCCGGCTGATCGACGAGCTGCAGCTTACGCGCGAACAGATCGAGGCGCGCCTGCGCGGCGAAGTCGCGACGCAGCAGCAGGCGCGCGCGCAGGCCGCGAATCCTGAAGCGTACCGCGACGGCCTGTTGCAGCCTTGCCTGATCGCCCTCGACGCCTCGGGCCTGTAATGTTCATCGTCGGCTAAGGGGTGGGCAATCACACTCTCCTCCCTCGTTCGGACGGGAGTCGATTCGATGCGCCTGATCATGCTCACCGCGGCGGCGCTCACGCTACCCGTCCCCGCGTTCGCGCAGGACCATCCCGACGACGCGCATCGCATGGCCGACGAAATGCGCGATCCAGCGCGCCAGGAACAGATCGCGGCGACCACCGAGGCGATGGCGGGCGTGCTGCTCGACCTGCCGTTGGGCC
>JBDSUJ010000044.1:0-9791 GCA_039927815.1 Croceibacterium sp. | reverse complement strand
TCTCCGAACAACTTCGGAAGACGCGCGGAGTGGACTCGCGCCGTCCGGTGAGCCTTGGTTAACGCGCGGATACTGAACGCAATTGGAACGGCTTGGCGCTACTCGCGGCGGACCTCGTAATCGATGCGGATCCTGACCCACGAGCCGACCAGCAGTTCCCCGCCCTTGCGCGGCGGCCGGACGCGGAATTGCCATGCCGCGGCCAGCACCGCGCGCAGGATTTGCGAGCCTTCCGGGTACTCGTCGAGCCCGACGCAGTCCTCGACGCGAAAATCGGGCACTGTCTTGCATGCGATCAGGCCCCACCCTGGGCCGCTGGCGGTCGATAGATATCCCTGCAGCTCGCCATCCGCCGGCTTGCGATACCATGCCGCGGCGTACATCGGCTGACCATTGGGCGCGGTGCCGACCCGCGCGGTATCTCCATATGCCCCGCCGCCACCGCCGCTGTCAGGCGGCCCATAGGCAGGCCCGCTAACGGGTGGCGCCTGGGCCGGGCGCGCGGCTGGGGGTGCGGTGGGCGCGACAGGGATCTTGGACACGGCAACGAGAGGGACCGGGGTGGGCACCGGCTCGATCACCGGCACTGGCACCGCTTGCGGAGGAGGCGGTCGGAGGTTAGGGCGCGGCTCGGCGGCAGCCTTGGGCTGACTGCTCGGCTCCGGCTTGGGCGGATCCTCGCTTGCCGGGTGCGCGGCCAGATCAACGACCGTGACGTGCTCCTTGTCGGCCCCGCTGGTGTCATTCAGCGACAGCAGCAGGAGCAGCACGATTGCTTCGGCCACCAGCGCCAGGACCAGCCCGACGACCCGCGGAGCGACGCGCGCGCGCAGCCGTTCGGCCAGCGACGCGGCCTGGTTAGCGGGTGGATCGAGCAAAAACCCTCGGCATCAGCAGCGACGGAGCCACGTCCCGCCCCGCGGCCCCTGTGCCGCTTTGTCAGACCGGTCGCAACTGCTCCGCACCCGCAACGTCCTACCCGTCCTTGCGGCTGGCTCTTTTGCGCTCATGCGGGTCGAGGTAGCGCTTGCGCAACCGGATGCTTTGCGGGGTCACTTCGACGAGCTCGTCGTCCTGGATGTAGGCGATCGCCTGTTCCAACGTCATCTTGCGCGGCGGGGTCAGCCGAACCGCGTCGTCCTTGCCGGTGGAGCGGAAGTTGGTCAGTTGCTTGGACTTGAGCGGATTGACTTCGAGGTCCTGCGGCTTGGCGTTCTCGCCGATGATCATGCCCTCGTACAGCTTCTCGTTCGGGCTGATGAACAGGATGCCGCGATCTTCCAGCGCGTTGAGCGCGTAAGGCACGGCCTCGCCCTGCTCCATAGAGATCAGCACCCCGTTCTGGCGGCCCTGGATCGGGCCTGCGTGGGGACCGTACTTTTCGAACAGGCGGTTCATGATCCCGGTACCGCGGGTGTCGGACAGGAATTCTCCGTGATAGCCAATGAGGCCACGGCTGGGCGCGGTGAAGGTCAGGCGGGTCTTCCCCCCGCCGCTCGGGCGCATGTCGGTCATCTGGCCTTTGCGCTGGGCCATTTTCTCGACCACCGTTCCCGAATGCTCTTCATCGACGTCGATGACGACGGTCTCGTATGGCTCCTCGCGGCCGCCGGGCCCTTCCTGGTAGAGCACGCGTGGGCGGCCAATCGAGAGCTCGAACCCTTCGCGGCGCATCGTCTCGATCAGTACGCCGAGCTGGAGCTCGCCACGGCCCGCTACTTCGAACGCGTCGCGGTCGGCGCTTTCGCTGATCTTGATCGCGACGTTGCCTTCGGCCTCGCGCTCGAGCCGGTCGCGGATCACGCGACTCTGGACCTTGTCCCCCTCGCGCCCCGCATAGGGGCTATCGTTGACGGCGAAGCGCATGGCGAGCGTGGGCGGGTCGATCGGGCGCGCCGCGATCGGCACGGTGACGGTCGGGACCGCAATAGTGTTGGACACGGTCGCCTTGGTCAGCCCGGCAATGGCGACGATATCGCCCGCCTCGGCGCTGTCCTCGGGCACGCGGTCGAGTCCGCGATAAGCGAACACCTTGGTGGCGCGGCCGGTCTCGACCACCGCGCCATCCACGTCGATCGCGTGGATCGGCATGCCGGTTTCGAGCCGCCCGCTCTCGATCCGGCCAGTGAGAATGCGGCCCAAGAACGGGTCGCGGTCGAGCAGAACCGCGATCATCTTGAATTCGCCTTCGGGATCGGCCGTTGGCTCGGGCACATGCCCGACGATGACCTCGAACAGCGGCACCAGATCGCCGTCGCGGACGTCGGGATCGTGGCTGGCGTAGCCCGCGCGGCCCGAGGCGTAGAGGCACGGAAAGTCGAGCTGCTCGTCGCTGGCGTCGAGCGCGACGAACAGGTCGAACACTTCGTTGAGCACTTCGTCGGCGCGCGCATCCGGGCGGTCGATCTTGTTGACCACCACGATTGGGCGCAGGCCGAGCCCGAGCGCCTTGCCGGTCACGAACTTGGTCTGTGGCATGGGGCCTTCCGCGGCATCAACCAGCAGGATAACGCCGTCGACCATACTCAGAATGCGTTCCACCTCGGCGCCGAAATCAGCATGGCCGGGGGTATCGACGATGTTGATGCGGAAATGCTCTTCGGAACCCGCCGGGGCCCACTCGACGCTCGTCGGCTTGGCGAGGATGGTGATCCCGCGCTCCTTCTCGAGATCGGTCGAATCCATCGCCCGTTCCTCGATCCGCTGGTTCTCGCGGAAAGTTCCGGACTGGCGGAACAACTGGTCGACCAAGGTGGTTTTGCCGTGATCGACGTGCGCGATGATCGCCACGTTGCGGAGGCTCATGAAACAGTACTCGCAGGAAATTGGATGGGCGCCCTTAGACGCAGGGCGGCTCCGCAACAAGTCCGGTCAATCTTTCTGTTCGCTGAGCGGCGGGTTCAGCGCCTTGCCACAAGCCGTGAACTTGAAAAGCCGCCATGAATGTTTCCCACGCCGCTTCCCTGCGAGCTCCGCTATCGGGTAGGCTAATTCTCTGGCCGCAGAACGATGTGGCCCACGGCGGTGTTCGATGCGGGCACGTGGTAGAAGCGGTGCAGCGGCTGGACCCTGTCGCCCAGCGCGGCGCGCATGATCAGCCACATGATCAGCTCGATTCCCTCGGTCCCGGCCTCGCGGATGTATTCGAGCCGCGTAATCGCCCGCAACTCATCTGTGCGGTCGACCAGCTTGTCGAGGAAGGCGTTGTCGAACTCCGGGTTGATCAGTCCCGCGCGCTCACCCTGCAACTGGTGGCTCATCCCCCCGGTACCCCAGATCTGGACATTGAGCCCAGCCGGATAGGCCTGCACCGCATCGCGGATCGCCTCGCCCAGTTGCCAGCACCGTTCGCCCGAAGGGGTGGGAAACTGGGTCACGTTGACTGCCAGCGGGATCACCCGCACCGGCCATTCGGGCACTTTGCCGAAGATCAGCGACAGCGGCACGGTCAGGCCGTGGTCGACGTCCATCGCGTTCATCAAGGTCAGATCGAAATTGTCTATCACCAGCTGCTCGGCCAAATGGGCGGCGAAGATCGGATCGCCCATCACGGTCGGCACCTGGCGTGGACCCCAGCCCTCGTCGGCCGGCTCGAATTCCTCCGCGCAGCCGAGTGCGAAAGTCGGCACCACGTCGAGCATCATCGCGCTGGCATGGTCGTTGTAACACAGGATGACGACATCGGGTTCCTCGCGGTCCTGGAATGTCTTGACCCACTCGTACCCATCGAACACCGGCTGCCAGTCCGGCTCGGCCGTGCGCCCGTTGTCGAACGCGGCGCCGATCGCGGGTACGTGGCTGGTCCCGATCCCGGCGGTAATTCGCGCCATTAATTACGGCCCCGGATGCTGCGCTGGCCCTTGGGCGAGCGACCGCCGGCGCGCATCATCGCGGCGTATTCGTCGGGCGTCATGGTGGTCATGCTGCTGACAGCCTTCTGCGTGCTCCAGCCGTCGGTATTGCTGAGCTTGACGAGGAAATAGATGTTCCCACCGAGGTCAATAAGCTTGGTGAAATCCCGTTCGCTGACAGCCTGCTTCTGTTCCTCGCTCATGCGGAACTTGTCGAGATAGGCCCGCTCGTCGGCGCGGAATGCCTCACGGTTGTCCGGCTGCATCAGCGACATGCAGAACTTGTGCAGGTGGTAGGCCTGGCGCGAGCGCAAGGCGTTAAACACGGTGGTCCCGGGAATATCCTCGAGCTCGTCGAGCGAATAGAGGCGTGTACGCATCGGCCGGACCTTCTGCTGGTCCGGCAAGCCGTAACAGCGGCCCGCCGGATCCGCCAGTGCGGGCAAGTTTCAGACCTCTCTCCTTGGTCTTCCAAAACAAGCGCAAGCGGTGGAAAGCAGCGATCCGGCCCGTTAGATCTGGAGCTGACTGCCTAGTTCAACGACCCGGTTCGTCGGCAGCTTGAAGAACTCCATCGCGCTTTCCGAGCTCTTGGTCATCCACGCGAACAGGCGTTCGCGCCACAGCGCCATGCCCGGTTGCTCCTTCGAGGCGATCACCTTTTGCCGGCCGAGGAAGAAGCTCGTACTCATCAGGTCGAACGGCTTGCCGATTGATTTGAGCAAAGAAAGATCTTCGGGAATGTCGACTTCCTCCATGAAGCCGTAGTGCAGGATCACGCGGTAAAACCCGGCGCCGACATCGCTCACCTCGAGCCGCTTGCCGGGATCGACATAAGGAACTTCTTCCACCTGCACGGTGAGGATTAGCACCCTCTCGTGCAGCACCTGGTTGTGCTTGAGGTTGTGGAGGACTGCCGAGGGAATGGTGTCGGCCGATGCCGACAGGAACACCGCGGTGTTGCGCACCCGGTGAACCGACCCGGCGACGGACTTGATGAAGATCGGCAGCGGGATGGCCGATTCGGCTAACCGCTCACGCATCAGCCTGCGGCCCGTCGACCACGTGGTCAGGACAGTGAACAGCACGCCCGCAACTACAAGCGGAAACCACCCGCCGTCCGGGATCTTGGTGATGTTCGACGCAAAATAAATGCCGTCGACAAGCAGGAAAACTCCGATCGTTCCGCTCGCCAGGAAGCGGTTCCAGCGCCAGACCTTGAACACCAGGAAGCCGAGCATGATCGTGGTGATCAACATCGTGCCGACCACCGAAATGCCATAGGCCGAGGCCAGGCGGGTCGATTCGCGGAACCCCAGAACCAGCACCAGGACCATCGCCAACAGTCCCCAGTTGATGGCCGGAAGATAGATTTGCCCCGCCGCTTTCTCGCTCGTGTGCTGGGTGCGCATACGCGGCAGGAACCCGAGCTGAATCGCCTGATGCGTGACCGAAAAGGCGCCTGAGATTACCGCCTGGCTGGCGATGATCGTGGCCAGGGTCGCGACAATGACCAGTGGCAGACGGGCCCAGTCAGGAGCCATAAGGTAGAAGGGGTTCTCGACTGCCGCCGGCGTCACTAGGATAAGCGCGCCTTGCCCCATGTAATTCAGCATCAGGCATGGGTATACCAGGCTTATCCAGCTGAAGGCGATCGCCCTGCGCCCGAAATGTCCCATGTCCGCGTAAAGCGTCTCGGCGCCCGTCACCGCGAGGAACACCGATCCCATCGCCAGGAAGGCGAGGCGCGGATTGAACGCAAAGAACCTCACCGCCCACAGCGGGTTAACGATCCCGACGATGTCGGGATGGGCGGCGATGTTGACGACCCCCAGCACCGCGAGGGTGGCGAAGTAGACCACGACGACGGGCCCGAAAATGGCGCCGACTTGGGCAGTGCCGCGCGACTGGATCAGGAACAGCCCGATCAGGATTATGACGGCGATCGGCAGCACTAGCGGCTGGAAACCGGGGTTGACGATCGTCAGCCCTTCCACGGCCGACAGGACCGAGATCGCCGGGGTTAGCATCGCGTCGCCATAGAACAGTGAGGCGGCGAGGACCCCGAGCGTCACCAGGCCGGCGGTCCAGGCCCGCCCTTCGAGGTGGCGAGAAATCAGCGCCAGCAAGGCGAAAGATCCGCCTTCACCGCGATTGTCGGCCCTCATCGCGACGAACACGTATTTCACGGTCACAATCAGCATCAGCGACCAGAAGATCAGGCTCAGAACGCCGAAGATGTGCAGCCGATCAACCGCGAGCGGATGCGGGCCGATGAAGCTTTCCTTCAAGGCGTAGAGCGGAGAGGTTCCAATATCGCCGTAAACCACGCCGATCGCCCCGAGCATCAGAACCGGCAGACTGTCCTTAGGACCATGCGCCGCGGGCACGGGGCCGACCACGTTGGAGTTGGTTGAGGCCATTGTCATCGGGCGCCTGTGGGCGCCATCGGCATAAAGTTTCCATGTGGAATTTACCGGAGATCAGCCGAATCCTCCTCGACGGGTCGTCTTCTGAAGCGCACCTTCGCCAGATGACACTCTCCATCCCAAGCGCACGATCCCGATCCAATCCGTTCAGCCTGGCCGGGTTCGCCGCCGCGCTGCTGCTGGTTGGCGGAGCGACCGCGGCCGGGCTGCTGATCGCGCCCCGATGGGGGAACGCGGCGGCCGTGCTGCTGTACCTTCCGCCCGTCCTGGCCTGCGGGCTCTATTTCGGACTGGGAGCAGCGCTTACGGCGGCGGTCTGTTCGGCGCTGGCGTTCAATTTTTACTTCATCCCCCCGTACGGCACATTCCGGATCGATAGCCCCGCGGACGTGGTGACGGTCGGCGTCCTGTTCCTGGTCGCCGTCGTCACCAGTCAGCTTGCGGGATCGGTGCGCGAACAGGCGCTGCTGGCGCAGAGCCATGCGGACCGCAACGCGACGATTGCCGGGTTCGCCCGACGCCTGCTGTCGTGCACCACGCAGGCCGAGATTGGCGACATCGCGGTGGACGAACTGGCGCGGCTGTTTGCCTGCCATGCCGTGCTGGTAACCGGCCCGCAGGATCCGCACGTGGTGACCGCCAGACCCGCGCCGGCCGCACTGGCGCCGAGCGACTTCGCCGCAGCGGCGCTGACCCTGGCGACGGGCGAACCGGCCGGGCGCGGTGTGCGCCGGGTCGATGTGGCCGAGTGGCAATTTCGCCCAATTGCCTCCGACCGCGCAGTGATCGCGGCGATCGGTCTGGCGCGGCCCGATGGACTGCTGCCCGTTATCGAGGATCAGGTGGTGTTGCTGACCAGCCTGCTCGACCAGGTGGCGCTGGCGCTCGAGCGGGCCCGGCTCGAAGAGGCCGCGCGTGAGGCCGCGACGCTCCACGAACGCGACCGGGTACGCTCGGCCCTGCTGGCCTCGATCGGCGACGACGTGAAACCGCGCCTCACCGCGATCCTGTCGGCCGCCCGGGCGCTGAAGCGCGGTGGCGGGGCAGACAAGGATGCGGTCGCCGCCGTGGCGAGCGAGGCGGCGCGGCTTGACCGCTACATCGATAACCTTGTCGATCTAAGCCCCGGCTCCGAGCAGACGCCGATCGCGGCCGGCCCGCTCGCCATCGACTTGTTCCGCCGCACCGTGCACCGCGACGGCGTTGAGGTGCACCTGACGCCCAAGGAATACGCAGTGCTGGCCGAACTCGCCCGGCATGCGGGGCGGGTCCTGTCCCACGCTCAGATCCTGCGTGCGGTGTGGGGGCCGGCGCACGAGGGTCAGATCGAATACTTGCGCGTGGCAGTGAGGGCGCTGCGCCAGAAGCTGGAAAGCGACCCGGCGCGGCCCGAGCTGATCCTGAACGAACCCGCGGTTGGCTACCGCCTCGTGGCCGGCTGAGCCTGCCCGTGAGGCGACACTGCCTCCAGCGCCACTTCCCGCGTCAGCTCGAATTCCGTGCCGGCCATCCGGTTGCGCAGCTTGTACGCAGATTGCCGGGCTGGTCCCGACCGCCCTCACCACCTGGCCGACCGACCTTAACGCGGCGCGCTTCTTGTGGAACGCGACCATCTTGGCCCGGGGTCCACTCGGTGTGGCGTTCCAGGAGATGCTGAGTGGGGAACCTGGCCGGCTCAGCGACGGGATCGGAGCGGCTACTGGATGCGGGTAGTCATCCAGTCCGAATAGGAAAACGAACGCGAGTGGGAAAAATGGTTTTTGTGTTCGCTTGGGCAGAAGCGGATGCCTCCACCTAATCCTGGGCATTTGTTCACGAGAATTCGCCGAAATAGCGGCGCGGCAGCGGGCTCGGCGAATGACGTCAAGCCAAGCTATGTCAACCGTGCCCGTCGCGCATCGCGGCGCGTCACTCGCGCCGGGGTTCTCCTTCCTTCGGCGGGGCCGACGTAACCTGCGCCGACCGGCTGACGTCGAGGCTGGCACCCGCGGGGAACGCGCCGCCGGGCCCCGGGCCAACCGTGCTCACGCCGGCGCCAGGCCTGCCCAGAGTAACGGTGGCGCCAGCGGCATTGTCGACCACGAGCTTGACCCACAATGCCGTGCCATCCTTGAAGTACGAAGTGCCATTGGCGGCACGTAGCGCGGCGAGGCTGGCTTGGGGCGCGCCGCCAGCGGTGGTGGTGAATCCGGGAAGTTGGAAAATGACCCACGAGTGGTCGTCCATTTCGTTCAGGGACAGTGACAGGGCCTTCCTGGCAGTTTCCACCCGTACCTCCGCTCCACTGCGGATGGTGGTCTGGCCGGTGTATTCCCATCTCCGGCCGTTGCGGCTGAGCATGACTGGATCGACAATCGGTTCGCTGCCAAATCCGAAATTGCCACCGAGGGCGAAGTGGCCGAAATCACCCCGACACACGGCCGCGTGCCAATCGGGCTTGATCTGGCAAGCCTGCTCGTCCGACGCGATACCGTTGTCGATGACGATATAGGAATTGGGGACCCCGCCGACCGAGCCGTCCTTGTCGTGGATCGCCGCGCCCCGCCACGCATTGCTGCGGCCGAAATCGGACGACCAGCGGCGCACGACCGGCGGGAAGTCGACCCGCTTCGCATTGACGAATTTGGCGCCCTCGATGGCGTTCTCGCTGCTCATCCCGAAGCTGGTATACATCAGGTACGAGATCGCTGCCGCATCGCGCGTGGCGTTGGGCTGGAAATTCACGAACGTGACGTTCTGCACGTCATGGCGCATATCGTAGTATTCGTACCCCCGGATCGGAAAATCCGCGATGTCGTTCGGCCTGCTACGGCCGTAAGCGATTTCCTGCGGAGTCGTCGGATTGCCGATATTGGCGGATTCGCCCACGAACAGCGAGTCAACCACCCGTGAGGTGAAGGGGGCGCGGCCAACCGCAGCGGCCGCATGGGTGAAGCCGACCGCGTTGTCCGCCACCCTCAGGTTCTTGAACACGTGCAGCTCGCCGCGGCCCCACACCCCGCCATGGCGGTTCTTGTAGCTGGTGAAGTTGGCGAACACCGACTCCACCGGCTGACTGGTCGGGTCCGCCGGATTGACATAGGCGAAATGGTAGTTGCTGCCGCCAACACTGAACGTCCCATCGGGCTTCGGGCCGCGGTCGAACATGAAGCCATCGAAGTTCGAATGGGCGGTATTGCCGCTGAACTCGCGTACCCCGGTTCGCCGAGGCCAGATATTCGCGCTGCCCGCTTTGCCTTCGTGCGCTCCGGTTGGATGCTCTGGCAAGGCGAACCAGAAACCCGTCTGCTCGGAGCCCGCGGCCACGTTGTCTCGGAAGATGTTGTCCGGATTGGTGATCCAGAACATCGACGCGGTGTTGTCCGACGGGAGCAGTACGTCCTTGGAACTCTGGCCCGCCGCCGCCGATCCCGGACGGCCCTCCGATCCCGCCGGCCCGAGAGTGGTGGGCACGCACGGTTTGCCGTCGGGATGGCATTTGGTGAGGATGCCGAGGTTGTGGACGAACTGG
>JBDSUJ010000043.1:0-15300 GCA_039927815.1 Croceibacterium sp. | reverse complement strand
CTGATTCATCGGGAAGAGGATGACCTCACGGATGTTCGGCTCGTTTGCGAGCAGCATGACGATGCGGTCGATCCCCGGCGCCGAGCCACCATGCGGCGGCGCGCCGAGCTTGAACGCCTCGATCATGCCCGCGAAGTTGGCGTCGACATCGGCCCTGGAATAGCCGGCGATCTCGAACGCCTTGTACATGATCTCGGGCCGGTGGTTGCGGATCGCGCCCGAGCTCAGTTCATAACCGTTGCACACGATGTCGTACTGCCAGGCGAGAATCGCCAGCGGATCCTGCGTTTCCAGCGCTGCCAGTTCGCCCTGCGGCATCGAGAACGGGTTGTGGCTGAAATCGACCTTCTTCGCTTCCTCGTCGAACTCGAACATCGGGAAATCGACGATCCAGCAGAACTTGAAGCAGTCGGGCTCGATCAGGCCGAGTTCCTCGCCCACCCGGGTGCGGGCCGCGCCGGCGAGCCTGGCCGCATCCTTGCCCTTGCCGGCCGCGAAGAACAGCCCGTCGTCGGCGCCAAGGCCGAGCTCGGCATAAAGCCTGTCCATGCCATCGGGACCATGGTTCTTGGCGATCGGCCCGCCGAATTCGCCCGCCTTGCGCGTGACATAGCCAAGTCCGGCGAAGCCCTCGCGCCGCGCCCACTCGTTCATGTCGTCGAAGAACTTGCGGCTCTTGTCGGCCGTCGCGGGCGCCGGGATCGCCCGCACCACCCCGCCCCCGCCGACAATCTTCTCGAACAGGCCAAACCCGCTGGTCTCGAAATGGTGCGAGACATCGGTGATAACGAGCGGATTTCGCAGGTCGGGCTTGTCGGTCCCGTACTTGAGCATCGATTCGCGATAGGGGATGCGCGGGAATTCGCCCGCCGGGGTGACCGCCTTGGCGCCAGCGAATTCCTCGAACACCCCGGCCAGCACCGGCTCGATCGCTTCGAACACATCGTCCTGCGTGACGAAGCTCATCTCGAAATCGAGCTGGTAGAATTCGGGGCTGCGGTCGGCGCGCAAGTCCTCGTCACGGAAGCATGGCGCGATCTGGAAATAGCGGTCGAACCCGGCCACCATCAACAATTGCTTGAACATCTGCGGCGCCTGCGGAAGCGCGTAGAAAGTGCCCGGGTGAAGCCGGCTCGGCACCAGGTAGTCGCGCGCTCCCTCGGGGCTCGAGGCACCCAGGATCGGGGTCTGGAACTCGGTAAAGCCCTGGTCGATCATCCGCTGCCGCAGGCTCGACACCACCCGGCTGCGCAACATGATGTTGGCATGCACCCGCTCGCGCCGCAGGTCGATGAACCGGTACTTGAGGCGGATTTCCTCAGGGTATTCCTGCTCGCCCGCGACCGGCAGCGGCAGTTCCTCGGCGCGGCTCTGAACCGTCACTTCGCGGGCATAGACCTCGATCTCGCCGGTCGGCAGGTTCGGGTTGGTGGTCCCGGCGGCGCGGGCTTTCACATTGCCGTCGATGGTCACGACGCTTTCGAGCTTGAGCCCTTCGAGCACCGCCAGCGCGGGCGAATCCGCGTCGCACACAATCTGGGTCAGCCCGTAATGGTCGCGCAGATCGACGAACAGCACGCCGCCGTGGTCGCGCTTGCGATGCACCCAGCCCGACAGGCGGACGGTCTGCCCGACATTTTCGGCGCGCAGGGCCGCGCAGTTGTGGGAACGGTAGGCGTGCATCGAGACTCTTTCGTTTGTGCGGCTTATGGCGCTAGGGGGCCGGCGCTAGCGGGGAAGCGTCCCCCCTTGTCAAGCGCCGCCCGGGCCGGATGCAGCGCCCTATAGAAAAGTGCCGATGAAAATACACCCGCTGATCACGACCACCGAAGAACTGTCAGAGCTGTGCGAGAGGCTGGCGAAATCGGATTTCGTCGCGGTCGACACCGAGTTCATGCGTGAGAACACCTTTTATCCCCTGCTGTGCCTGGTGCAGCTCGGGAACGAGACGGAGGCGGCGGCGGTCGATCCGATGGCCCCGGGCATCGACCTGACCCCGATGCTGAATCTGTTCTGCGAGAACGAAGAGGTGCTCAAGATCTTCCATGCCGGCGGGCAGGATGTGGAAATCATCTACAACCTGACCGGCAAGACCCCGCATCCGATTTTCGATACCCAAATCGCGATGATGGCCGTCAGCCAGTCCGAACAGATCGGTTACGCCAACCTGGTCGAATCGTGGCTCGGCAAGACGATCGACAAGGGCGCGCGCTTTACCGACTGGAGCCGCCGGCCCCTGACCGAGCGGCAGATCGAATACGCGATCGGCGACGTCACATATCTCGCCACCATTTTCCCCAAGCTGCTCAAGCGCCTGATCAAGACCGGCCGCGGCCATTGGCTCAATGCCGAGATGGAGAAGCTCGCCGACCCCTCAAATTACGCCAACGACCTGGAAACCGCATGGCACCGCATCCGCGCGCCGAGCCGCAATACTGTGGTGCTGGGGCGATTGAAGGCACTCGCGGCGTGGCGCGAGAGCGAGGCGATGGACAAGGACATCCCGCGCGGCCGCATCATGCGCGATGAGACGCTGGCCGATCTCGCCAGCCAGCCGCCCAAGAAGCAGGAGGATCTCGCCAAGGTCCGTGGCCTCAGCCAGGCATGGCGCGAGAACGACATCGGCCGGCGGCTGATGAAGATCCTCGCCGCGGCCGAGCCGCTCCCTGACGACGAAATGCCCGACAAGCCCAAGCGCGGCGCGCCGCTGGGCAAGGAAGGCGCACTGGTCGCCGACTTGCTCAAGCTGCTGCTCAAGATCCGCACGCGCGAGATCGACGTCGCCGCGCGCCTGCTTACTCGATCGGACGAGCTCGAGGCGCTTGCCGCCGGCGTCCGCGACCTGCCCGTGCTCCAGGGGTGGCGGTATGAGACGTTCGGGCGGGATGCGCTCGAGCTGGTCGAAGGGCGGCTCGGGTTCGGTGTCGAGCGCGGCCGCCTGAAGATGACCCGCATCGACCGCGAGGCGCAAGCCGAAGCCGCCGCCCGCGACCAGCTGGCACCCTCGCCCGATGAATTGCCGGATGACGATGACGCGTTCCGGCTGGTGGAAGACCCCGGCGAAGAAGAGGGATCGGCCGACAGCCTGGCGGCCGAATGAGCACCTACTTGCCCACCATCAAGCAGCTGCAATACCTCGTCGCACTGCTTGAGAAGGGGCATTTCGGGCGAGCGGCGGAGGCGATGTTCGTGTCTCAGTCGACGTTGTCCGCTGGCATCCGCGAGCTCGAATCGCTGCTCGGCGTTACGCTGGTCGAGCGCAGCCGGCGGGTGGTGCGGTTCACGCCGCTGGGCGTGCAGGTGGTCGAGAAGGCGCATCGTCTACTGCGCGAAGCCGAGGAGCTGTCGGCGCTTGTCCAGGCCAACGGCAAGCCGCTGACGGGCGAGCTGCGGATGAGCGTGATACCGACCATCGCGCCGTTCCTGCTGCCCAAGATCCTGCCGCGGCTGCGCCGGGAGCGGCCCGCCCTCAAGCTGTACTTGCGCGAGGAGACCAGCAGCGACGCGATCGAATCGCTGCACCACGGGCGCAGTGATTGCGTGCTGCTGGCGCTGCCCTACGCGACGGGCGAGGTCGAGGCCGAGCATTTGCGCGACGATGCGCTGTACGTCGCGTTCTCCAAGGACGAGCTGCCTCACCCGCCCGCCGCGGTGACCCCGGCGATGATCGACGAACATCGCCTACTGCTGCTCGAGGACGGGCATTGCCTGAAGGAACATGTCCTGAGCGCGTGCAACCGGCCCGAGCTGCGCGGCAGCGCGACGATGATCGGCACGAGCCTCCACACCCTGGTGCAGATGGTCGACAACGGCCTGGGGATGACGCTGCTGCCGCAAATGGCAATCGATGCCGGCATCCTCAGCGGAACCAACGTCGTGGTGCGACCCCTGAAAGCCCACAACCCGTCACGCGAGATTGCGCTGGTGTGGCGCCGCAATTCCCCCAGAGCGGCGGAATTCCGCCTTCTGGCCGGCGAACTGCGCGCCGGCTGACACTCCGGACCGAGACCGCTAGGTCAGTCCATATGGCGGAGGCCGACGCGCAAGTAATCCCAGCCGGTGATCGCGGTGAGTGTCGCCGCCCCCCACAACGACACCAGCCCGACGGTGTGCGGCACGTTGAAGGTGTAGCCGTCCATGCCTGCGAGCCAGTCGGGCATCGCGCCGCCGAGGATCAGTGCGCCGAGCGAGACCAGCTGGAAAGTGGTCTTCCACTTGGCGAGCTTGGACACCGGCACCGACACTTGCAAACCGCCGAGGAATTCGCGCAAGCCCGATACCGCGATCTCGCGCACGATGATGATGAGGCCGGCGATGACGTGCATGTCACCCACATAAGGGCCCCGCAGGAACCCTTGCGCGGTCAGGACGACGATCACCACCACCACCATGATCTTGTCGGCGATCGGATCGAGGAAAATGCCGAGCCGCGATACCGCTCCGCTCGACCGCGCGAGGTAGCCGTCGAAATAGTCGGTCACGCCCATCGCACAGTATAGCGCGAAGGCGAGCGCATAGCCGGCCTGCCACTCCGGCCACCACAGCAGGAATGCCAGCAGCGGCAGGGCGACGATCCGTGACAGCGTCAGCAGGTTGGGCAACGACAGCATTGCGGTGCGCCTAGCGCGGATCGGGGCCGGGAAAAAGTGCGCAGCCCGGTTGTTCTTAATTCCGGTGCCGCTAAGTCACACGCCAGAGGCTGCACGGGCAGGATATGCTGACTTCAACGTACCTGCTCCGGCAGCGCCGATTCCTGCCGCTGTTCGCGACACAGCTGTTCAATGCCTTCAACGACAACCTGTTCAAGAACGCGATGGTTCTGTTCGTCGTCTACAGCGTCTATAATTCCGAAGCCGCCGAGGCGCAGTTCAGCGCCATCGCCTCGGGCCTGTTCATCCTGCCGTTCTTCGTCCTGTCCGCGCTGTCGGGGCAATTGTCCGACATGCGCGACAAAGCGGTCATCATCCGCTGGATCAAACTGGCCGAGATCGGGATCATGGCGGTCGGGGCGGTGGGGCTGGTGATGGCCTGGCAAGGCCTGCTGACCACGCGGCTGGCAATCCCGTTGATGCTCGCCGCGGTCCTCGCGATGGGCGTGCACTCGACCTTCTTCGGGCCGATCAAGTACGCCATCTTGCCCCAGCACCTAAAGCGCGAGGAAGTGCTGGCGGGAACCGGGCTGGTCGAGGCCGGGACGTATGTCGCGATCCTGGCGGGCACGATTCTCGCCGGGTGGATCCCCGTGCAGTGGGCCGCGGTCGGCGTCATGGTCACAGCGGTGCTGGGATACCTGACCAGCCGCCAGGTCCCGCCCGCCCCGCCGTACGAGCACGGGCAGGCGATCGATTACCACCTCATCCGCTCGTCGATTTCGCTGGTCCGCAACACCATGCAACAGCGCGAGGTTTTCTACGCGATCCTGGCGATCAGCTTTTTTTGGACCATCGGCGCGGTGCTGTTCATCCAGTTCCCACCGCTGGCCAAAAACGTGCTGATGGCCAGCAAGGAAGTGGCGAGCCTGTTCCTGGTGATCTTCTCGGTCGGCGTGGCGATCGGCTCGATCGCGATCAATGCGCTGCTCAAAGGGGATGTGTCCGCGCGCTATGCACCCATCTCGGTGCTGGCGATGGGCGCGTTCGTCGCGGTGCTGTGGTTCGTGTGCCACGAATGGAGCACCGACGTTACCGCCACCCATCTGTTGAACGTGGGGCAGTTCCTGGCGCGGCCGCTGGCCGGCCCGGTCCTCGTCACGCTGCTGTTGATCGCGATCGCCGGGGGCATGTTCGTGGTCCCGCTGTATGCGTTCCTCACCACCAAGTGCGACCCGGCGGTGGCCTCACGCACGGTGGCCGCGAACAATATCGTCAATTCGGGCGCGATGGTGGTCGGCTCGCTGATCGCCGCCGGGCTCAGCGCCGCCGGGGTGCCGATCGTCGAGCAATTGCTGCTCAGCGCGGTGATGTGCCTGGCGTCGGCCTGGCTCGGCGCACGGCTTCACAAGGCGGAGAAGATGGCGCTCGCGGCCGCCTAGATCAGGAACGCGATCGCCGCGAAAAAGCACGCCACATAAGTCTGCACGAAGCCCCGCATGTCGCCGGCCAGCGTCAGTCGCCAGGGCGCTCGGGGTTCGGCCCGCTCGTCACGCATTTCGCGCGAATGGAGTGGCAGGATGGCCCGGAGCGGGTGCCGGGCGCCGTCGTCGGTGAGGACCAGTGAGCGTCGCATTGTGGCGGCTTAACAATTTGCTAACCAAACGCGATCCCACGATTTGGTTACTGTCCACAGACGAGACACAAGTGCGCCGATTGCTGCCCAGCCGGCCCCTCGCTACGATAACGGGATGACAGGAACCGCCGCCCGCCTGCTCGTCGATTGCCTCGCCGAACAAGGGTGCGAGCGGGTGTTCACGGTTCCCGGCGAGAGCTTCCTCGCAGTGCTCGATGCCCTGCTCGACCGACCCGAGATCGCCACCGTCGCGTGTCGCCATGAAAGCGGCGCAGCATTCATGGCGTGCGCCGATGGAGCGATGACCGGACGGCCCGGAATCGCCTTCGTCACGCGCGGACCCGGCGCGACCAATGCCAGCATCGGCGTCCATGTCGCGTTCCAGGATTCGCATCCGATGATCCTGTTCGTGGGCGATGTCGCCCGCGCCGCCCGCGACCGCGAGGGTTTCCAAGAGATCGATTTCGCGGCGATGTTCGGCCCGCTGGCGAAATGGGCGGCGCGGATTGACGACCCGGCACGGATTCCCGAGTATCTGGCGCGCGCGTATGCGACCGCGATCTCGGGACGGCCGGGGCCGGTTGTACTGGCCTTGCCCGAGGATATGCTGCGCGAAGAAGTGACGGCGGCGCCGCGCCCGTTCGTCCACCGTCCGGCGCAGGCGCCCTGCCCCGCTGTCATGACCGCCCTGATGGCGCTGCTGGGTGATGCCGCCGCGCCGGTGGCGGTGGTCGGCGGCGGGGGCTGGGACGCGCGGGCGCGCACCTATTTCACCGCTTTCGCCGAGCGGCTCGGCCTGCCCGTCGCGACCGCGTTCCGCCGTCAGGACGCGGTGCCGCCGTCATCGCCGGTCTATGCCGGTAACCTTGGCTTTGGGCCCAGTCCCAGGCTGGTCGAGCGGATCAAGGCGGCAGACCTGGTGCTGGCGGTGGGTGCCCGTCTCGGGGAAGCGACGACTGATGGGTATACCCTGATCACCCCCGACCATCCCGGTCAGGTGCTGGTTCATGTCCACCCTGACCCCACCGAGCTCAACCGCGTGTTTCGTACCGACCTCGCGATCTGCGCCGATCCAGGGGCGTTCGCCGAATGCGCGGCCTTGTGGGACGACGGCGACATATTCGGATTCGATGCCGAAGCCGATGCCCACCGCGAATGGCTGGCGTGGTCGGACCCGGCCGACGGGGGTTTCCCCCTCGACCTCGCCACGTGCCTCGCCATCGCCCGGCGGGTGCTCCCGGCCGATGCGATCATCTGCAACGGCGCCGGGAACTTCTCCGGCTGGTGGCACCGCTACTGGCATTACCACGGCGTCCCGTCGCAACTGGCGCCGACCTGCGGGGCGATGGGTTACGGCGTGCCGGCCGCGGTTGCCGCCGCGCTTCGGTTTCCCGACCGGACCGTCGTCGCGGTGGCTGGCGATGGCGATTTCCTGATGACCGGGCAGGAAATTTCGACTGCTGCCCAGTACGGCGCCGACATGATCGTGATCGTGGTCGACAACGCGTCGTTCGGGACCATTCGCATGCATCAGGAACGGGCTTATCCAGGCCGCGTGTCAGGCACGGACTTGGCCAATCCGGATTTCACCGCCTTCGGGCGAGCGTTCGGCGCGTGGTCGGCGCGCGTCGAGTCCACCCACGCGTTCGCCGGCGCACTCGCCGAGGCGCAAGGTCGAACCGGGGTTCGCCTGATCCACTGCGTGATCGGGATCGAACAACTCGCCGCGAGCGGTGCCACGGTCAGCTCGATGCGCGCGGGCCGCTGACGTTAAAAATGAGACTATTTACGTTGAGGCAGGAGTTGTCTCAAGGAGTCTAACGCAAGTCTTCCTTTTTCCGTCCCGAGTTTCGCAGTGAAGAAGCCTCGTCGCCGACCTCGAAAAGCCCATCGGGGCTCGCGAGCCGACTTGCCCGCACAGTCGCAGCTTGGCCCGCATCACGAAGTGAAAAGCAAACCCGGCTAAGCGCATCCGCGAGGCCCGCGCCAGAAATTCGCGAACGGAAGGGGCGGTGGAGCCTGCCCCTTCCTCCCGTAAAGAGTCGGTTGTTACTTCGGGCCGAAGTTTTTGTCGGCCGGACCTTGGTAGCTTTCACCCGGTGCCTTGGCAGGGTTACGCTTCGGAGCTCCGGCGCCTGAAACCACCTTCAGCTCTTCGTTATTGAGTTCACGCATTTTGACTCTC
Organism: Croceibacterium sp.; assembly: GCA_039927815.1. Classification (GTDB taxonomy): domain Bacteria; phylum Pseudomonadota; class Alphaproteobacteria; order Sphingomonadales; family Sphingomonadaceae; genus Croceibacterium_A. The sequence continues at coordinate 6,890 of JBDSUJ010000043.1, read as the reverse complement.
CAGCTGGGTCTAAACTTAGGCGGGCTTACCGGTCGTCTTGTAGGTGATCGTGGTGGTGATCGCGTTCGGGTTGGAGTCGGCGCTCTTGTTAACGACACCGCCCGGATTAGTGGTGACGCTGATCGTGGTCAGATGCGGGTTGCCGGCGCCCGATACGGCGGCCAGCTCGTTGGCGGTGAGAGTGCGCATTATGGTTTCTCCTCTGCTGCGCGCCAAGGATGTGCGCGCCGGGACACGATGATTAAGCGGCGTCAGGACTCAAGGCGGGCATAGGTGTCGGGACATGCCTGGACGATGTTTGCCGCGGTGTTTGCAATCCATAAAATTGCCAAAAAAAAGGCCGCCCGCTTTCGCGGACGGCCCGGCGTGAATTAACGCGGCGCTTCAGACGTCGTCGCCGAGCGCACCTTTGACTTTACCGACGACGTCCTGGACTTCGCCCTTGCGCTCTTGCGCGCGGCCTTCGTCGCGGGTCGCGGGATTGGCCGATTCCTGTTTCACGTTGCCGATGGCCTGATTCAGGGCGCCCTTGGCGCGGTCCTTCATCTCACCCATGTCGTTTCTCCTTGCGCGGGCTGGAGGGAAACTGCCCGCATTGTCGTCAAATGTTTGAATCTGCGTCCGGGTTCCGTGAATTATGACGTCGCCAGGGCGCAAATCCGGGCCCACTCGTCCGGTCGTATCTGGGCCACGGACAGGCGCGATTGGCGCACCAGTTCGATGTCCCTGAGCGCCGTGTCGGCTTTGATTTCCGCCAGCGTCACCGGCCGTGCCAGAGCGCGCAGCGGGCGCACCTTGACCGCTGGCCATGCGCGGTCTTGCGCCGTCGGATCGGTCAGCCCCGCTTGGCTGACCTCGGCCACGCCGACGATCTCCTTGCCGGTCACAGAGTGGTAGAAAAACACCTCGTCGCCACGCTGCATCGCCCGCAGGTTCATCGCCGCGCGGTGATTGCGTACCCCATCCCACAGCGTCTCGCCGTCGGCCTGCAAGCGATCCCAACTATAGGCGGCCGGTTCGGATTTGATCAGCCAATAATTCACCGTTTCTCCTGTTGTCGCGCCGCTTATCTCCCTTGGGGCCGACGCGCAATTAACGGAAACTTATTCACGGCCGACCATAAGCGGATCCGACTTGTGGGGGCTGAATAGCGTTGTTCGACAAGGCGGGACCCAGGCAGGAACGCAGACGCCGCGGGATGGCGAACGCCGATCGCGACATTGTCGCGCTCGGCATAGCAATCGCCGCGCTGATCCTGTTCGTCGGGACGGGCGGCAGCGTCCTCCCGCGCATCGTCAATGCGTGGATGGGCGTGGGCGAGGCGCCGGACCCAGCGCTGACCAATGCGGTCCTGCTTAATATCGCGCTGCTTGTCTTCGGTTGGCGCCGGTATAATGATCTCCACGTCGAAGTCGGGCAGCGGCGCAAGGCGGAAGCGCTGGCACACGAACTGGCGGAGATCGATCCGCTGACCGGCTGCAGGAACCGCCGCAGCGGCGGCCCGGCGATCGATGCGTTGCGCACCCAGGCCGCCGAGAGGCACCAAGAGCTGGCGGTGCTGGTGATCGACATCGATAATTTCAAACAGGTCAACGACCTAAACGGCCATCAGACCGGCGATGCCGTACTCATCGAGATCGCCCGGCGCATCACGGCATTGCTGCCAGACACCGGCGTTGTGGCCCGGATCGGTGGCGACGAGTTCGTCTGCGCACTGCCGTTCGACGTCGACAACCGCGCATCGGTCGAACATTTCGCAGCCACCCTGATCGAAGAAGTTTCGATGCCGATCGCCGATGGCAAAGCAATGATCCAGGCAACTATCTCGCTTGGCATCGCCAGCGACCGCAACGACGACGGCACGCCCGTCGACGACGGCAGCGACAAGCTTATCCACCGGGCCGACATCGCAATGTACCACGCCAAGAAGCGCGGACGGAACCGGTTCTACTGGTTCAGGCCGCAGATGGAGAACGAACTGCGCTTCCGCCACGAACTCGAGAACGGCATCCGCCACGGCCTCGCCGCCGGCGAATTCGTGCCGTTCTACGAGCAGCAAGTGGACCTCGAAAGTGGTCAGATCGTCGGGTTCGAGATGCTCGCCCGTTGGCAGTCACCGCAATTCGGGCTGGTCAGCCCGGAAACCTTCATTCCTATCGCTGAAGACATGGACGTGATCGGCGAGCTGTCCGAATCGCTAATCCGCCAGTCGCTGCAGGACGCGCGCCACTGGCATCCAAAACTGACGTTGTCGGTCAATATCTCGCCAGTCCAGCTGCGCGACCCGTGGTTCGCGCAAAAACTGCTCAAACTGCTGGTCGACGGCGGCTTCCCACCCGACCGGTTCGAGATCGAGATCACCGAATCGTGCCTGCACGAGAATATCGGCGCGGTCCGCGCGATCGTCGTCAGTCTCAAGAACCAGGGCATCCGCATCAGCCTCGATGATTTTGGGACCGGCTACTCCAGCCTGTCGCAGCTGCGCTCGCTGCCCTTCGACCGCATCAAGATCGACCGCAGCTTCGTCACCGAATTGGGCCATGATGAGGTGAACCGCGACCTGATCAAGGCCATTGTCGCGCTCGGCCGCGGGCTGACGCTCCCGGTCACCGCCGAAGGGGTTGAAACGCGCGAGGTTCTCGACAGCCTCAAGGGCCTTGGCGAAATGAAGGGTCAGGGTTACCTCTATGGTCGCCCCGAGGACGCCGCGGCGACCCGCGTGCGGTTGCACGACCTCGGGCTGCTGGTCGATCCACAGGCGGCTACTCCGGTCGATAGTGCGACCAGACGCAAGGCCGGCTAGGCCCTCCGCCATTGCGGAGCTGTCCGGCCGTCCCTAGGTGCCGGGAATGCGCGCCGCGTTCATCAAGATGCATGGCCTGGGCAACGATTTCGTCGTGCTCGACGCGCGCGTGCAGGCCTTGCCGCCCATTACGCCGGCGCTGGCCCGCAGCGTGGCCGACCGGCGCACCGGCATCGGCTGTGACCAGCTGATCCTGCTCGAACCGTCGCGCGCGGCCGATTTCCGCATGCGGATTTTCAATTCCGACGGCAGCGAGGCGGAAGCGTGCGGTAATGCCACCCGCGCGGTTGCGCTGCTCCACGGCGACGCGGCGCGGATCGAGACTGCCGGCGGTATCCTCGCCGTCCAGCCGGGCAGCAACGGCGCCGCGGTGGACATCGGCGCGCCCAGCTTCGAATGGGACGCAATCCCCTTGGCCTATGCAATGGACACCCGCGCGCTGCCGGTCGCGTGGGAAGAGCTTGAGCAGCCCGCCGCAGTTAACGTCGGCAACCCCCATGCGATCTTCTTCGTGCCCGATTGCGATGCCATCGCGCTCGATCGGCTCGGCCCGGTGATCGAGCACGACCCGCTGTTTCCCGAACGGATTAACGTCAATGTCGCAACCGTCGAGAATTCCGGCACCATCCGGCTGCGGGTATGGGAGCGAGGTGCGGGTCTGACCCGGGCGTGCGGCACTGGCGCCTGCGCCACCGCCGTCGCGGCAATGCGCCGCGGACTGGTCGAGCGCGACGTGTCGGTGGCGCTGCCCGGCGGCACACTCAAGATCGCCTGGGGCGACGACGGCCGCATCACCATGACCGGGGCGGCGGCGGAAAGCTTTCGCGGCACCTTCGACTGGGGCGACTTCGCTTGAGCGTTGACGTGATTTCGCTCGGGTGCCGGCTGAACATCGCGGAAAGCGAGACCCTGCGCGCTCTGCTCGCCGGCGAGCGCGATTTGATCGTCATCAACAGCTGCGCGGTCACTGCCGAGGCCGTCCGCCAAACCCGCCAGGCGATTCGTCGCGCTCGCCGGGCCCGGCCCGACGCCCGGCTGCTGGTGACCGGCTGCGCGGCCGAGGTCGAGCGCAGCGCGATTGCCGCCATGCCCGAAGTCGACGGGCTGATCGCCAACGCCAGCAAGCTCGATCCGCGAGCCTGGAATGTGGCCGCGCGTAACATCGCGGTGGTCGCTCAGTGGCACACCCGCGCCTTTATCGCGGTGCAAAACGGGTGCGATCACGCGTGCACCTTTTGCGTCATCCCACAGGGGCGCGGGCCCAGCCGCTCGCTATCCATCGCCGATGTGCTCGACGTTGTCGCGCGGCACGGCGAAGTAGCTGAAGTCGTGCTCACCGGCGTCGACCTGACAAGCTGGGGTCAGGATTTTACGCCTCACGCCACCCTCGGAACCCTGGTCCGTGCGATTCTGGATGCGTTCCCGGCGCTCCCTCGGTTGCGGCTGTCGTCGCTCGACGGGATCGAGATCGATCCTCTGCTGTTCGAACTGCTGATCGGTGAGCCGCGCGTTATGCCGCACGTCCACCTGTCGTTGCAGCATGGCCACGACCTGATCCTCAAGCGGATGAAGCGGCGCCACGCGCGGGTCGATGCGGCGCGGCTAGTCGCGGAACTGCGCACGCGGCGGCCTGAGATCGCCATCGGCGCCGACCTGATCGCGGGTTTCCCTACCGAGGACGCGGCGATGCATGGGACCAACGTGTCGATGGTGCGCGAACTGGGTATCGTCCACGGCCATGTGTTTCCCTATTCCCCCCGCCCGGGCACACCGGCCGCGCGGATGCCGCAAATCGACGCAGGCCTGATCAAGGCCCGCGCAGCGGAGCTGCGTGCCGAAATCGCTGCCGTCCGGCAGGTTTGGTTGGCAAGTCTCGTCGGCCAGCGGCTCACAGTGCTCGCGGAAGCGGACGGGACCGGCCACGCCGAGAATTTCGCCCGCGTCGCGGTGCCCGCGGGGACAGTGCGCGGCGCGGTGGTCACCCTCGTGCCGACCGCGTTCGAAGCGGGTTTGCTGCGATGAGCGAACCGACCTGGTCGGAGCGCCTGTTCGGCGGCTTCAGGAAGACTTCGGAACGGCTCGCCGACAATCTGACGGGGGTGGTCGGCACCGCCAAGCTCGACGCGGCCACGCTCGATAGCGTCGAGGACGCACTGATCCTGTCTGATCTTGGCCCAGCGGCCGCGGCGCGCATCCGCGAGCGGCTGACCGAGAAGCGCTTTGGCCTGTCGATCACCGAGCGCGAATTGAAGGAAGCCGTTGCGGAAGAAATCGCCGCGATCCTGCGTCCGGTCGCCATTCCGCTCCAGATCACCGCCTTCCCGCGCCCCCAGGTTATCCTGGTGATCGGCGTCAACGGCAGCGGCAAGACGACCACCATCGCCAAGCTGGCGCACTGGCTGCAGTACGAGGATTACGGCGTGCTGCTGGCCGCCGGCGACACGTTCCGCGCGGCGGCGATCGGCCAGCTGGCGATCTGGGCCGATCGCGTCGGCGTGTCCTTGGTGCGCGGGCCGGAAGGCGGCGACCCGGCCAGCGTGGTGTTCGACGCGGTCAAGCAGGCGACTGATACCGGGATCGATGCGCTGATCGTCGACACCGCCGGGCGGCTTCACAACAAGCGCGAGCTGATGGACGAGCTGGCTAAGATCCGCCGCGTGCTCGGCCGCCTCAATCCCGAAGCGCCGCACAATGTCCTGCTGGTGCTCGATGCCACCAACGGCCAGAACGCCCTCGCCCAGATCGACGTGTTCAGGGAAGTGGCCGGCGTCACCGGCTTGATCATGACCAAGCTCGACGGGACCGCGCGCGGCGGCGTGCTGGTGGCCGCGGCCGAGCAATATGGCCTGCCGATCCACGCGATCGGCGTGGGCGAAAAGATCGACGACTTGCGCCCGTTTGACCCCGACCTGGTCGCGCGCGTGATTGCAGGAGTAGCATGATGGATCAGGCGGCGGCGAAAAAGCCCAAGTCGGGGTGGGTCAACGTCCTGGTCGATTACGGCCCGATGGCGGTCTTCTTCGTGACCTATCGCTGGTTCCGACCCGAGGACAAGGATATCGCCGGCGAGATCTTCGCCGTCGTGCGCAGTACCGGGGCCTTCATCGTGGCGTCGATCATCGCGCTTGCGATATCGAAATGGCGGCTGGGCAAGATCTCGCCGATGCTGTGGCTTTCGACCGGGCTGATCGTCGGGTTCGGCGCGTTCACGATCTACACCGGCGACCCGTGGTGGATCCAGCGCAAGCCGACCGCGATCTACTTGTTGTTCGGCGTGACGCTGGTGATCGGCTGGCTGACGGGCAAGGGTCTGCTCAAGGTCCTGCTCGAAGCGGCGTTCGAGGGGCTCAACGATCGCGGCTGGCTGATCCTGTCGCGCAACTGGGGGTTCTTTTTCTTCGTCCTCGCCGCGCTCAACGAAATACTCGCCCGCTCGCTGACGTTCGAAGGCTGGCTCGCGGCCAAGCTGTGGGTGTTCCTGCCGTTGTCGTTCCTGTTTACTTTCACGCAGTTGCCGATGCTGCTGCGACACGGCCTGACGCAAACCGGCGAGGACGAGGAAACCGCCAATCCACCGCCGACATCGTGACCGGCTTGTCGCCCGGGCTGCCGACGCGCTAGAACGCAGCCATAGGAAGACAGGGGACTATCATGGCAAAGTTTTTCGGCAATCTGCACCTCGTTCTGGCTGTCGGCGTGATCGCCGCGGTCGCGGTCATGGTCGGATACGCGGGCGACATTCCGGTCGATGCGAATTCGGTGCTGCGGTGGGCGCACGTCTTTTTCGCCATCGTGTGGATAGGGCTGCTGTACTACCTCAACTTCGTGCAAGTGCCGACAATGCCCAAAGTCCCGGCCGAGCTGAAGAAGGGCGTCACCGGATTCATCGCACCTCGGGTATTCTTCTTCTTCCGCTGGTCCGCGCTGCTGACCGTGATCACCGGCCTCGGGATCGCGTTCGGGACCGGCTACGGCGCGCAGGCGCTGACTTTCCAGGGCGCCTCCGCCAACGAGAACCTGATCGGCCTCGGGATGTGGCTGGCGGCGATCATGGCGTTCAACGTGTGGTTCATCATCTGGCCGGCGC
>JBDSUJ010000042.1:0-17053 GCA_039927815.1 Croceibacterium sp. | reverse complement strand
CTGGTGACTGTGGGCCTCAACCTCTACACCCAGGGGGTCGATCCGGGGCTGGACTTCTCGGACATCGACGACGTCATCAAGACGGTCGAATACTGCAACCAGCTCAAGGTGGCGGAGCGGCATCCCTATGGCGGCGAGCTGGTGTTCACCGCTTTCTCGGGCAGCCACCAGGACGCGATCAAGAAGGGCTTTGCCGCACAGGAACAGCGCAACGACGAGCTGTGGGCGGTGCCCTACCTGCCGATCGACCCGGCCGATCTCGGCCGTACCTATGAAGCAGTCATCAGGGTCAACTCGCAATCGGGCAAGGGCGGCTTCGCGTGGGTCCTGCAGCAGGCGCACGGCCTGAAGCTGCCCAAGCGGTTACAGGCCGACTTTTCCCGCTACGTTCAGCACTTGGCCGACGAGCTTGGACGCGAGCTCGATGCCGGTGACATCTGGGGTAGCTTCCAGCGCGCCTACTACGTTGATGCCGAACAGGCGACCTTCGAGCTGGTCGATTACGAGGAGACCCGCGCGGCCGACGGCGCGCGCCTGTTCGCCGGGACGATCACCGTGAGCGGCCGGCCGACAACGGTCAGCGGGCGCGGCAAGGGACTGGTGTCATCGGTCGTCACCACGCTCAAGCAGACCTTCGGGCTCGAGCTTGAAGTCCTCGATTATTCCGAGCACGCGCTCGGCCAGGGCTCCGAGGCACGCGCGGCCGCCTATCTCGAATGCGCACTGCCCGATGGGCGGATCGTGTGGGGTGTGGGGATTGACGAGGACATCGCCACCGCCAGCGTCCGCGCGATCCTGTCTGCCGCCAACGGCGCGGTAGAGCAGACCGCGAGCGGTTAATCCGGGATGGCCGACAGGTCCCAATGGGGTTTCTCAGCGCGCCAGCGGGGGTGCGATGGCGTAGTCTGTTCATGCCCATTGTCACCCCCCAGGGGGGCTTAAACGCGGGAAGTCCGCCCGCATTATGGCCCCGTGGCTGCCCACAGCACTTCAGCCATTGTGTCGAGCTCGGTAAAATCGAGATGCTGCCCGAGCGGGTCGCTGCGGTTTAGGCGGATACGGCGACGATCCGCGGCCAGGAGCCGCCGCCGCAGGGCGCGTTGCAGGAGTTCGAGCCGCATCACGGCCTGCTCGCACGCTACTTCCGGCGCCCGCTGGCGAACCCGGCTCCAGTCGCCCTCGATCTGGCCGACCCGCTCTGCCACCATCGCGTTGTAACTACCGTGTGGCCCACGGTGGAGCGGCAACTGAAGAAGCAGCGCGGATTGACCGGAAGCTGGCAGCAAGAGCCCGTTGCGGCGGAAATCCTCGAACCCCATGCGTTCACGCCCGATCGCGTCGAATAGGGGCCCAAAACACCGAGTGGACAGCAGTTGCCACGGGAGCAGGTGGTGGCGCTGCATTCCCGATTGATACCCAGGACTTCCCTGGCGATTGACCGCGCGGAACGGGAGCCTCAGGCGGCGCGGCACCATCGTGTGGAGACGATCTAACACGCGGCAAGCTGCCTTCTGCTAATTAGTGCGTACTCGTACGAGTCGCCCGTCGGCCGAAGGTTCCACGCGCCAGCAAGCCCCTCCCGGGCCCTCGACGTTCTGGGCTTCCTTCAACGGGCCGGACTCGACAAGCCAGTGGATCAATCTCACAGCGATCTTGGCGGCTTCGGGGCGATCCATCGCCAGTTCCGGCTCGATCCGCAGTTCCTGCCCGGTGAACAATCCCACTCCTTCGCTTTGCAAAGCTTCGTCCGGCGTCACGGCCAATCCGGCGAGGCTGAAGGTCGGAAATGGTCCGCCCTCGATCCAGTGGGTCACGCCCGCCTGAAACACCGCTGGAGCGCTCCAGCAACTTGCCGGATGCCACACCACCGCACGCAAATCCGGCAATGCGCAAAGTTGCGCGGTAAGCCATGCGAGCATCCGCAGGACGGGCGGCATCGTCGAGCCGCCGGCCAGATGCGGCCCTGGCCGAATGATAACCGCTTCTAGCCCGCGCAGTTCGGAGACCCGAGGCAGGCCGTAAACGTGCTTGCGCGGGGGCGGCCCCGCCGCGGGGCCGGGCATTAGGCCGCTGACGTCAAAGGTCAGGCCGCTGACCAGCAGTTCAAGCCAGTTTGCGCCCTCGCCCTCCACTTCGCCCGCGGGGTCGAGACTGACGCTAAACGCGTTCGTCGAGTCCGCGAGCGCCCGGAGTGCAGCCGCGGTCGGTCGGCTGTCGGCCGCGAACAACAGGGACGCGGCTGAAAATCTATCCCCCGCGTCAATAAGTTGCGCGTTGTCGATTGCCCCGCCCCTTCGGCTCCACCGCCATCTTAGTGGCGCGAAAGCGGCGCAAGGTCGAGTCCGTCAAAAGGCTATGCATCCGAAACCGATGCATCGTTTCGGGACAAACTCGACGAATGTTAAAACCCGGGTTGCCATCCTTTGCATGAACCCGCGGGTGCGATAGGCCAAGGCGATGGATCCGCGAACCGCAGTTTTGGGCGTCGAACGCTCGCTTTCGGGAAAGTCATGGCGTTGGCGCGGCGGCAATGGTGCGCTCACGGACGGGGTTGCCGGGCTCGAAGACGACATCGTCACCCAGCTGCTCGTCGCGCGCGGGGTCCCACGCGGTGAACTCGCGCTTCACCGCACGCCAACGCTGCGCGGCTTCCTGCCCAATCCGGCGCTGTTCAACGACATGGAGCTTGCGGCCGAGCGCGTGGCCGAAGCAGTCCTGTCGGCTGAAACGGTCACAGTGTTCGGCGACTATGACGTCGACGGAGCGACCAGCGCCGCGCTCCTGATCCGGCTGTTCCGCATGCTCGGACACAATGCGACCGCCTATATTCCCGACCGCTTGCTTGAAGGCTATGGTCCGAGCGGCGCCGCCCTGCTCGCGCTGGGGCAAGCGGGCTCAAGTCTGATCGTTACGGTCGATTGCGGGGCGATGGCGCACGAAGCCCTGGCGTTGGCGCACGAAGCCGGGATCGACGTGATCGTGGTCGATCACCACAAGTGCTCGCCGGCATTGCCCCGCGCCTTCGCGGTGGTGAACCCCAACCGCCTCGACGAATCCGACGCCGCCGGCGCCCACGGCCACCTGGCCGCGGTCGGCGTCGCGTTCGTGCTCGCGGTGGCGGTAGTGCGGACTTTGCGCGCACGCGGCTTTTTCACAACCCGGGCCGAGCCCGACTTGCTGTCGCTGCTCGATCTGGTTGCGCTCGGCACAGTCGCCGACGTGGCCCAGATTCGCGGGCTCAACCGCGCGTTCGTGGCGCAGGGGCTCAAAGTCATGGCGCAACGCGCCAACGTCGGGCTGGCGGCGCTGATCGACGCCAGTCGGCTGAGCCGGGCGCCACGGTGCAGCGACCTGGGCTTCGCGCTGGGACCGCGGATCAATGCCGGTGGCCGGGTCGGCGAGGCGACGCTCGGCGTGCGCTTGCTGACCACCGAGGATGCCGCCGAGGCGCACGATCTGGCCGAGCGCCTGTCGCGCCTGAACGAGGAACGCCGCGCGATCGAGGCCGCGGTCCAGGAAGCCGCCGAAGCGCAGGTCGCCGCCCAGCACAACCGCGCCGTGCTGGTGATCGCCGGCCGCGGGTGGCATCCGGGCGTGATCGGAATCGTCGCCGGCCGAATCAAGGATGCTACCGGCAAGCCAACGCTGGTCATCGCGCTCGATGAGGACGGGGTTTTGGGCAAGGGCTCCGGCCGGTCGATTTCGGGCGTCGATCTCGGCGCCGCGATCCTCGATGCGCGAGAAGCGGGTCTGCTGGAAGCCGGCGGGGGACATGCCATGGCCGCCGGGCTGACCATCGCGGCCGAGCAGGTGGAGCCCTTCGCGACGTGGCTGAACGCCCGCCTTGCAGAACCGATCGCCCGAGCCGGCACCGAGCGCGCGCTGCTGCTCGACTTGTCGCTCTCGCCCCGCGCGCTGTCGCCGGAGTTGTGTGAAACGCTCGAGGCGGCCGGGCCGTACGGCATGGGCTGGCCCGGGCCGGTGGTGGCGGTGGGGCCAGTTCACCTGGTGAAGGTAGACGTGGTCGGCAATGGCCATTTGCGGCTGATCGCGGCAGGTGCCGACGGCGGATCGTTCAAGGCCATCGCGTTCCGCGCCGCCGACACCGAGCTGGCACAGCAATTGCTCCACCGCGCGACGGGGCGCAAGTTGTGGCTCGCCGGGCGTGTCCAGCTCGACGATTGGGGACCGCGCCCGCAGGCCGAGCTGCACCTGACCGACGCCGCGTGGGCGGACTGAGCATGGTCCCGCGCCGCTCTTGACCCCGCCCGCTACCCTTTCTAAGTGCGCCGCTCGCCTTTCGCGCGGCCCCTTCGTCTAAGGGTTAGGACGCGGCCCTTTCACGGCTGAAATACGGGTTCGAATCCCGTAGGGGTCACCACGACAAAGCGGTATTGAAGTGCAGCCGGCCCCTTCGTCTAGCGGTCCAGGACGTCGCCCTCTCACGGCGAAAACACGGGTTCGATTCCCGTAGGGGTCACCAGCGCACGGCAAGTCTCTGTAAGGATTGGGCGGGAGCGGTGGCAGCTTGACGATGACCACGCCTTCATGACGCCGACGGGCCGGATACCGGTTGCCGGGGCCGTGATCGCGCTCGCGACCGGAGCGGCGCTCATCGGCGCCGGCGCTCCGCCCTTGATCACCGTGGTTGCGCTGGCGGTGTGGATCGGCACGTTGTGGCTGTCGGTCCCGCGCCCGCCGCTCGAGCCCCCGGTCCTCCATCCCGACACCATGCAATTGACGATGGCCGGCATGGGCGACTTGATCGAGCATTCCGGCCTCGCGGTCCTGATCCTCGATCGCGAGCGGATCGGCCTTGCCAATGCCGCCGCGCGCGAGGTGTTCGGCGCCCATGTCGTGGGGCAGGACGCGCGGGTCGCCTTTCGCCATCCCGCGGCCGTTGAGCTGCTGGCCGATCGCGCCGGCGGGAGCGCGGTAATAAGCGGGCTGGCTGGGCCGCGCAGCAGCTGGCAGATGACCCGCCAGCCAATCGACGAGCGGTTCTCGATGATCGAACTGGCCAACCGTACCGCCGAAGCCGACATCAGCCGCGCCCATACCGATTTCGTGGCCAATGCCAGCCACGAGCTGCGCACCCCGCTGGCATCGATCATCGGTTACATGGAGACGCTGGTCGATCACGGCGACACTGTCGATCCGGTCCGCGCGGCAAAGTTCAATGCGACCGTGCTGCGCGAGGCGCGGCGGCTGCAGAACCTAGTCGACGACCTGATGTCGTTATCGCGGATCGAGGCCGAGAAGCACGATCAGCCGCGCGAACAGGTCGATTTGACGCTGCTGGTCCCGCAGGCGTCACGCGACGGGGCCGGAGCGGAGCGTCAGGAGCGGCTCCAGCTCGACTTACCGGCGGGGCGAGTGCAGGTTCGCGGCGACCACCAGCAACTCGAACAACTGGTCCGCAACCTGGTCGACAACGCGCTCAAGTACGGCGAGCCCGACACGCCGATCGAGGTCACCGTGGCCCGCGCGGGCAGCATGGCCATTCTGGCGGTGCGCGATCATGGCGAGGGGATTGACGAGGAACATATCCCGCACTTGACGCGGCGGTTCTATCGCACCGACCCCGGCCGCAGCCGCGCGGTCGGAGGTACCGGACTGGGCCTTGCGATCGTAAAACACATCGTCGAACGACACCGCGGTCAACTCGATATCGCCAGCAAGCGTGGCGGCGGCACGACCGTTATGGTGAAGTTGCCAATCGCGGACTGACGCCCCGGTTATCCACTGGTTCGTGGCTCAAGAGTCACGGAACTGTCACACAACTGACATATCGGGCCACCCATTGAAATGAAACTGCCATGAAGGGGCAATCGTGGTGCGGTCGCTGGTCAACGCGTTAATCGTCGGTGCCGCCTGTCTGACCTCGCCGGCGACGGCCCAGGACGCAACTGGTCTTCGCGCGCAGATCGATGCCATGCAGGCTGAAATCTCACGGCTGTCGGCCCAGGTCGCCCAGCTTGAAGCGCAGCAAAAGCCAGTTGCAACGCCAGTTTCGATTGCCGCCGTAACGTCGCCGCCGGTGGCTCCCCCGGTAACCGTAGCGTGGAAGGGAGGGCCGGAAATCACCGGCCCCGGCGGTTTCTCGTTCAAACCGCGCGGACGCATGCAGCTTGACGCCGCGACTGTGATTGCGCCGGGTTCGCTCGCGGTGGGCAACAGCCTCGGGCTGGCGACCGAATTCCGCCGGTTCTACCTGGGCGCCGAGGGCACGCTACCGGGAGGGTTCGGTTATCGCGCCGAAGTCGACCTAGCCAATTCGACGGTCGACCTGACTGATGTGTACCTGACTTACAAGGCCGGTCCCAAAGTCACCCTGACCCTCGGCCAGCACAAGCCGTTCTGGGGCCTCGAAGAGTTGACCAGCGACCTGTTCACCTCGATGCGCGAGCGCGCCGCGTTCAACTCGGCGTTCGGCTTCGAACGGCGGCTAGGTATCTCGGGAGCTTATGCCGGTAAATCCGTTCTCGTGCAGCTGGGGGCCTTCACCGACAACGCCGCCGATCTCAATGCGGACAGCAACAACAGCTACAGCGTCGATGGGCGCGTGGTGTTGTCGCCAAAACTGGGCATCGGCACGCTGCACATCGGTGGATCGGCGCACTTCCGCGAATTCAACGACGCCGCCACGACTGCCCGCTATCGCGCACGTCCGTTCACGCATACCACCGACGTGCGGCTGGTCGACACCAAGGCTTTCGGCGCGACGGGCGAGCGTAGTTTCGGCGGCGAGCTCGCTTACATTGGCGGTCCCTTCCACGCGACGCTCGAGGGCCACCGGTTGACCGCGCTGCGGCCGGGCTTGGCGGACCCGACTTTCTGGGGCGGGTATGCCGAAGTTGGTATGGTCCTGACCGGCGAAACCACGGCTTACAAAGGCGGCGTCTACGATCGCATCAAGCCGTCCCATCCACTCGATAAAGGCGGACTGGGCGCGATCCAGGCCAACGCCCGCTACGATATGCTGGATCTCGGAGACGGAGCAATCAACGGTGGAAGGCAGGATGTCGCGGCATTATCGCTGATCTGGATGCCGACCGATTACGTCCGCTTCCTGGCCGACTACGGGCATCTGTGGATCAGCCGCGGGGCAATCCCCGCCGGTGCCAGCCGGGATTATCAGGTCGACACCTTCGGGGTGCGCGGCCAGTTCGATTTCTGACCTGTCATGCAACTGTCACACGGCGTTCCTAGCACGCCCGCAAACCTCTGGGGGACTACCATGAACAACTCGATCCGTACCTCGCTCGTTGCACTGGGCGCCGCGGCGCTGGCCGCTTGCGGCGGCAATTCCGGCGGGGGGGACACCCGCGATTCGGTACGCGCCGTCGGATCCTCGACCGTTTATCCCTTTGCCAAGCTGGTGGCCGAGAATTTCGCCAAGTCGCACACCGATATGAAATCCCCGATCATCGAATCGACCGGCACCGGCGCGGGCATCGAGCTATTCTGTAAGGGCGTTGGGGCGAGCACGCCGGACATTGCCGACGCCTCTCGGCGCATGAAGGCGAGCGAGTTCAAGACCTGCGCGGCCAACGGGGTGACCGACGTGGTGGAAATCCAGGTTGGACTCGACGGGCTCGCGTTCGCCTCGACCAAGGGCGGGATCACCATGAACCTGACCCCCGCGATCGTCTATCGGGCGCTCGCCGCGCACCCGTTCGGTAAGGATCAGACCGCCAAGACGTGGCATGACGTCGATCCCTCGCTGCCCGCCAAGCCGATCCTGGTTTACGGACCGCCGTCGACCTCAGGCACGCGCGACGCCCTCAAGGAGTTGATCCTGCAGAAAGGGTGCGAGACCGATCCGGCGATGAAAGCGCTCAAGGACTCCGACAAGGCCAAGTTCGACCAGACGTGCACCGAAGTGCGCGGCGATGGGATGTATGTCGACCAGGGTGAGCAGGACAACCTGATCGTGCAGAAGATCGAAGGCAACCCGAACGCGGTTGGTCTGTTCGGCTATTCCTACCTTGAGGAAAATGCCGACAAGTTGCAGGGCCTGCACATGAGCGGCGTCGCCCCGACCTACCAGACCATCTCGGACTTCTCTTATCCCGGCGCGCGCCCGCTCTATATCTACATCAAGAAAGCGCATCTCGACGCGATCCCGGGCTTGCGCGAATTCGTCGCCGAATGGGCCAAGTCGTGGAGCAAGGACGGGCCGCTGGCGGCCGCCGGGTTCGTGTCCGCACCGGCGGAGATCGCAACCGCCAGCGCCAAGGCCGCGGCTGAGTTCCCGCTGTTGACCGCCGACGTCCTGAAATAACTGGCCAAACCAGCCCGTGTCGCCTGCCTTCCTGCTGCTCCTTGCGCTCGGCCTGGGCCTGGCCGGTTGGCTCGCGGGGCGGGCACGGGCGTGGAGTTTCGCGCGTGCCGGGCTGGGCCGGGCCGACACTGCACGGATAGCCGCGCTACCCGTCTACCATGCCTGGTACGTCGCCCTGTGGGTGGCCGTGCCGGTATTAGTTTGTGCGCTGACGTGGAGCGTGGCAGCGCCCAATTGGATCGACCAGTCGGTGCTTGCGAACCCGGCCGCCGCGGCGTTGCCTCAGTTCGGCATGCAGAGGCAAGCGATCCTGGCCGAGGCGCATGCCGCCGCGACCGGCGCCACCGCTGCGGTGTTCCATCCGCAAGCGCGTGCCCTGGTTGCGCCCTTTCGCCACGCGATTGGGCTGGCCAATGGGGTCGGTATCGGGGTCACCTTGCTGATCGCGTTCGCCACCGGCGCGTGGGCGTTCCTACGGGTGAAGCCCGGCTTCACCGCGCGCACCCGGGTCGAACGCACCGTATTGATGGCATTGTTGATTGCTTCGCTGGTGGCGATCCTGACCACGCTAGGAATATTCGTCACGCTGGTGTTCGAGACGGTCCGCTTCTTCGGCATGGTCAATCCGGTCGATTTCCTGTTCGGCACCCAATGGGGCCCCGATCCGATGAGTTCTGCGGCGCATCCTGATCCCAGCCGATACGGGGCTTTGCCGCTGTTCTGGGGGACGATCTATATCGGCGCGATCATTGCGATGATCGTGGCCATCCCGCTGGGCCTGATGAGCGCGATCTACCTGACGCAATATGCCGATCCGCGGCTACGCAAATGGCTCAAGCCCGCGCTGGAGATCCTCGCCGGCGTGCCAACCGTGGTGTACGGCTATTTCGCCGCCCTGACCGTTGCGCCGGCAATCCGCGACCTGGCGCAGGCTGCCGGCATTGCCAACGCTTCGAGCGAGAGCGCGCTGGCGGCGGGGCTGGTGATGGGCGTGATGATTATTCCGTTCGTGTCCTCGATGGCGGACGATTCCATCGCCGCGGTTCCGCATGCGATGCGCGACGGCAGCCTAGCGATGGGCGCGACCACCAACGAGACGATCCGCCGCGTACTGGTGCCGGCCGCCCTGCCCGGAATCGTGGCCGGGGTCATGCTGGCGGTCAGCCGTGCGATCGGCGAGACGATGATCGTGGTGATGGCCGCGGGGGCCGCGGCCAACCTTTCCGCCAATCCGCTCGAGGCGATGACCACCGTCACGTTCCAGATCGTCGCGATGCTGACCGGCGAAGGCAGCTTTGACCATCCCGCAACCCTCAGCGCGTTTGCGCTTGGGTTCGTGCTGTTCCTGGTGACGCTGGCGCTTAACTTCATTGCCCTGCGCGTGGTCAAGCGGTTCCGCGAAGCGTATGAGTGAAGCCCGCACCACCGACAGCGCAGCCTTCCAGGCGCGCCTCAAGCAACGCTATGTGGCGGAGCGGCGATTTCGCGTGGCCGGGCTGGCCGCGATCCTGTTCTCGGTCGCGGTGCTGATCGTCCTGCTGGTCAACATGACCCTCAACGGCGCCGGCGGGTTCCAGCGGGCGAGCGTCATGGTCCCCGTCGCGCTCGAACAGCACAGCTTTACGCTGCCCACCGGCGAGGCCGATCCCGCGAGCGTGACGGCGACGCTTGAAACCCAGGGCCTGCCGCAGATTGTCCGCGACAATGCGGCGCGCGCGCTGGGAACCGACGGCGCCGCCCAGCTCAGCCCCGACGCGTGGCGGGTAGTCGCCACGGCCGTGGCGCAGGACCGCGCCCAGTTGCTGGGCACGCCGGTGTTCGCGCTGCCGGTGACGAGCGATCTCGCCGATGCCATGCAGCGCGCGGGCCACGCGGAGCTGCAGCCGCTCGCCCGGCGGCTGATGACCGAGGGCAAGTTGAAGCGCCATTTCGACGTCGGATTTCTGACCCGGTCCGACGCAACCGATCCGCAAGAGGTCGGCATCTGGGGCGCGCTCAAGGGCTCGATGCTGACGATGCTGGTGACGCTGGTGCTGGCGTTCCCGACCGGCGTACTTGCGTCGCTGTACCTCGAGGAATTCGCGCCGCGCAACCGCTGGACCGATGTGATCGAAGTCTCGATCAACAACCTCGCGGCCGTCCCCTCGATCATATTCGGCCTGCTCGGGCTGGGCGTGTTCCTGACGATCTTTCCGCACATGCGGTCCGCCCCGCTGATCGGTGGCATGACGCTGGCATTGATGACCATGCCGGTGATTGTCATCTCCGGCCGCAACGCAATCAAGGCCGTCCCCCCTTCGATCCGCGATGGGGCGATGGCGCTGGGTGCGTCCCCCATCCAGGTGGTGTTCCACCATGTCCTGCCGCTAGCCCTGCCCGGCATCATGACCGGCACGATTATCGGCATGGCGCGGGCGCTGGGCGAGACCGCGCCGCTGCTGATGATCGGCATGCGCGCGTTTGTCGCCACCCCACCGCACGGCTTCACCGATCCCGCGACCGTGCTGCCGGTGCAGATTTTCCTGTGGTCGGACGAAATCGACCGCGGGTTCGTCGAGCGGACGAGCGCGGCGATTATCGTCCTGCTAGTGTTCCTGCTGATGATGAACGGCGTGGCCATTTACCTACGCAACCGATTTGAGAAACGATGGTGACCGAGAAGACCGAGCCCAAGATGCGCGCGCGCGATGTGTCCGTGTACTACGGCACCAAGAAGGCCGTCGACAGCGTGTCGGTCGATGTGCCGACCGAGTTCGTGACCGCGTTCATCGGCCCGTCCGGGTGCGGCAAATCGACTTTCCTGCGCGCGCTCAACCGGATGAACGACACCATCGCCACCGCCCGCGTCGAAGGCTGCATCGAGCTCGACGGCGAGGATATCTACCAGTCGGGAATGGACGTGGTGCAGCTGCGGGCGCGCGTCGGGATGGTCTTCCAGAAGCCCAATCCGTTTCCCAAGTCGATTTACGAGAACGTCGCTTACGGCCCGCGCATCCATGGCCTCGCTCCGGGCAAGCCCGACCTCGACGCCATCGTTGAGCGCTCGCTGCGCCGCGCCGGATTGTGGGACGAGGTCAAGGACCGGCTCGAGGAATCGGGGACGGCCCTGTCGGGCGGACAGCAGCAGCGCCTGTGCATCGCGCGGGCCATCGCGGTCGACCCCGAGGTCATCCTGATGGACGAGCCGTGCTCGGCGCTCGATCCCATCGCCACCGCGCGGATCGAAGAGCTGATCGACGACTTGCGCGGTCGTTATGCGATCGTCATCGTCACCCATTCGATGCAGCAGGCCGCGCGCGTCTCGCAGCGCACCGCGTTCTTCCATCTCGGGATCCTGGTTGAATACGGTGAGACCTCGCAAATCTTCACCAATCCCCGCGAGGAGCGGACCAAGGATTACATCACCGGCCGTTACGGATAGGATTGGGTCGATGGCAGAACATACGGTGAAGGCATTCGACGAGGACATCACCCGTTTGCGCGGGCTGATCGCGGAAATGGGCGGCCTTGCCGAAGTCGCGATCGAGGAGGCGATGCAGGCGCTCATCACCGGTGACGAGGAGCTGGCCGCCACGGTTGTCGCGCGTGACAAGAAGCTCGACGCGCTCGAAATGGAAGTGGATGCGCTGGCGATCCGCACGATCGCGCTGCGCGCGCCGATGGCCAACGATCTGCGCGAAATTATCGCCGCGCTTAAGATCGCAGGGGTGATCGAACGGATCGGGGACTACGCCAAGAACATCGCCAAGCGGGTCGGCGACATCCAGGATCGCAAGCGGTTCGAGCCGCTGACCCTGCTGCCGGCGATGGCCGAGATCGCCGCGGGCATGGTTCATGATGTGCTGACCGCCTTCGCCGCCCGCGATCCGGTGCTGGCGCGCGAGGTGATCGTGCGCGACGACAAGGTCGATGCGTTCTACGATAGCCTGTTCCGCAATCTCGTCAGCTACATGGTCGAGAACCCGGCGACCATCAGCAGCGCCGCCCAGCTGTTGTTCGTGGCGCGCAACATCGAGCGGATCGGCGATCATGCGACCAACGTCGCCGAGATGGTCCATTTCGCGGCGGTCGGGACTTATCCGCCGGACCGTAACTGAGGTGTCGCACAGCGGTAACAATTGGCTGCTCTAGGCATGGACAAGGGGAACCCAGCCGTGTCCTTGCCCAAGTTACTGCTGGTCGAAGACGACCAGGCGCTCGCCGAGCTGCTCGAATACCGCTTCGAAAACGAGGGCTACCGGGTCCGCGTCGCCTCGGACGGCGATGACGCACTCGTCTACGCCGCCGAAGACGTGCCTGACCTGGTGATCCTCGACTGGATGATCGGCGGCACCAGCGGCATCGAGGTGTGCCGCCGCCTGCGCCGCGACAAGAAGACCGCGCACGTTCCGATCATCATGCTGACTGCGCGCGAGGCCGAGGACGACCGGGTGCGCGGGCTCGAGACCGGGGCCGACGACTACCTGACCAAGCCGTTTTCCCCGCGTGAGCTGCTGGCGCGGGTGGCAGCGGTGCTGCGCCGGGTCCGTCCCGCGCTTGCCGGCGAGACGCTCGAAGCAGGCGACATGCGGCTCGATCCGGTCGCGCACCGGGTTGAGCGGCGCGGCCAGTCGATGCAGGTCGGGCCGACCGAATACCGCTTGCTCAAGTTCTTCATGGAGCATCCACGGCGGGTGTTTTCACGCGGACAGCTTCTCGATTCGGTATGGGGCACGGGCAGCGAGATCGAGGAGCGGACGGTCGACGTCCACATTCGCCGGCTGCGCCAAGCGCTGGCGGTCGGCGCGCTGCCCGATCCGATCCGCACCGTCCGGTCGGCCGGCTACGCGCTCGAACCGGTGATATCCTAGGACATCCAAAGGGCCAGCGCTAAGCCTGGCGGGCGCTGCGGCTAGTGGAAATCGCGCGACTTGGGGATGATCCGCACATTGCGCGGGTGCCCTTGGACGAACCCGCAATCCTTGGTCTCCGGGCCCGGCTGCTGCCACGGCTCGACCGGGCCAGCTTCTGGCGCCGCTCCCTCATCCCGAAGCAGGACGCCGTGCGGACCCCAGCGGCTCGGCAAGGGATTGTTGCAATGATCGGCGCGGGCGATCGTGATCGGCATCAGGTCGTCCGACAGCCTGTGCAGATCGGCGGTTGCGTCGGCCAGATGCGTGGCGATCACGTGTATCACTTCCTCGTCGTATTCGACCCGCCCGCGCACTTCCATCAACCGCGCGCCCATGATCACCCGACGGTATTTCTCCATCATGTCGGGCCATATCACCAGGTTGACGATCCCGCTCTCGTCCTCGAGCGTGATGAAGCACACCCCCTTGGCGCTGCCCGGACGCTGGCGGATCAGGACCACCCCCGCGATCTGGACGGTCGAGCGGAACTTGCGGCTGCGCAATTCGCTGGCGGGGACAAAGCCACGCTCGGCCAGGCGCTGGCGCAGGAAGCTGAGCGGGTGCGCCTTCAGGCTCAGGCGGTGGGTCTGGTAATCGGCGACCACTTCTTCGGACAGCGGCATTGCGGGCAGCCGGGTCACCTCGCGCTCGGCCCCCTCTTCACGCTCGCGCGCCGCGGCGAACAGCGGCAACTCGCCGCCGCCCACCAGCGCGCGGGCATCCCACAGCGCCTGGCGCCGCGGAATGGCGAGCGAACCGAAGCAGTCGGCCGCGGCCAACCGCTCGACTTGCGACGGGTCGAGCCCGGCGCGGTCACGCAGCGCCAGAACATCGGCAAACGCCCCGCTCTCCGCCCGCGCCGCCATCACCCGCGCCGCCGCGCTTTCGGGAAAGCCGTCGACCTGGCGCAGGCCAAGCCGCAGCGCGATGGCGCCATCCTGCGGCTCCAGCGTGCAGTCCCAGTTGGAAAAATTGACGTCGATCGGCAGCGCCATGACGCCATGTTCCTGCGCCCCGCGCACGATCTGCGCCGGGGCATAAAAGCCCATCGGCTGTGAATTGAGCAGCGCACACGCGAACGCGGCCGGGTAATGGCATTTGATCCAGCTGGAAATGTAGACCAGCTTGGCGAAGCTGGCGGCATGGCTTTCAGGAAAACCGTATTCGCCAAAGCCCTTGATCTGGTTGAAGCAGCGATGCGCGAATTCGGGATCGTAGCCGCGCGCGATCATGTTGCCGATCATCAGGTCCTGCAACTCGTGGACCATGCCCCGGCTGCGGAACGTCGCCATCGCCTTGCGCAGCCGGTTGGCATCGTGCGAGCCGAACTTCGCTGCATCGAGCGCGATCTTCATCGCCTGTTCCTGGAAGATCGGCACCCCGAACGTCCGGCCGAGGATCGACGACAGCTCGTCGGGCGGGCCATGCTCGGGCGCTGGGCCGGGAATATGGAACGCGACCTTGCCTTCGCGCCACGCCCGCCGCGCCTTGAGATAGGGATGGACCATGTCCCCCTGGATCGGACCCGGGCGCACGATCGCCACTTGCACCACCAGGTCGTAGAGCTTGCGCGGGCGCAGCCGCGGCAGCATGTTCATCTGCGCCCGGCTCTCGACCTGGAAAACGCCGAGCGAATCCCCCGCGCACAGCATGTCGTAGACCGCCGGATCTTCCTGCGGGATCGTGGCCAGTTCGTACGACTGGCCGTGATGATCGTGCAGCAGGTCGAGCGCCTTGCGGATGCAGGTCAGCATGCCGAGCGCGAGGACGTCGACCTTGAGGATCTTGAGATCGTCGATGTCGTCCTTGTCCCATTCGATGAACGTGCGCTCGGGCATGGCGCCGTTGCCGATCGGCACAGTCTCGGTCAGGGGCCCCTCGGTGAGAATGAAGCCGCCGACATGCTGGCCCAAATGCCGTGGCATATCGATGAGTTGCTCGGTTAGCTTGAGAACCCGCTTCAAGTGCGGGTCGGACAAGTCGAGCCCGGTTTCGTTGCGCACGTGATCTTCGTTGAGCGCGCGCCCGTGGCCGCCCCATACCGTGCGCGCGAGCGACGCGGTGACGTCCTCCGACAGTCCGAGCACTTTGCCGACTTCGCGAATGGCCATGCGCGGGCGGTAATGGATCACCGTCGCGCACAGCCCGGCGCGGTGACGGCCGTAAGTGCGGTAGATGTGCTGGATCACTTCCTCGCGCCGCTCGTGCTCGAAATCGACGTCGATGTCGGGCGGTTCGTCGCGGTCTTCGGAGATGAAGCGGTCGAACAACAGCTCGTTCTCGGCCGGATCGACCGCGGTGATGCCGAGGCAGAAGCACACCGCCGAGTTCGCCGCCGAGCCGCGCCCCTGACACAGGATCGGCGGCTGCTGGCCGCGCGCGAAATCGACGATGCTCTTGATGGTGAGGAAATACGGCGCGAGGCTCTTGCGCCCGATCAGCGCCAGTTCGGTGTCGAGCGTGACGCGCACTGCCGGCGGAATGCCGTCCACGTACCATGCGTGCGCGCCTTGCCAGGTAAGCCGCGCCAGATACTGCTGGGCGGACAATCCGTCAGGATAATCCTCGCGTGGGTATTCGTATCTCAGCTCGTCGAGGCTGAACCGGCAGCCATCGGCAACCGCGCGCGTGGCGGCGATGGCGTGCGGCCAGCGCTCGAACAGCGCGGCCATCTCGGCGGGGGACTTGAAGTGCCGCTCGGCATTGGCCTGGAGCAGATAGCCGGCCTCGGCGACTGTGGTCTTGTGGCGGATTGCCGTCATCACGTCATGCAGCGGGCGGCGCTCGGGCGCGTGATAAAGCACGTCGTTGGTCGCAAGCAGAGCGAGCCCCGCCCCGCGCGCCATCGCCTCAAGCCGGTCGATCCTCGCCACATCATCGCCCGTGTAGAGATAGCTCGCGGCGAGATGGCGCAGGGTGGGGAGCTGGGCCGTCAGGCGGGGGAGGATATGCTCGAAGGGTGAAGTCAGGCGAATGGCGTCGGTATCCGCCTCCTCGGGGCTGACAAGCGGTCCCGGATCGAGTCCGGGACGACGGATACGGACCACGTTGCTCTCGACGGCGATCGTCAGCTCGGCATCCAGGTTGGCGGGCGGGAGCAGGATCAGCTGCACGTCTCCCTCGCCCTCTTTGGCACTGTGCGCCGCCAGCATCGCCAGGCTGATGTCGCAGGCGCCCTTGTCCTGCCACTCGCCGTCGAGCTTGCTCATCCGCCCGGCAGAGATCAGCCGGCACAACCGGCCATAAGCCGCGCGGTCAGTCGGATAGGCGAGGAACGCCAGCCCTTCCGCGGTCTCGATCCGGCAGCCGATCACCGGCCGCAGCCGCAGCTTCTTGGCTTCGGTGTGGATCCGCACCACCCCGGCCATCGAACACGCATCGGCAATGGCGATCGCATCGTAGCCGAGCGCGTAAGCCGCCAGCACCAGGTCGACCGGATCGGATGCGCCGCGCAGGAACGAAAAGCAGCTCGCCAGACCGAGCTCGACGAACGGCGCGCGCCGCGGCGGTTCTATCGCTGCGGGATCGAGCTCGATCCGGCGGCGAGGAATGAGCAGGTCGGTTTCGGGCATCGCACCTTACGCCAGCTCGGCCAGCCGCTCCGCCACGGCGACAAGGTCGGCGTGGAACAGGCGCTCCTGCTCATGCTTGGCCTCGCCTTCGAGCCGCAGCAGGTAACTGGGGTGCGCGGTGATCCACAGCTCGCTGCCGTCCTCGAGCGGGTGGGGAGTGCCGCGGGCCTTGGTGATGCTGACCGTCTTGCCGAGCAGCCCCCGCGCCGCGCTGGCGCCGAGCGCGAGCACCAGTTTCGGCCGGACCAGCGCGCGCTCGCCCTCCACCCACCAGCGGCAGATATCGATCTCCTTGGCGGTGG
>JBDSUJ010000041.1:0-12328 GCA_039927815.1 Croceibacterium sp. | reverse complement strand
CGAGCGGCGTCGGTACCGGCCGCAATGGGTCGGGACCATAGCGCTGCTAAGCACTATGATTGCATTTACCAAACGGATTGCTCCCGGGGAGCAAGAGGTGTTCCCGCCATGGCAAGGCATGCAATATATGCGCGACCAGTTCAGTGGCGACGCGAAGCTCCAGAAACTCGATAATGACCGTTATTCCGAGCTCTCCTGGACGTCATTTGAAGCGATCATAGTCGCGCGTCAGGCAGCTCGGTAAAGAACAGCCTGATGGCAGCATTATGGCAGTGGCTGTTCGTCAACTTTGCGCGGCTTCAGCTCGAAAGCTGACAGTCAGCAATCGGCCCATTTGCGGCCGTTCATCATCAATGCCTTGCTCGCCGATGAGTCCGGAGTCAGAGGGAGCGCGTGTTCAGCCGCGCTACTTTTTCGCCGCTCGCCTCCCGTCCCTTGAGGCTCATTGTTGCCGGAGCCCTGCTTGCGAACCTCGGCAATGCCATCCAATCGGTCGGGGCATCATGGCAACTGACGTCCGCGGGAGCGCATGCAGACGTCATTGCCTTAGTTCAAACTGCCATGAACTTGCCGATCATGCTCTTGGCATTGCCGGCGGGCGCTTGGGCGGACATGTTCGATCGGCGACGGGTGATCCTGGTGTCCCAGGCGGGCATGTTGCTGCTGTCGCTCGGACTGGCAGTCCTTGTCCTAAATGGCCTGGCGCCACCGATAGTAATCATTGGACTTACATTCCTGCTCGCGTGCGGAATAGCCTGCTTCAATCCGGCGATGAACGGCTCGATTGGCGGCGTAGTACCGAAGTCCGAACTTGCCGCCGCGGTCGCTTTGAACATCGTTGCGTTCAACCTGGCACGCAGCCTCGGCCCTGCCCTTGGCGGAGCAATCGTTTCAGCCGGCGGCTCATCGGCCGCCTTCTTCGTCAATGCGGCCAGTTACCTGTTGGCGATCGTGATTTTCTGGAGGTGGGAAGGAGTAGCCTCGCAGGCACCAGAGGTGCGCCGCCGCATGCATACCGTAATCGTCGAAGGGGTGCGTTATGCGTTCGCGTCGACGCCGATTCGCACGATCTTTCTTCGTGCGTTCACCTTTGCCGCAAGCGGTGCCGCAGCATGGGCCCTGATGCCGCTGGTTTCGGCGGGAATGCTTCACAAGGGCTCCGCTGTTTACGGCTTGCTGCTTGGCGCGCTGGGCGCGGGGGCGGTCCTCGGCGCTGCCACAAGCACCGACTTACGCCGCAGGTATTCAGGAGAAGCAATCGTGCGCGTCTCTGGCGCGACTTATGGCATCTCCTGCCTAGTCCTCGCGAGCCGGCCACCTCTGGCAGTCATGCTGCTCGTGCTCATCCTAGCGGGCGCCGGATGGGTCCAAGCCCTGTCGGGTTTCTCAGTGGCCGGACAGCTGTGGAGCCCGCGCGATCTTGTTGGCCGCATTACCGCAATGGTGAGTAGCCTCACCTTCGGGGGCATTGCCGTGGGCAGCTGGTTGTGGGGTCATGTTGCCCAAAGCTTTGGCGTGGCGACTGCCCTCGCTAGCTCGGGCATTATGATGCTCGTGCTACCACTGCTCGGCCTATTCTTCCCGATGCCACGGCATGAGGCGCCGCACTCTTAAACCCGGCTCCGTTTTCTAAACACGGCTCGAAGGTGCCATTTCGCACCCCAAAGCAGAGCGTCTGCTAACCGCCCAATTCGGACATTGGGTCCTCTTTGGCCAGTGTTTGAAAGCAGTCATTCGGAAACCATACTCTTGACGGCAGATTTTGGCGCGGCGGCCAATTGGCAGCTTATTTGGGAGTGCGCCGTCAAAAGGCGACGTTCTGCTTTCCGCCCAGAAGCGGCGAACCCAGGATCTTGTGGGCTGCCGCTTCCGACCCCCACTGAAGTGTTGCCTAAAGCGCGCGGGCGCCGGAGAACAGGGTGATCCTTTGCCCCGATTTCAGGACAGCCTGGGCAAGAAACTCTTGTCCAGTGGGCCCCATGAAAAGGCCTTGGACAGTACCTTCTTCCGATCCGTCGGGCGGGATCAATCGACCGCTGAAGTTAGTTCCATCTGCGCTGATCCTTACGTCGCGAAATTCGGAAACCGCGGTCGGGCCGTTGACGTAAAACGGGATGGTGCCTGTGATACTTTTCGCGCCGTAGTCGGCGCGGAAGGTGAAACCCTTCTCGTTGAATGTCATTTGATAGTCGGCAGCACCCGAAACCGGGAGGGCATTGAACGGGGTGGGTAGGCCGTATCCGAACTCGAGAAGGAGATTGGTCTGAGTGGAATTGGCATTCGGGGCGCTCGTGAAATAGCCTTGCATCACGTACTGCTGCAGCCGCTCCCCGACGACAGGCCTCGAGAGCCCTAGTATGCCGCCCAAGACATTGAAGTTAGCGCCCGCCCGCTCACCGTTAAAGGAACCTCCCGAATTGTCGCGGGGGACAAGCTCTCCTTCCCCGAGCCCGGGGACCATCAGCAGCAGGCTTGACGGCACGGCGAACCGGATCGCGTGTCCGGGCTGGGTCGTAAGAGTGCCGGCCTCGGGCACAAAATCCCATCCGCCTCCCCTGCCACGCTGCGAATTTCCGATTGTCGCGAAGGCTTGAGAGGTCGTCGCACCCAAGGTGCCGAACGATCCCACGTTCGGCGGTGGTGCCGGAGATGGGGGAGGTGTGGGACTCGATATCGGGGCAGGAGTGGGGGTCTGTGTCGAGCTGGTCGACGTGCTCGTTTTGCCGCCTCCGCCACACCCGGCCAGCAGGACCAGGCCGGCGCCGGCGAGCGTGTCGCGTCGGGATATCCGTCTCATCGATGCACCTCCTGACACAAGCGATACAGGCGTTTACGGGGCAGGGAATGATGTCCAACCGATGGCTTGCCGATGATTCGCCGATGATTGGATTCTCTCGTCAGTCGCGCGCTGCAAAGGCCTGATCGCGCATAATTTCAATGTACAGACGCGCGAAGCGCTCACGAGCTTGCGGGTCGCTTGCGACTAAGCCTTGTGCGCCGCTTGCGCGGCCAAGTTGGGCGCGGCTGTTGGTGCGGGGAAACGGCAAATCGGGGACCGCCGCGTCGAGGAACTCGCACAGCGGTTGCCAGCCGTCGCGCACGTCGAAATGCAGTAGCCGCTCGGCCGCGATCCCATCGAGAACCGCCTGGTTACGCCGCACGTACCACTTGGTGAGGAAAGCCCGGTCTGACACGTCGCCGCCGATCGGATCGAACATGGTCGCCCGCATGAGGGCATGGCTCGCGGTGCCGACATGGGCATCCTGCATCCACGGGGAGAAGATCGTTTCACTCACGGAATCGAACCAGCGATCGGGGTCGCGGGTGGTCAGCACGACCTTGGCGGTTGGGTAGTAGTCGGCGATCTCCCTCCAGAAGGTGGCGGATGGGTAGTCGCTGGTCGAGCTAAAGCCGGAAAAGATGGCATCCCAGTCAGGGCGGCCCGCCGCAGCTTCGAGCCACAGGGGAGCCTGCTTCCTCTCGTTCGCGAAGGCTACCGTCATGTGGTGGCACGGCCCAAAGCCGAGCGCCTCCAAAGCAAATTTCATCGACAAGGTGGCGTTTCTGCCCAAACCCGCCGCAATGACTTGAAGCGCCATGCGTCTGTTGTAGGCCAGCGCCGCAGGCCACGAAAGAGCCCGCACGGCGAGCCATCTGGACAGCCCACCAGATCACAACGCACGCAAGGAGCCCAGTAAGAACCTATCAGGCCAGATGCTCCGGGCGCGCCAATATCCTAGGTACCCAAGCGTATCACAAAACTCAGTAAACCGAGCGTCGGTTCGCATCGCTTCTGTGGCCGGAGTGAAAAGCCATTGGGCGCCGCGCCAGCTCGCGAAGGTGTATAATGTGGCTGGGGCCCGCGACGGTCCGTGTGCTTGCGGGCCGCGGCCGAGCAGGAAACTTTGGGCGATGTGATACGCGTTGTCGACGTCGCCCATCGCCGACAACAGCATGACGGCATTGGCTGCCACGCCCGGAGCCTCGGCAAAAGCAGCCAGTGCTACGTCGCGTGCATGGTCCCGATCGCGCTGAGCGCCGCTGCCAAGCGCCGCAAGGCCGCTGCGCCATACGGCGATGCCACCCGGGCCCAACCGTGGTCGGGTGGCCTCGTCTGCCAGCATTTTCATCGCTGCGTCGGGGCGGTTCGTGAAGGCCAGCACGGTCATTCGGGCATTCCAAACAAACGGTACGTTCGGCCACAATTCGAGCGCCCGCGCGCTGACTCGGTCGGCTTCGGCCGGGCGGCCCATGATCCACAATTTGAGTGCGCGCCGGAACTGAAATGTGGGCGACAGTGGGTCGCTCGCCGCGGCGCGTTCGTTCAAGTCCCAAGATTCGCGGAAGCGCCCAACGCCTTGGAGAAAAAACACCATGTTATCGAGAGCGAAGGCATTGTCAGGATCGTCCGCCAGCACCGCGCGCATCCCGCGCTCAAACACGATCCAGTCATCGAGTCCGTTGCGCAGCAGGAACTGCGAGGCGCGGGCATTGGGTTCACTCGGATCAAGCTTCAACGCTGTCGCCGCCACCTCCGGAGCCTCCGCAAGCAGCTCAGCTCCGCGAGCGGGTGACACTTCGGATGCGGCACCGACTAGCGCCACCGCCAATAAGCCCCACGCATCGGCGCGGTCGGGCGCCAAGCTTACCGCCCGGCGCAGCAACTGCGCCGAAGTCTGGTATGGGGTCTTACCTATACTGTGCGCCTGGACCGATCGGGCTTGCCCTATCAGCGCGTCCGCCTGCGCTCGGCGGTCCCGACGCGTGAGGCCATAAGCGCCCAAGGCCAGCACGGTGAGGCCGCTGGCCGCTGTCACGAGCACGCGTCGGCGCGTGCCCAAACCGGTGGCGGTCGCACGTGACGAAACGGGTTCTACCCCGCCGTCGAGGATCAGGCGATAGCCGATCCGCGGGATTGTCTCGATGTGGAATCCAGAGCCTTCCGCTTGCGATAGCCGGCGGGCCTCGCCGATCGCCCGGGTAATTGCGTCTTCCCCGACAAGCCGACCACCCCAGCAAAGACGCAGGAGGTCTTCCCGGCTAAGCACCGCTCCACCGGCATCGGCCAGGGCCACCAACACCTGCATCACCCGGGGTTCGACAGTGGCAATCCCCGCGAGCGTCTCGACAGACCGGATGGAGGGGCGGACCAGCGCGCCGCCGAGCTGGAAATCCGACCGGTGCGCAAGCGACACAGCGTCGGTGAGGGGCTCGTCTGCCTTGCCCAATATTGCCGCTCCCGCCTGCCGAGCCGTTGTCAAGCATGCGCGCTCGAGTGCGGCAACCCAAATAGTAAATAAACGGCATCCCCTCAGCCCTCGTCAGCTAGGCCGCGCACCTTGATGGGAAATAGTGCGATGCAGCTAGACGACTTGAGTTCGGCGCGAAGAGGACAATGGCCCTTACCGCCGACCGTCCGCTTTGGGGTGCCCACTTAGAACCTTGGATGACCGAGATTGGGCGCATTTCTGAAATGCAGCTTGTGGGCCGGTAGCTGTCATTCCGGTTTGCGGTTGAGACCTTTCTCGAACTCGCCGTCGGGCAGGGGGACTGCAAACAGACTGATCGCAGCTGCGTATCACCGTGCTTGTGCCGTTGTGAAACCGATACACACGCCGCGAGTTAAGATGACGCAAACCAAACAGGGACGTTTCCATGATCCACCGCTTTCCCGGCCTTGCGCCGGTGTCGCTCGCGGCCATCGCGGCTGCCACGTTGGCGCTCGGCGCTTGCACCGCCAAGACCGACGACAAGCCAGCCGCCGCCGCGACCGATGCCAGCACCATGACATCGGCCACCGACGCCTCGGCCGCGCCGCCGCCCGAGCCGGTGACGGCCAAGACCGTGCCGCCCAAGGCCAGCGCGGATATGCAGGCGGTGCTAGATGCCCTGGATTCGCTCAAGCCTGCCCCCCTCACCACCATTACGCCCGCCGCCGCGCGCGCCGGGCCGTCGTTTGCCGATGCCTATGCCAAGGTCGCACAGGCGAAGGGGGTCGCGCTGAAAACGGACGCCGTGACGACGACCGATGCATCCTACGGCAGCGGGCCGGATCAGAGGGTGCGGGTCTATCGCCCGGCCGGAACTACGGCAGAGGTCAAGCTGCCGGTCGTGGTTTATTACCACGGCGGGGGCTGGGTCATCGCCAATCTCGACGTATACGACGCCGCCCCGCGCGCGATAGCGGAGCGGATGAAGGCGGTCGTGGTGTCCGTGGAATACCGCCACGCACCGGAAGCCAAGTTCCCAGCGCAGCATGAAGACGCGGCGGCGGCGTATAAGTTCGTGCTCGACAACGCCGCGAAATGGGGCGGTGACGTGAACCACCTGGCCGTGCTGGGCGAAAGCGCAGGCGGGAACCTGGCGGTCGCAACGTCGATCTACGCCCGCGACAAGGGCTGGCCGCTGCCGGACCACATCGTCGCGGTCTATCCGATCGCCAATACGTCGGAGACGCTGCCATCGCGGACGGATTCGGCGCAAGCCAAGCCGCTCAACACCGCGGCGCTCAACTGGTTCGGCTATTACTACATGCGCACCAAGGGCGACGCGCAGGATCCTCGCCTGAACCTTGTAGCCGCCAAGTTGGCCGGTCTTCCCGCAACGACCATCATCAACGCGCAGGCCGATCCTCTTCGCTCCGATGGTGAGACGTTGGCAGAGGCAATGCGCAATGCAGGTATGTCGGTGGAACAGCGCACGTTCCCTGGAACCACTCACGAGTTCTTCGGCATGGACAAAGTGGTCAAGGCCGCGCGCGAGGCGCAGGATTACGCGATCAAGCGAATGCGCGGTTCGCTCAACTAGGCGAAGCCGGACAACTCTGGCGAGGCGGGCCGCTCACCAAACGGCCACCGCGCCGCTTCGCAATTCGCTCGGGACATATCGCTCAATAGCGATTGGGTCTCGCCAACCCAACCGAATGACTGATTCTCGGAACCGTGCTTGATCGCTCGCATGGCTTTCTTTGGGCGCAGAGCGGACATCGGACTCGAACCCTTATGCCGCCGAGGGACCGGGGGCCTCGGTTGGTGGCTTCAATTAATTTGTTGAGAGGAATAGAGCGTTTAATCAAAGAGTTAAAAGTTAACCGGGAGTCCTCTTCTGGCACCATTCTTTGGGGCTGAGTCCTCTTCCGTGACGGCAACTCAGCCAGCGGCGATGTTCCCGCCCGACAGCAGCTAGTGCGCGGCTGTTCCCCGCCAGCTGTGCTTCAACGGTTGTCGTAACCGGACAGCAAGTCGATCAGGTTTCGGGCGGCGTCGCGATCGGTCTCATCCTCGAACGCAACGTCGAGGTCGGGAGCCCGGCCGAGCATGTACAGCACGGACCACAACGCGAAGCGCCGCGCACGATCGGGCTCAAGGCCGAAGTCGACTCGCAGGCGCTCGATTCCGTCGGCCTGGACCGCCGCCGATACCGCAGCGAGATTTGCCGTCCCGAAGTAGCGGTGGAGCAGGTCGTCGTAGTCCATGCCGCGGTTGCTAGCGGATGGCCCGCGCCGGACAAGCGCGATCGAGCCCAGTTCCGCATCATGCCGCCTGAAATCGCGCGCGGGAGAACGATTGCCAGCAGCGCTGCGCTGGGCAAAGAGGCGCCGGACGCCGCCAACCGGGAGACGCGGACATGACCCAGTTTGACTGGAATGCTATCGAGATGCGGCGCGGGCGCCTTGAGAACCGATGAAGGCCGCCCCGACAACGAAGACCGAAGTCTGCATCATCGGCGCCGGCCCGGCCGGCCTGCTGCTCGGACACTTGCTGCGCGCCGAGGGTGTCGAATGCGTGGTGATCGAGCGGCAGACGCCCGATTACGTGCTTGGCCGGATCCGTGCCGGAGTGCTCGAACAGACCACCGTATCGCTGATGGAGCGGCTCGGGCTCGATGCGCGGCTCAAGGCCGAGGGCCTGCCGCATGACGGATTCAACCTGGCGGACGGCGAACGACTGATTCGCATCGATATCGCCGCGCTGACGGGACAGCAGGTGGTTGTCTACGGGCAGACCGAGCTGACCCGCGACCTGATGGCAGCGAGCGATGAGCGCGGGCTGGAGGTGATCTACCAGGCCGCCGATGTGGCATTGCACGATATCGCCAGCGACGCGCCGTCGGTGCACTTCGCCGTGGACGGCGCTGCGCAGTGCATTGATGCGCGGTTCGTGGTGGGCTGCGACGGGTATCACGGGCCGAGCCGCCAGGCGGTGCTAGGCGGTGGGAGCGAGTTCCTCCGCGAATATCCGTTCGGCTGGCTCGGGATCCTCGCCGACGTGCCGCCGTGCAACCACGAGCTGATCTATTCGCATCATCCGCGCGGGTTCGCGCTCGCCTCGATGCGCAGCGAAACCCGCAGCCGCTACTACATCGATGTGCCGCTGACCGAGAAGATCGAGGACTGGCCCGACGAGCGGGTGTGGGATGAACTGACGCTGCGCCTGCCCGATGAAGCCGCGCAACACATCGTGCGTGGCCCCGCGCTGGAGAAATCGATCGCGCCGCTACGCAGTTATGTGTTCGCGCCGATGCGCCACGGATCGCTCCTGCTGGCGGGCGATGCCGCGCATATTGTTCCCCCGACCGGCGCCAAGGGCCTCAACCTGGCGGCGAGCGACGTGCACTACGCGGCGGCAGCGCTGACCGCCTTCTTCAAGCGCAATCAGGCCGATGCCATCGGCGCCTATTCCGCCACCGCGCTCGCCCGGGTGTGGAAAGCAGAGCGGTTCAGCTGGTCGCTTACGCGCCTGATGCACCGCTTTCCGGAAGACGGTCCGTTCGAGCGCGCCATGCAAGTTGCAGAGCTCGACTACATCGCCTCGAGCCGCGCTGCTCAAACCAGTATCGCAGAAAACTACGTCGGATTGCCAGTGTAAGCTCGGTCAGCCTGCCTGGTCCCGCAACCCCCAATGAGGTCAGTGCAAGCCAGGCATCCAGCGCTGGGCGTCGCTCGGGCACGCGGGCACAAGCGGCTGCAGCGGTGCCGGAACCGCCGGCTTCGGCTCACCCGGGCGCGGTTTCGGCGCGCGCTTTGTCACCGGCGTATTGGGCTTGTCCGACGCGCGGAGCGCGCCACTCCGCGCCGCGCCCGCCCCGCTTTCCCAGTGGTTAGAGGCGGGGAGGTCACGCGTCGCGCACTTGTCTGGGGGGCGCCCATATCCGCCTTGTCGAGCTTCGGCGAGGACTGGCGAAACCAGCAAAGCCAGCGCCGCCAAGGGGGGCAATTGGACTATCAACATCGCCCGCGCCGCGCGTCAGAATGAGCCTGGCACTTCGCGCTGCGCAACGGTCGGCTGATCGGGAACGATCAGGTCGTGGCGGACACCCGCCCGCACCGACTGGGTGGTTACGCCGGTGCTGATCGGGGTGCAGGTGCGGCCCGCGAGATAGTCGAGCGCCTGCCGAGTGGAACCTTCCAGAGCATCGCCCAGGGGATGGGAAATGTCATCAGGCGCCTGGCAGCTGGCCTCCACCTTGCTGGCAAGTCCGTCAAAGTAATTGCCATCGTGCAAGGCGTTTTGGGTCGCGAACGCAATAACCCGCAGGCGGTCGTCACACGCGGCCTTGTCGAGCGCGATCTGGCCGACCGGCTTGCCGTAAGTATTGGCGCCGATCAGGCCCGCGTTGGCGTGAAGATACGGGATGAACGCGTTGATCACCAGTTCGCTCGCCGACGCGGTCGCGCCCGTGCCGATGAAGGCGATCTTCATCGCCGAAATCGATTGCACCTGCGGCCGGAACAGGCGCTGGCCGTTTTTGCTGCTCTTTTCAGGCCGGAACGTGGTGTAGCTGAACACATCGGAAGTCGAGCGATTGCCCCCCAGCAGGTCGCCCATCAGCTCTGCGATCGAGACCAGGCCGCCGCCGTTGTAACGCAGGTCCACGATAACCTGGGTGATACCTTGCGCGCGGAAATCCGCAAACGCCTGACGAAGAGCGGGATCGGCGGACGAGATAAAAGTCCGCAGATTGACATAACCGACGCGCTGGCCGCCATTGTCGATGATCTTGGCGCCGTAGCGCGCGGACACGGGGGTCAGCTCGTAGTCGGCCTTGGTGACGGTGACGTCCCGGGTCCCGCCGGCATCGGAAATACGCAACACCCGCGTTGTCCCGGCGGTGTTGGAGCCGAGCGCCGTGGTGATCCCGGCCGAGCCTTCCGCGGCGAGGATGTCGGAAATCGTTCGCACATTCTGGGCGCTGGTTCCGATCCCGACAATCTCGGTTCCGCGGTCGATGCCGACAGCGAGCGCCGGCGCGCCTTCGAAGGCCTCGCTCACAAACAGGCGGCGGGCAGCGGAATCGAGCGCGAGGCGAATACCGAAGCCGGCGGTCTGGCCAGACGAGAAGAACGCGTTCTCCTCGGCGATGGACGTGAGGTAGGTAAAGTACCGATCGCGCCGCTGGGCGCGCGCGGTGGCGGTCAAGGCGTCAATGTAAGCAGTCACGGTCGCATAAGGTGCCGGATCGAGCGTGGCCGGCAAAGTCTCCGGAAACAGATACCATTCGCGCAGTTGTGCCGCGGCCCAATCCTGGCGCGTGCGCAGCGAGCAGACCGAAGTCGTATCGGTGGGCGAGGAAGTGGGCGTCGGGTTGGTCGTAGCCGTGGGTGTGGGCGTCGAACCGCCTCCCCCGCCACACGCGGACAGCACTACGGAAAGGCCCAACGCGGCATGTCGGAACTTTGGCAGCATCATCATCGTTCGCGCCTTAATTCTCCGGCTCTCCGATCATTCCCGGGCTGCCGTGCATCACGTTTCTTGTGTTACCAGTGTTTATCCCCTTGTTGATGAACGCCGAATGTCCGTTCCAGCTCCCGTGGCGTCACCCAACTGGCGGATTTCTTTTGGGTGGCAATCTGCGGGCTACCCCTAGTCATCGGCAGAAGCCATGCGGCATGCGGTACCGCGTTCGGCGCGAATCGTTGATGGGCGGTTACCGCGGCCCGGTCGGTTGTGCCTTGGCAGCGGGCACCTAAATCGCCACCTAAGCGAGTGGGATTGCGGGATCGCCATCGATCGAGGGGATGTTTGTTGAAGCGAGTTGCTTTGCTGATGGCGTTGCCGGTGCTGGTCGGCGCCGTCGCCGGGAGCCCGCGTGAGTTGGGCAAGAAGGATGGCGCCTGCCGTCCGGGCGAGACCGGCCCGGCATTGCTGGTCACGGCGCGCGGGCTCAAAGACCACACCGGCAATCTCAAGCTGGAGATTTATCCGCCCACCGACCCCGACTTCCTGAGTGACGATGCCACGCTGGTCAATGCCGGCAAGACCTTTCGCCGAGTCGAAGTTCCCGTCCCGGCGGGGTCCGAGCCAGAGCTGTGCATTCGAGTGCCGGCCGCCGGCACCTACGCGCTGATGCTGCTCCACGACCGCAACAAGGATCACAAGTTTCACTGGACCGGCGACGGGATTGGGTTCGGTTCCAACCCGACTCTCGGCTTCGGCCAGCCCAAGGCCGCGGTCTCGCGTGTCACGGCCGGACCGGGGCTCACGCGCGTGTCGGTCACGCTCACCTATTTGCGCGGCCTGCGCATGCGCCCGCTGAGGGAATAGCGACGATGTCCGAATTCGAAACCATCTGGGTGGAACGGCGCGGCGCGGTCACGCTGATCACGCTCGACCGGCCGGACGCGCTCAACGCGCTCAACAGCGTGGTATTGGAGGAGTTGATCACCGCCTTTGCGGGGTTCGAGGCCGACGCCGAGCAGCGCTGCGCGGTCGTGACCGGTGCAGGCGCCAAGGCGTTCGCCGCGGGCGCCGA
Organism: Croceibacterium sp.; assembly: GCA_039927815.1. Taxonomy (GTDB): domain Bacteria; phylum Pseudomonadota; class Alphaproteobacteria; order Sphingomonadales; family Sphingomonadaceae; genus Croceibacterium_A. Next base: position 577 of record JBDSUJ010000041.1, on the reverse strand, counting down.
TATCAAGGAGATGGCCGACAAGCCGCTCGCCGAATTTTATTCGGACGACTTTTTCGCGCGCTGGACCAGCCACCTGGTGAACGCGGTCAGGAAACCGTGGATCGCGGCGGTCAACGGCTTCGCGCTGGGGGGCGGGTGCGAGCTGGCGATGATGGCCGATTTCATCATCGCATCGGACAGTGCCCAGTTCGGGCAGCCGGAAATCAAGCTGGGCGTGGTCCCGGGGATGGGCGGCTCGCAGCGACTGACGCGCGCGATTGGCAAGGGCAAGGCGATGGACCTGCTGCTGACCGGGCGCATGATCGACGCGGTCGAAGCTGAACGGATCGGCCTGGTCGCGCGGGTGGTGCCGGGGCCCGCGTTGCTCGAGACCGCGTTTGCGGTGGCCGCTGAGATTGCCGCGATGCCGCCTCTAGCCATTCTGGCGGCCAAGGAACTGGTCAACGCGGCTGAACTCCTGCCGCTCGATGAAGGGATCCGCCTCGAACGCCGCCTGTTCCACCTGCTCGCGGGCACCGAAGACAAGGCCGAAGGTATGGCGGCGTTCATCGCCAAGCGCGCGCCGGTGTGGCGCGGC
>JBDSUJ010000040.1:0-4982 GCA_039927815.1 Croceibacterium sp. | reverse complement strand
GATCGTGCTTGCCTGTCTAGCACTCGGCATCGCACTGAAATTTGAATCTGAGGGTCATCCTTGGCCAGCCTACGGATTAGGAGCCTTCTCCGTTGTGTCCCTTATCATGGCCTTCGGGCAATGGCGGCGCCACCGTACCTAAAGGGCCACGCGGAGAGAAGCGACCAGCCGACGCAATCGGACGGGCCGTGCACATCGCTAAGATCGCCACGGGCGAGATTGAGGATGAGCGCGAAGAGTTGTCGGCGCCTGAGCCCGACTTCGAGGCGCAGATGGCGGCGGCGCGCGAGGTGATGGCGCGGCGCAAGCGGGCGTTGCAGGAACTCGCCAAGTAGCCATGGATCGCAAGTGGGTCTGGATCGCCACGGAAGTGGCGCTCGCGGCGCATGCCGAGCAGCTTGCCGAGCATGGCGGAGGCGAGGGCGTGCGCGATGCCGGTGCGCTGGAAAGCGCGATGATGCGGCCTTGCAACCTTGCGCTGTATGAAGACCCGGACGCTGCGGCGCTGGCAGCCGCCTACGCCTTCGGCATAGCCCGCAATCACCCCATCGTGGACGGCAACAAGCGCACCGCTGCGGTGTTCGCGGAAACCTCCCTGGCGCTGAACGGCCGTGAGTTGGTCGCGAGCGACGCCCAACTGGTGGTCGCTATCCTCGATCTCGCGGCAGGCGGGCTGAGCGAAGCCGAGCTCGCCGATTGGTTCCGCGCGCATCTCGCCTAGCCCCCGCGCCGCCGGTCCTGTCCCGGCGTTCGACAAACCATTTTCCTACAGCCCCGCTTTTGTGGCTTAAGCTGTTCGATGAGCAGCCCCTCTCCTTCCGTCGCGCGCCTTGTCGCGCCGTCCGCCGGGGGAAGCAGGTGGCGTTCCTCCAGCAACTGGCGGCGACGCATTCGGTGGCGGGAGCGGCGCGCAGCGTGGGGATGAGCCGCCAGTCGGCCTATCGCCTGCGCGCGCGGCTCAAGGGCCAGCCGTTCGACCGGGCGTGGGCGGCGGCCTTCGACAACGTGTTCAACGCGCTTGCCCATGCGGCGATGGAGCGCGCGATCCACGGGGTCGAGGTGCCCTATTTCCACAACGGCGAGATCGTCCACGTCGGGCGCCGCTATGACGAGCGGCTGACGCTGGGGCTGTTGCGGATGCGCTATGCGCTGCTGCCCGATCCGGCCGAGCCACACACCGATGCCGCGACCTACCAGACCGACGATTTCCCCGGGCTGGTGGCGCGGGTCGAGCGCGGGCCGGAATCGTGGGGCGAGGAATGAACGGGACGCGGGGGTGGGGAGGGCGCGCAAGTGTCACCCTGCCCGGGAGCCCAAAACCTTGGCAATTTCAGACGTTTGCGTCAAACACGGTGGGTGACACTGTGTCACCCGCGCTGTTCGGGCGCTAGCCCTGGTCGGCGATGTGGATGACCTTGCCATAGTTATCGGCGGCCGGTTCGGGGGCGGCGGGGGCGGCGCCGTCGGTGGCATCGGCATTAACGGCCGGCGCGGGCGACTGGGCCTGCGCGGCACGCTCGATCGCGACATAGTGCGGCACGGCGAGCGTTTGGTCGGCATCGGCGGGCCACGAGGCCTGCGCCACGGTCGCCGGTGCCGGGCCGAAGCTGTCGGCATAGCGCGGCTGCGGGTCGTCGGCCGGCACGCGCAGTTCGGTGTAGGCCTCGGCCGGGGCATAACGGCTCGGCAGGTTGGCGGGATAGAGATCCTCGGGCATCGACGCGTAAGCGCTGCCCGCGCCGTAGGCCGCGATCTGCGGGTGTATGCGCCCTTCCCATGGGGCCGGCTGGGCCGCCTTGGGCATCGGATCGGCATAGCTGGCGAGCGCGCTCCCGAGCGTGATGCCGCCGATGACGATGCCGGTTCCCGCCAGCGAAAGTCGACCCAGGTGGATCATCGTGCCTGCTCCAGCCGCTCTATCCCGGTTCAATGCATGTGCCGGCCGACCGGTTCCGCGCCCGCTGCACGGCGCCCACCGCGTTCACATGCCACAACGCCGGAACCGCGCGGCGCGAACCCGGTTGCGGCAGTGGGACCTTTCCCACCACGAGGATACCAACGATGAAGACAACGATTTTGGTCAGCCTGGCCGGCGCGCTCGCCCTGGCCGGGTGCAACAAGGCTTCTACCGACGATACCGCCGCGGTCGACACGGCCGCTCCCGTCGCAACCGATACCACTGCGGCGGCGATGCCCGACACCAGTACGCCGCAGGGATTTGTCGACATGGCCGCATCGAGCGACATGTATGAGATCGAAGCCGCCAAGGTAGCCCAGCAGATGGGCAAGAGCGACAAGCTCAAGGCGTTCGCCGCGATGATGATCAAGGATCATGGCACTTCGACCGACAAGCTCAAGGCCGCGGTCGCCAAAGCCGGTGCCGGGGTGACGATGCCGACCGCGATGCAGGCCAAGCACCAGCAGATGCTCGACGGCCTGAAGAACGCCGGCGACAGCTTCGACAAGATGTATGCCGAGCAGCAGGTCGCCGCGCATGACGAGGCCATGCGGCTGATGCAGGCGCAGGCGGACAGCGGCACGTCCGCACCGCTCAAGATGTTCGCGAGCGACGTGCTGCCGGTCATCAAGCATCACGCGGGGGACGCCAGTCGGCTTCCCTGAGGCTGGCGAAAATCCCGCGCGGCGGTCTAGCTGCCGCGCGGGGCTGGCTTGCGTGACAGGCGCGCCGCGCTAGGGAAAGGCGATGAGACCGATTGCCGCCGCGCTGGGCCTGATGCTGGCCGCGTGCCAGCCCGCGCCTCCGGAAGCGCACAAGGCGGCGTTTCCGGGGGACGCGGGGCCGGGCGCGTGGGCGGGTCTGAGCCCGGGCGACACGCTCCGCTTCTCCGGGACCGAGCCGTTCTGGGGCGGCCAGGCGGAGGGCGGTTCACTAACCTGGCAGACGCCGGACGATCAGTCAGGAACCACCATCCCGGTCACGCGCTTCGCCGGGCGCAACGGGCTGGGCCTTTCGGGCACGCTCGCGGGCGCGGCGTTCGAGATGGCGGTGAGCGAGGCGCCGTGCAGCGACGGGATGTCCGACCGGCGCTATCCGTTCACCGTCACGGTACGCCGCGGCGGCGAGACGTTGCGCGGTTGCGGGTGGAGCGAGCGCCACCCGTATTCAGGCCCGAAACAGCCCTGATCCAGCCGCCATCGGCGCACAGCGGTGGACAACTCGGCTTTACGGGGCGTTTCGAGCGATACCGGCGACGAAATGAGGGGCGCGCGCCCTTGAATTCCGCCCGCCAACGCGGCAACACCGCCTCAGTCCGCACACCAGGGCGGGGGATGAGGGGCTGTGCCCAGGAATGCATGACGAAAGGATGATCTGATGGTTGCCAAGAACAACGCGCTGAACAAGCCGGTGAACCTGTCGCCCGAACTCGAGGCAGTGTGCGGCAAGGGCCCGCTGACCCGCGCCCAAGTGACCTCGAAGGTGTGGGACCACATCAAGGCCAATAACCTGCAGGACTCCAAGGACCGGCGGATGATCAATCCGGACCCCAAGCTCGGTGCAGTGACCGGCAACGACCAGATTTCGATGTTCAAGATGACATCGGCGGTCAGCAAGCACCTTACCTGAGCCGCGCCGCGGGCTTGCCCCGCTGCGACTAGCGCAGAATATGGTCTGGCCCGCATGCCACTCCGGTGGCATGCGGGCCGCCACGTTTTTGCGCGGCGTCAATCCCCGCGCCGCTACCAGGACCAAGGATCGAAGCATGGCTACTATCGTTGGCGGAATCGCCACTTCGCATACCCCCACCATCGCGTTCGCCAAGGACGCGAACAAGATGGACGATCCGGTGTGGAAGCCGATCTTCGAAGGCTTCGCGCCGGTCCAGGCGTGGCTGCGCGACAAGCAGCCGGACGTGCTGGTCTATATCTACAACGACCACATGACCGCGTTCTTCGACCACTACAGCCACTTCGCGCTGGGTGTCGGCGAAAGCTACGGCCCGGCCGATGAAGGCGGCGGCCCGCGTGACCTGCCCCGCATCATGGGCGATCCCAAGCTTGCTCAGCACATCGCGATGGCGCTGGTCGCCGATGAATTCGACCTCAGCTATTTCCAGGGCAAGGACCTCGATCATGGCGCGTTCTCGCCGCTGTCGGTGCTGCTCGACCATGATACGAACGGCTGGGCCGCGAAGCTGCTGCCGATCGCGTGCGGCGTGCTGACGGTGCCGAGCCCAAGCCCCCGGCGGTTCTGGAAATTCGGCAAGGCGCTACGGCGGGCGATCCAGTCCTACCCCGAGGACATCAAGGTGGCGATCGTCGGCACCGGCGGCCTCAGCCATCAGGTTCACGGCGAGCGGTGCGGGTTCAATAACACCGAATGGGACATGGAATTCATGGACCGGCTCGAAAAGGATCCCGAAGGCCTGCTCGACATCCCGGTGACCAAACTGGCCGAACTGGGCGGGTGGGAAGGCGCCGAGGTGGTGATGTGGCTGATGATGCGCGGCGCGCTCGCGACCGAGGTGAAAGTTACTCACAAGACCTATTTCCTGCCATCGATGACCCCGATTGCGAGCATGATCTTCGAGGAGGTCCGTGACGACGTACCAGCCGAAACCGACGAACAGCTGCGCACCCGCATGATGCACGACTGGACCGGGGCCGAGGACATCGACGGCACTTACCCGTTCACCATCGAGCGCTCGGTCAAGGGCTTCCGCATCAACCACTTCCTGCATTCGCTGACCGACCCGCAGGTCCGCAAGGCGTTCCGGGAAGACGAGGAAGGCACGCTTGCCGCCGCCGATATCAGCGACGAGGAGCGCGCGCTGATCCGGCGCCGCGACTGGATCGGGATGATTCAGTACGGCGTGATTTTCTTCATGCTCGAGAAGCTGGGCGCGGTGACCGGCGTGCCTAATCCCGCAATCTATGCTGCGTTCAAGGGCATGACGCTCGACGATTTCCAGAAAACCCGCAACGCGGCCATCACTTACGGCGTCGCCGGCAAGGACAAATAA
>JBDSUJ010000039.1:0-16653 GCA_039927815.1 Croceibacterium sp. | reverse complement strand
CGCCCGGCGGCTTTCCAGCGTCTGGCGACGCTGTCGGTGGTCGCCGAATAGTGTCGCGGCAGGTCGCGGGTATCGAGCCAGGCTTCGTGGAGGCTTTCCGCGCCCGCATGCGCGACCGGACGGAACGGCGACGGATCGTCGAAACTGCCCACGGTGATATCGACGCTGCCCTTGCCGTCCGCCCAGAAGAACCCCAGCGGCGTGCCGCATCGGGAGCAAAACCCTCGCCGCGCGATGTGCGAACTTTTGTACCAGTCGGGCTCGGACAGCCAACGAAAAGTCTCGTGGGGCATTTCGACGAACGCCGCGGCTGTACCGCCGGTCGCCTTCTGGCACATCTTGCAATGGCACCAATAGGCGTCGTCGCTGTCCAAGTTAGCCTTGTAACGCACTCGTCCGCACTGGCATCCGCCGGTAGTTTCACGCATCGGCGCGGTTCCTTGCAGTTATTTCATGCCACTTGGTTGTCGGTGTCTACCACTTGCCCTATCTGGGCGCGGTCTGAAGAACTCAAGAGCCGGAAGGTGCAATGGCGGAAGCCGATCCGCAGATTGACGAGAGCACGGCCGAACCTGCGGTTGTTGAAACCCCGCCGAAGCGCCGGCGCTGGGGGCGACTGGCCTTGATGCTGGCGCTGCCGATCGCCTTGCTCATCGGCGGCTACATCTATTGGCAGGGGCTCCAGGGAAAAGTCACGACCGACAACGCCTATCTGCAGCAAGACAAAGTGGGGGTCAGCGCCGAGATCGTCGGCCGGATTATCGCGGTCGAAGTCAAGGAAGGCCAGCACGTCAAGGCGGGCGATCTGCTGTTCAGAATCGATCCCGAGCCCTCCCGCCTGCAAATCGCGGAAACCAACGCCGCGATTGCCGGGGCCCAGGCCAACGTCACCGCGCTGTCCAACGCGGCGTCACTGACCGGTGCCGATATCGCCGCGGCGCGCGAGGACATTGGTTTCACACAAGCGACCCTCAACCGCCAGCAGGCACTGTGGCAGCGCGGCTTCACCACCAAGGCCGATCTCGAAGCCGCGCAGCACGCGGTCGCCGAAGCGCGTGAGCGGCTCCGCTCGGCCGAGGCCGACCAGCAGGAGTCGCGCGCGCGCCTCTCACAAGGCGCCGCCGCGCCCGGGGAAAACCCGCAAATCGCCGCCGCTCAGGCGCGCAAGGAAGTGGCGGAACTCAACTTGCGCCGCACCGAAGTACGCGCCCCGATGAGCGGGCGGGTGGCGCAGGCCGGCCGGCTGCAAGTCGGCCAGCAGGCGGTCACCAGCCTGCCGATGCTAACGCTGGTCGCCGACTCATCCAGCTACGTCGAGGCCAACTTCAAGGAAACCGATCTCGATGCGATGCATGTCGGCCAGGCCGCCGAGATCAGGTTCGATGCCTACAAGGATACGGTCCTGAATGGGCACGTCGCCTCGATCGGCGCCGGTACCGGCGCTGAATTCTCGGCGATCCCGGCGCAGAATGCGACAGGTAACTGGGTCAAGGTGACCCAGCGCGTGCCGGTGCGTATCGCGATCGACAGTCCAAGCACGCGCCAGCTGATCGCCGGCCTGTCCTCCGAAGTGACCGTCTTCACCGACGGCCGGAAGCACTAGCGCCCATGGCCAGCGCCGCTGCGCCGGCGCGCGGCAATCCGGCGTCGCCAGCGACCCCCGCGTCCGATGTCGCGCATCTGCCGGTCGACAATCCAATCCTGCTGGTCATCGGAGTGATGGCGGCGACGTTGCTGCAAGTGCTCGACACGACGATCGCCAATGTCGCAATCCCGCACATGCAATCGACCCTCAGCGCCACGCCCGACACCATCAGTTGGGTGCTGACGAGCTATATCATCGCGACCGCGGTCGCGATGCCGATCACCGGGTGGCTGGCGGACCGGATCGGCTCGCGCCGGCTGTTCATCTTTTCGGTCGCCGGCTTCGTGGTCGCTTCAATGCTGTGCGGAATGGCGCAGAGCCTGTCCCAGATGGTCGCCTTCCGCGCCATCCAGGGCGTCGCCGGTGCCTTTATCGCTCCGCTCAGCCAGGCCGCGCTGCTCGATTCGACGCGGCCGAGCAAGCAGGGGCAGATCATCGCGCTGTGGGGCATGGGGGTGATGATCGGTCCGATCCTCGGCCCGGTACTGGGCGGATGGATCACCGAGAATTGGAGCTGGCGGTGGTGCTTCTACGTCAATGTGCCCGTCGGCGCGGCGTGCCTGGCGATCATGATGGCCGAATTGCCCGGCCGCCCGATCGTCAGGCGCAAGTTCGATCTATTCGGCTTTTCGCTGATTGCGATCGCGCTGACGTGCCTGCAGCTGCTGCTCGACCGCGGCAACCAGCAGGACTGGTTCCACTCGTTCGAGATTTGCGCTTACGGCTTCCTGATCGTCTCGAGCGTGTGGATCGCGGTGATCCACTTCGTCTCGGCAAAGGAGACGCTGTTCGACCGCAGCCTGTTCGCCAATATCAACTTCGTCGTCGCGCTGCTGTTCATGGTCGTGGTCGGGATGGTCATGTTCGCCACCATGGCGCTGCTGCCGCCGATGCTGCAGGGCCTGTTCGGCTACGATGTGATGGATACCGGGATGGCCCTGATGCCGCGCGGCGTGGGCGTGCTGATCAGCATGCAGGTGTCCGCGCTGGCCGTGCGCAAGGGCATCGATGCCCGGTGGATGGTAGCGCTGGGCTTTCTGGTTGGCGCCTGGTCCTTATACCAGATGTCCGGCTGGTCGCTCGACGTAGACCGGTTCCACATCGTGCTGTCGGGCTTCATTCAGGGCCTCGGCATCGGGCTGGTGTTCATCCCGCTTCAGGGCATGGCTTTCGCCACTTTGCCCCCGCGCCTGCGAACCGACGGTTCGAGCTTGCTCAATCTGACCCGCAACGTCGGCTCATCAATCGGCATTTCGGTCATGATCACGCTACTGACGCACAATACGCAGGTCAGCCACAGCGACCTGGCGAGCCACATCACCCCGGCGATGGCCAACGTGATCGACCTGTCGACGCTCGACCGGTTCGGTCAGTACGGCGATGCGGCTTTGCGCATGGTCGATGGCATGGTCACCCGCCAAGCGGCGATGATCGCCTACATCGACGATTTCTACCTGATGATGTGGATGAGCCTGGCGTCGCTGCCGCTGGTGCTGATCATGCGCAAGAGCCGCGGCCGGCCCACGCCGCCGAAGCGCTAGCTCCCCGCGCGAGCAATCAGCCCTTGCGGAGGTGCCGGCGGCCGAGCAGCTCGGCAATCTGGACTGCGTTGAGCGCGGCGCCCTTGCGCAAGTTGTCCGACACGCACCACAGCGTCAGCCCGTTGTCGACCGTCGGGTCTTCACGGACCCGGCTGACGTAGGTGGCCCCATCGCCGACGCACTCGATCGGGGTGATGTAGCCACCGTCCTCGCGCTTATCGATCAGCATCACGCCGGGCGCCTCGCGCAGGATGTCCTGCGCCTCGGCAGCCGAAATCTCACGCTCGAACTCGATGTTGATCGCCTCGGAATGGCCCACGAACACCGGCACCCGGACGCACGTGGCATTGATCTTGATCCGGGGATCGAGGATCTTCTTGGTCTCGACCACCATCTTCCATTCCTCCTTGGTCGAACCGTCGTCGAGGAAGTCGTCGATATGAGGGATGACGTTGAAGGCGATCTGCTTGGTGAACTTGGACGGCACTGCCGGATCGCCCACGAATATGTTGCGGCTCTGCTCGAACAGCTCGTCCATGCCCGCCTTGCCGGCACCCGAAACAGACTGGTAAGTCGATACGATCACGCGCTTGATCGTCGCCGCATCATGCAGCGGCTTGAGCGCGACGACCATCTGGGCGGTCGAACAATTGGGATTGGCGATGATGTTGCGCCGGGCATAGCCGTCGATCGCGTCCGGATTCACTTCGGGCACGATCAGCGGCACATCGGGATCCATGCGATAATACGACGAATTGTCGATCACCACGCAGCCTGCTGCGGCGGCCTTGGGCGCATAGTCCTTGGCGGCGGCCGAGCCGGCGGCAAACAGCGCCATGTCCCAACCCGAAAAGTCGAAGTGCTCGAGGCTCTGGCATTTGAGCATCTTGCCGGTGTCGCCCAGTTCGACCTCGACGCCTTGCGAACGCGAGCTGGCGACCGCGGCCGCTTCCGCGAGCGGAAACTCCCGCTCCGACAGGACCGCGAGCATCTCGCGTCCGACGTTCCCCGTCGCTCCGACGACCGCAACCCGGTAACCCACGGCATTCTCCGATGTCTAAATGGACGCCCGACTTAGCGCGAGAGAGCGCGGTTACAAACGGGGCAAAATGCCGACGAAAAAGAGCGCCCCGTGCCGGAGCGCTCCGTTCGTCAGTGCGGCTGGCGCCGCGGCGAAGCGTTCAGGCCTTGGTGGCGGCCGGCACCTTGCGCTCGGCGATACGGGCGCGCTTGCCGGTGCGGCCGCGCAGGTAATACAGTTTCGCACGGCGGACGGCGCCACGGCGAACCACTTCGATCGTCTCGACGTTGGGCGAATAGAGCGGGAATACGCGCTCGACCCCTTCGCCGAAGCTCATCTTGCGGACCGTGAAATTGCTGTTGATGCCGCGGTTCGAGCGGGCGATGCACACGCCTTCGAAGTTCTGCACGCGGGTCCGTTCGCCTTCGACCACGCGCACGCCCACTCGCAGCGTGTCACCAGGGCGGAATTCGGGGATTGTCTTGCCGAGGGCGCCGATTGCCTCGGCCTCGAGCTCTTGAATAAGACCCATTGCGGGTTCCTCTAGTCATCGCGCCGCGCGCCAGAGGCAGGTCGGGCCCGAGCACCACCGCGGCGCTCCCAAAGGTCCGGCCTGCGTGACCGTGTATCAGCCTCCGCCGCGGCTGTTCGCCAGGCAGAGATCTTCGCATGATCCCCCGATCGCAGCACTTCGGGGATCGTGCGCCCTTCCCATTGCTGAGGTCGGGTATAGTGCGGGTATTCGAGCAGCCCTTCGTCGAAGGATTCCTCGGCCCCGCTGGAAGGCGCGCTCATTACGCCGGGGAGCAGGCGAATGCAAGCATCCAGAATGGCCAGCGCGGCCGGTTCTCCGCCCGACAGGACGATGTCGGCCAGGCTGACCTGAGCCACCCCCCGGCCCTCGAAAATCCGTTCGTCGAAGCCTTCGAAGCGGCCGCACAACAGGGTAATTCCCGGGCCCGCCGCGAGGTCGCGGATCATCGCCTGGGTCACCGGGGCACCACGCGGCGTCATCGCCACCACCGGGCAGGCCGGTTGCCGCGACCGCGCACGGTCGATGCCGGCGGCGAGCACATCGGGCTTGAGCACCATCCCGGCCCCGCCCCCGGCGGGAGTATCGTCGACGGTGCGGTGCTTGTCGGTCGCGAAATCGCGCAGCTGTATCGTGTCGAGCGACCAAACGCCTTCGGCCAGGGCGCGGCCCGCCAGCGACACGCCGAGCGGGCCCGGGAACATCTCGGGATAAAGCGTGAGGACAGTTGCGGCGAACGTCATTCAAACAGTCCAGTTCTCGACTTTCAGCCCCGGGACATCGGCAAAGTCCGCCTCATTGTTCGTCACGACCGTCGCGCCAATGCTCAGCGCATGTGCCGCAAGCAAGCGATCGAACCGCGCGCGCTTGAATGGCAGGGCAGCGTATGCGCGGGCCGCCGCCTCATCGAATGGAATGATGGGCACAAGCGCCACGAAGGCATCGAGCGAATGCGCGGGAGGCGGATTGCCGTGCCGTGAGCCGAGCGCGATCTCCGCAAAGCTGATGGACGAAATCGCGATATCCCCCGGCTCGCAAGCCTCGAATCTCGCCCTCATTCCCGGGAACTGACCGGACAGAGCATAAATCGCGCTGTTCGCGTCGATCAAATGGGACCTCACGATTGCTTGTTCCCCTTGGCCTTTCGAGCCGCAAGCGAACTCGGGCGTTCTTCAAACTCGCGAAATTCCGGAGGCAAGGGTTCCAGCCACGGCGCCGTTCCCCAGAAAGAACTGACGTCGAGTTTCGCTTTAGGCGCGTCGACACGCTCGAAGCTATAACCTGTCTGCTCCTCGCGCAGGATCATGGTCGACCCTTCCTCGAGCCTCAATTCCGCCGGCAGACGCAACGCCAGCGAATTGCCCGACTTGAACACCTTGGCCCTGTATTCCTTGCCCATGACGGCCTCCGTATATACGCCATGTATATACATGCGCCGGTGGAGGTCAAGGGAACCAACCGCGCGGATGCGCGCTTGCCGCGGCATGGAAGACTGCATCATCGTCGGCGCAGGCCCCGCCGGGCTTACTTCGGCGATCTATCTTGCCCGCTTTCATCTTTCGATCCGGCTGTTCGATTGCGGTACCAGCCGCGCCGCGCTGATCCCGCGCACGCGCAACCATGCCGGCTATCCCGAGGGGATCAGCGGGCCCGACCTGCTCGCACGGATGCTTGCCCAGGCGGAGACATACGGCGCCCATCGCGAACTGGCGCAAGTGACCCGCATCACCCGCGAACATGACGGTTTTACCGTTGCGGTCGAGGGCCGGGAGTTCCGCGCGCGCGCGGTGCTGGTGGCCACTGGCACCGTCAATCATCGCCCCCAGGGGATGGACGACGCGCTCCATGACGAAGCGCTCGCCACCGGACTGCTGCGCTATTGTCCGATCTGCGATGGCTACGAAGTGACCGACAAGCGGGTCGGCGTGATCGGCAGCGGCGATCACGGCACGCGCGAGACGCTGTTCCTGCGCGGTTACACCGCGGACCTTACGCTGATCGCACCCGGCGCCGAGCACGAGCTCGATCCGCCGTGCGAAAACGAGCTCGAGCGCGCGGGTATTGTCCGGGTCGATGGCCCGTGCGGTGGCTATGCGATCGAACACGGCCGGCTAGCGGTCGATACCGCCCACGGTCGCCTGGCGTTCGACAGTATCTACCCGGCGCTGGGCTCGACCGTCCGTTCGGAACTGGCGGCGGCGGCCGGCGCGCTGACTAGCGAGGACGGTGCGCTGGTTGTCGATGCGCACCAGCGGACCAACATCTCGGGCCTGTTCGCCGCGGGCGATGTCGTCAAAGGGCTCGATCAGATCAGCCACGCGATGGGCGAAGGCGGGGTGGCCGCGACGGCCATCCGCAATTACCTTGGCGAACTGCAGCCGCTGCGGCGCTAGAGATCCGCGAATTCGGCGGACACCACCATGCGCTGGTCATCCCACTCAGGAACGGCCTCGGCGCGCATCGGGACCATGAAGCGCGCACCATCGGGGCGCTCGATCTCGAGCACGTCGCCCGCGCCGAAGTTGTCGATCGCGGCCACCATTCCGACCGCTTCGCCGCGGTCCGAGACAACCGGCAGGCCGATCATGTCGGCGTGGTAATATTCGCCTTGGGCCAGGGGCGGGAGCGCTGAGCGCGGCACGGTCAGCGCAGTACCGCGCAGCGTTTCCGCGGCGGTCCGGTCGGCGACCTCGGCAAAGCGGGCGATCGCCCCGCCCTTGGTATCATCGCGCAGCTTGGTTAGCGTCAGCGCGCCGTCGTTAAAGCATTTGTGCGCGGCGAGGGTTTTGAACCCCTCGCCGAACAGCTTGAGGCGGACGTCGCCCGTCACGCCGTGCGCGCCGCTAACGGCGGCCAGAGTGACGGGCTTGTCGATCGCCAAGGGTCAGCCCTCGACGCCTTTCTTGTCGGCATCGTCTTCGGGGACTTGCTCGACGCCGGCGTCTTCAACGGGCGTTTCCGCGGCGGTTTCGACACTCGCGTCCGCGCCATCGGCTTCCTCGGCGGGAGCTTCTGCGGCGGTCGCGGCATCGGCGTCGCTCGCCGGGGCGTCCGCTGCGCTCGCGTCGGGGACCGGGCCACCTTCGGCGGCCTGCTCGGCCATGGCCGCGGCGTCATGCGCCGGAGTTTCGGCGGGCACGTCCTCGGCCACTGCGTCGGCGACGGCTTCGGCGGTTGCTGCGCTCTTGACCGACCCTGTCGCGTCGGATTCCGCCGCGGCGGCTTCGACAGGCTCGGCTTCCGCCACCGGCGCGTCTTCAACGACCGGAGTGTCTTCAATTACGGGGGCGGCTTTGGCGGCGGCGGCGGCGGCTTCTTCGGCTGCGGCGGCCTTGGTGGCGCGTTCCTCGACGCGCTCCTTGGCCTTTTCGCCCGGCGCGGCCTTGTTGGGGTTATTGCGCGCGGGCCGTTCCTTGACCCCGGCGGCGTCGAGGAAGCGGGCCACGCGGTCGGTCGCCTTCGCGCCGACGCTGAGCCAGTAGCGGGCGCGATCCTCGTCGAGCTTGACGCGCTTGGCGTCGTCCTTGGCGAGCAGCGGGTTATAGGTCCCGATCTGCTCGAGGTACTTGCCGTCGCGCGGGGACCGCGTGTCCGAGACCACGATCCGGTAATACGGACGCCGCTTGGCACCCCCGCGCGAAAGCCTGATTGCAACTGCCATGTTAGATAACCTTTCCGATATAATGCATTGAATTTTATTTCTTAAACAGGTTGTGCATGTGAGGCGGGACGTTTCCGCCAAGGCCCGGCAACGCGGCTGGCGCACCGCCCGCGCCGCCGCCAGGTCCGCCCATTCCGCCGCCGCCGAACAGCGCGCCCAGACCCTTTAATCCGCCCATTTTGCGGATCTGCTTCATCGCGCGGGCCATTTCCTGGTGCATCTTGAGCAGCTTGTTGACCTCTTGAACCGAGGTGCCGGACCCAGCCGCGACGCGCTTCTTGCGCTTGGCGTTGAGCAAGTCAGGGTTGCGCCGTTCCTTGGGCGTCATCGAGCCGATGATGGCGTCAAGGTGGATGAGCACCTTGTCGTCAACGCCGCTGGCATCCATCGCCTGCTTGGCCTTCTTCATGCCCGGGATCATGCCCGCGAGCATGCCGATCCCGCCCATCTTCTGCATCTGGCCCAGCTGCATGCGCAGATCGGTAAGGTCGAACTGACCTTTCATCATCCGCTCGGCGAGCTTGTCGGCGTCTTCTTTCTGGATCGTCGCCGCAGCCTTCTCGACCAGGCTGACGACATCGCCCATGCCGAGGATGCGTCCGGCGACGCGGCCGGGATGGAAAGGCTCGATCGCATCGAGCTTCTCGCCCGTGCCGGCAAACTTGATCGGCTTGCCGGTGACCGCGCGCATGCTGAGCGCCGCGCCGCCACGGGCATCGCCGTCCATGCGGGTCAGGATCACGCCGGTCAGCGGCACTTCACCCGAGAAGCTCTGCGCGACGTTGACCGCATCCTGCCCGGTCAGCGAATCGACCACCAGCAGCACTTCGGTCGGCGCCGAGACCCCGGCGACCGCCTTCATCTCCGCCATCAGCGCGTCATCGACGTGGAGCCGGCCGGCGGTGTCGAGCAGCAGCACGTCGATATTCTGGAGCCGCGCCGAATCGAGCGCGCGGCGGGCGATGTCGACCGGCTGCTGGCCGGCGACGATCGGCAGGGTGGCGACCTGGACCTGCTCGCCGAGCACCGCCAGCTGCTCCTGCGCCGCCGGACGATTGACGTCGAGCGAGGCCATTAGCGCCTTCTTGCCGTGCTTCTCTCGGATCAGCTTGGCGAGCTTGGCGGTGGTGGTGGTCTTGCCCGAGCCCTGCAGGCCGACCAGCATGATCACCACCGGCGGCTTGGCGTCGAGGATCAGCGGCGCCGCTTCTTCTCCGCCGAGCATCGCGACCAGTTCGTCGTTGACGATCTTGACCACTTGCTGGCCTGGCGTGACCGAGCGGAGCACATTCTGGCCGACGGCCTTGTCAGTGACCTTGTCGATGAAGGCGCGCGCGACCGGCAGCGCCACGTCGGCCTCGAGCAGCGCGATGCGAACTTCGCGCATGGCCTCGCGCACGTCGGTTTCGTTCAGCGCGCCGCGCCCGCGCAGGCGGTCGAAGACCCCGGTCAGGCGATCGGACAGCGTATCGAACATGGCCTTGCGTCACTCCAAAGCGAGAAACGCCGGCGGACGAAACCTCGTCAGCCAGCGGGCACAGCAGTTACTCTTTCGTGCGAATGGTGGAGCCTAGCGGGATCGAACCGCTGACCTCCTGCATGCCATGCAGGCGCTCTCCCAGCTGAGCTAAGGCCCCGATGTCCATTCAGTCAGGCGCGCCCCGCAAGGCGCGCCCACCCCTGCGGGAAGGGGCCCGCCCTTTATGAGCGGAGGCCCCAAACCGCAAGCGTCAAATCAGCGGTCGTCTTCCTGTTCGTCGTCCGCACCGGGCACGCCTAGGTCGTCGTCGCCGCCCAGATCCACGTCCTGGTCGGCCGACGGTTCTTCCTCGTCAATATCTTCCAGTTCGGCATCGGCCAGATCGGAATCGGGCTCGGCGACCTCTTCCTTCTTGACCTGCTCGAACGGGATCGGCTGCTTCGACTTGAGCACCGGCTCGGGCGTCCATTCGTTGCCGCATTCAATGCAGGTGACCGGATCGTCCTTGGTCAGGTCGTAGAACCGCTCACCGCACTTGGGGCAATTGCGCTTGTGACCCCATTCAGCCTTAACCATCGATATATCCTTGCTGGCCCGCGCAATGCGCAGGCGCCGATCTTGCAAACTTGATGTGATGCGGCCCCGCTTAATTCAAGGGCCGGTATCAGTGCGGGCGCGCCTTGCCATAGGGCACCCCCACTGTCAAAAGCCGCGCGCCGTGACCCAGACCGGACTCCCTTGCCCTCGCCGTTTCCTGCCGACCGGCCCGCTGACCGGGCGCATCCGCGTGCCGGGCGACAAGTCGATCAGCCATCGCGCGCTGATGTTTGGCGCACTGGCGGTGGGTGAGACGCGCGTTTCCGGACTGCTCGAAGGCGAGGACGTGATGAGCACGGCCGACGCCTTGCGAGCGATGGGCGCGACGATCGTGCGCGAAGCAGGCGGCACATGGAGCATTCACGGCGTCGGCGTCGGCTCGCTGCTCCAGCCCGCCGGCGCGCTTGAGATGGGCAATTCGGGCACGTCGACGCGGCTGCTGATGGGCCTGGTCGCCAGCCACCCGATCACCGCACAGTTCGTCGGCGATGCCAGCCTGTCGAAGCGCCCGATGGGCCGGGTGACCGAGCCGCTCTCGCTGATGGGCGCGCAGTTCAGCGGCGTCACCCTGCCGCTCACCGAACGCGGCCTCGGTCCCGCGGTACCGATAACCTACCGCCTCCCCGTCGCCAGCGCGCAAGTCAAAAGCGCGGTGCTGCTTGCCGGGCTCAACACCGCCGGGATTACCACCGTGATCGAACCGGTGCCAACCCGCGATCACACCGAACGCATGCTCAAGGGCTTTGGCGCGGAGCTGTGGATCGACGAGCAAGGGGGTGAACGGGCCATCCATATCCGCGGCGAGGCCGATCTGCGCCCGCAGACCATCGACGTCCCCGGCGATCCGTCGTCCGCAGCGTTCTTCATCGTCGCCGCGCTGGTGGTATCCGGCAGCGACCTCGTGATCGAAAACGTCGGCCTCAATCCCACGCGCGCCGGGCTGATCGCGGTGCTGCGCGAAATGGGCGGCCACGTCGAAGAAGTGGACCGGCGCGAGGTCGGCGGCGAGCCGGTGGCGGATTTGCGCGTGCGCCATTCCCCGCTGACCGGAATCACGGTCGACCCGGCGCTGGCCCCCAGCATGATCGACGAGTTCCCGGTGCTGTTCGTCGCGGCCGCGTTGGCGCAGGGACAGACCACCACCAGCGGGCTCGACGAGTTGCGGGTCAAGGAAAGCGATCGGCTAAGCGTTATGGCGCAGGCCCTGCAGCTGGCAGGCGCGCGGGTAGAGGAGCGCCCCGACGGGCTGGTGATCGACGGCACCGGCGGCGTTCCGGTCGCGGGCAGCGAACAGCCCATCGCCACCCACCTCGACCATCGCATCGCGATGAGCCTGGCGGTGGCCGGGCTCGCCAGCCGCAACGGCGTCGAAATCGACGACACGCGCCCGATCGCCACCAGCTTCCCCGCATTCGAGGCGCTGCTCGAAGAGCTGATCGCGTGATGACCGCACCCTTGCCCGTCGCCCGCCAAGCTGAACTTGCTTCAGCACCGATCCCGCAGCCGAATTCGATGGTAGGGTCGGCGAAAACGACCCTAAAACAAGTTCAGGGTGACGGAGGGAGGACAAGTTGACTTTGCAGATCGATCCCACCCTCGCCAACATCATCGGCCTGGCCGGCAGCGCGCTGTTCATCGCCGGGTTCGCTTACGCTAACCTGTCGACGGCCCTCAACAAGGTGCTGTTCAACGCCGCCAACCTGGTCGGCGCGGTGCTGCTGTTGATCTCGCTGTCGGTGAACTTCAACCTCGCCGCGGTGGTGCTCGAGGTGGTGTGGGGCGTGATCGCCGGGGCCGGGTTGATCAGTGCACTGGTCAAGCGCAAGGCCGCGCCGTGATCATCGCCGTCGATGGTCCCACCGCCAGTGGCAAAGGCACCATCGCCAAAGCGCTGGCAGCGCATTTCGGGCTGCCGCACCTCGATACCGGCCTGCTTTATCGCGCGGTCGGGCGGCAGGTGTTCCTCGATGGCAGCGATCCCGACAACGGCGGCGATGCGCTGGCGGCGTGCACGTTCCCCGATGGCCTGCTGCTCGATCCCGAACTGCGCACCGAAGCAAGCGGCGGTCTCGCCAGCCGGGTCTCGGTCCATCCCTCGGTCCGCCACGCGCTTTATGAACGCCAGCGGGCCTTCGCCACCCAGCCGGGCGGCGCGGTGCTCGACGGGCGCGACATCGGCACCGTCATCGCGCCCGATGCCGAGGTGAAGCTGTACGTTACCGCCACCGTCGCGGCGCGCGCTCTCCGGCGATGGAAGGAAATGCAGGCGCGCGATGACAGCTGCACGCTCGACGAGATCGAAGCAGACTTGCGCCGCCGCGACGAGCGGGACGCCGGCCGCGCCGAAGCCCCGTTGCGCGCCGCCGCCGATGCGCTGACACTCGATACGTCCGGCCTCACCGCCGAACAGGCGATCGCGGCGGCGATCGAAGCGGTTCGCACAGCCGGCGCGCGCTAGCGGCAATTTTTGATTTTCCTACAAGGGTCATCATGCCGCATAGCAACGGCGATGTCCCAACGAACCCATTCTCCGCGCTGTCTGTAATGTGTCACCCGGTCCGATACGCTGCAAAGCCGCGGGAAAGCTGGCTTCCTGCGCGGGGCGGCGGGTGACACAGTGTCACCCTCCCGGCCAGCGCGACACCCAGCGGTCGCTTGCCTTCGCGGCGGTTTTCGCCTAGGCGCGCGCGGTCCCGACAGCTGCAGCTCGACAGGACCCACGCCGCGGCACTCGGCCCGGCGGGGACACACGGCTTCTTTTGGCCCACCCCCGCAATTCCGCGGCGGCGGAGGAAAGACCGGCGGAACCAACCGCCTGGCCGGAACACGTGATTAGGAACCTGAACTCTATGGCATCTGTCGCCAATCCCACTCGCGACGATTTCGCGAAACTCCTCGACGAACAGCTCGGCGGCGCCGACGGCGGCTTCGAAGGCCGCGTCGTCAAGGGCACTGTCACCGCGATCGAGAACGGCATGGCCGTGATCGACGTCGGCCTGAAGAGCGAAGGCCGCATTTCCCTGCGCGAATTCACCCGCGGCGAAGGCGGCGATGACGAGCTCAAGGTCGGCGCCGAAGTCGAAGTATTCGTCGACCGGGTTGAGAATTCCGAAGGCGAAGCGATGCTCAGCCGCGACCGCGCGCGCCGCGAAGCCGCGTGGGACAAGCTGGAAAGCGAATTCGGCGAAGGCAAGCGCGTCGAGGGGCGCATCTTCGGCCGCGTCAAAGGCGGCTTCACCGTCGATCTCGACGGCGCCGTGGCGTTCCTGCCCGGCAGCCAGGTCGATATCCGCCCCGTCCGCGATGTCACCCCGCTGATGGAAATGCCGCAGCCGTTCCAAATCCTCAAGATGGATCGCCGCCGCGGCAATATCGTCGTGTCGCGCCGCGCGGTGCTGGAAGAAACCCGCGCCGAGCAGCGAAGCGAACTGATCGACAAGCTGGCCGAAGGCCAGGTGATCGACGGCGTGGTCAAGAACATCACCGATTACGGCGCGTTCGTCGACCTCGGTGGGATCGACGGCCTGCTCCACGTTACCGACATGAGCTACAAGCGGGTCAACCACCCGGGCGAAGTGATCAATATCGGCGACACGGTGAAGGTGCAGATCATCCGCATCAACGCTGAAACCCAGCGCATCAGCTTGGGGATGAAGCAGTTGGAAAGCGATCCGTGGGATGGCGTCGCGGCCAAGTACCCGATCGGCGCCCGAGTTTCCGGCGTCGTCACCAACATCACCGAATACGGCGCCTTCGTGGAACTGGAAGCGGGCATCGAAGGCCTGGTTCACGTGTCCGAGATGAGCTGGACCAAGAAAAACGTCCATCCGGGCAAGATCGTCTCGACCTCGCAGGAAGTCGAAGTGATGGTGCTCGAGGTCGACAGCGACAAGCGCCGCATCAGCCTCGGCCTCAAGCAGGCTCAGCGCAATCCGTGGGAAGAGTTCGCCGAAGCCCATCCGGTCGGCACCGAAGTCGAAGGCGAAGTCAAGAACGCCACCGAATTCGGCCTGTTCATCGGCCTCCCGGGCGACGTCGACGGCATGGTCCACATGTCCGACATCGCATGGGGCATCTCGGGCGAGGAAGCACTCGCGCTTCACCGCAAGGGCGAAGAGGTCAAGGCCATCGTGCTCGACGTCGATGTCGAGAAAGAGCGTATCAGCCTCGGCATGAAGCAGCTTGAAAAGGGCGCTCCGGCGGCCGGTAGCGCGGGCACCAGTGCCGGCGGCGGCGGCGGCGGAGGCGGCGGGCTCAATCGCAACGACGTGGTCACCGTGACCGTGCTCGAAGTGCGCGATGGCGGCCTCGAAGTGCAGGCTGGCGACGATGGCGCGACCGGCTTCATCAAGCGCAGCGACCTCGGCCGCGACCGCGACGAGCAGCGTCCGGACCGCTTCCAGGCGGGCCAGAAGCTCGACGCGATGGTGATCGGTTTCGACCGCTCCAAGAAGCCGAACTTCTCGGTCAAGGCGCGCCAGATCGCCGAAGAAAAGCAGGCGGTCGAACAGTACGGCTCATCGGACTCGGGCGCCTCGCTGGGAGACATCCTCGGCGAAGCTCTGAAGAAGCAGTAAGAATACGTCGACGACTATCGAAAGGCCCGTCCGCTCAGCAGAGCGGGCGGGCCTTTCCTACATCGAGCGGGGGCGGTAGGGCCGGGTCATGACCCTGCAGATCCACCAGTTTGCGTGCCTCTCGGACAATTACGGCTTTCTGGTCCATGATCCGAAAAGCTTCGAAACCGTGTGCATCGATACCCCGGACGCCGACGCGTACTTGCGCGAGGCCGCCGCCCGCAAGTGGCGCATCACGCAGATCTGGAACACCCACTGGCACCCTGATCACGCCGGCGGCAACGCCGCGATCAAGGCCGCGACCGGGTGCCAGATCACCGCACCGGCGGTGGATGCGCCCAAGATCGCCGCCGTCGACCGCACCGTGCGGCAAGGCGATACCGTGACGCTGGGCGCTTGGACCGCCCACGTGATCGACGTCGGCGGGCACACCCTGGGCCATATCGCTTATCACTTGCCCGAAGCCGGCGTGGCGTTCGTCGGCGACAGCCTGTTCGCGCTTGGGTGCGGGCGGATGTTCGAAGGCACGCCGCCGCAGTTCTGGGCCAGCCTGTCGCGCCTCAAGGCCCTGCCGCCGCAAACCACGCTGTACTGCGCGCACGAATATACCCAGTCGAACGCCCGCTTCGCGCTTCATGCCGACCCCGATAATGTCGAGTTGCAGCTCTACGCGCGCGACGTCGACGCGCGGCGTGCGCGCGGCGAACCGACGGTGCCGATGCAGCTGTCGCGAGAGCTGGCGGCGAACCCGTTCCTGCGCGCCGACGACGAGGATATCCGCAATCGCTGGGGCGGTGCCGACGCGGTCGAGACATTCGCCCGGCTGCGCGCGGCCAAGGACGCGTTCTAGGCGGGGTAAGGCGAGCCCTTGAGCAGCCCGGCAGGTGCGCCGCGTTGCCCGCGACCATCGCCGCGGTCTTGCTAACCACCCGCGGGCGATGCTCGAGGTCCTTGAAATCGACGCCGCCCATCGCTTCCCCCACCCAATAACAAGCGGCGACAGCGGGGATGGTCCAGCCAGTGTCGTTGAGACTTTGGAACAGCTGGGCGCTGGAGAAATGCGCGCCATCCTCGTTGCCGACGATCGCCGCCACCGCGACTTTGCCATAGCTCGGCATGCGGCCCTCGCTGTCGGTGTCGTAGATGAAGCTGTCCATCCGTTCGAGCACCCGCTTTGCGATCGATCCGATCTGCCCCATCCAGATCGGCCCGCCGAAGATCAGGATATCGTGATCGAGAATCTGGGCGCACAACTCAGGCCAGTCGTCACCCTTGCCTTCGTCAGCCGAAACACCGGGCAAGACATTGTAGTCGGCAATGCGCAGCGTCTTTTCGAGCGTCACTCCGCGCGCCGCAAACGCTTCACCCAAAACCGAAATCATCGCGTCGGTCGAGCTTTTGCGCGAACCGGTTTTGACCAGCGAGCAGTTGATCGCGATTGCAGTGACGGCCATCCGATGCTCCTTGGCAAGTCCGCTATCGAAGCCGCAGCGCTCCGCTCAAATCTTGGCGATCGCCTCGTCGACCAGCACGCGGTCCGGCGCAGCGCCGTGGCCCGACGCGATCAAAGCACCGGCCGCGAAAGTCGCGGCATCGGCG
>JBDSUJ010000038.1:0-8477 GCA_039927815.1 Croceibacterium sp. | reverse complement strand
GAGGCACGCAGGGTTTCCTTTTCAGCGGCCGGCGTCTATGGCGCGCGCCCAGGATCAACAGCCTTAGGATACCCGAACTGCATGGCCAAAGAAGAACTTCTCGAAATGCGCGGCAAAGTGGTGGAATTGCTTCCCAACGCTATGTTCCGGGTTGAACTCGAGAATGGCCACGAAGTTCTGGGTCACACCGCTGGCCGGATGCGCAAGAACCGTATCCGTGTGCTGGTGGGTGACGAAGTGCTCTGCGAACTGACCCCATATGATTTGACAAAGGGGCGCATCACCTACCGCTTCATGCCCGGCCGGGGCGGTCCGGGCCCGCAATAAGTGGGACGGGCGTGACCGCCCTCCCGCTTGTTCTTGCATCGGCGAGCCCGCGGCGGCTCGCATTGCTCGCGCGGCTCGGCGTTGAACCGGTGCGGGTTGTCCACGCGAATATCGACGAGACTGCGCTCAAGGGCGAGGTCCCGCGCGACTATGCGGTCCGCATGGCGCGTGGCAAGGCGCACGCGGCCGCCGATCGGGAGGCGCTGGTCCTGGCAGGAGATACGGTGGTCGCGGTCGGCCGGCGGATCCTGCCCAAGGCCGAAGACGAGGCGACCGCACGTCATTGCCTCGAACTCCTATCTGGGCGCCGCCATCGGGTTTACTCGGCGATCGCGCTGCTGACACCCGACGGCACGTTGCGCGAGCGGCTGAGCGAGACCCAGGTGCGCTTCAAGCGCCTGTGCGACGAAGACATCCATGCCTACCTCGCCGGCGGCGAATGGCGCGGCAAGGCCGGCGGCTACGCGATCCAAGGCAGCGCCGAGGGATTGATCGCATGGATGGGGGGCAGTCATTCAGGCGTCGTCGGCCTGCCGCTGTTCGAGACCAGGGCGCTGTTGAAGGCAGCAGGGTTACCCGTTGGCTGAGTGGCTGGTCGAAGAGGGCATCGGCGAGCACCGCGCGTTCCGGCTCCACCTCGACCGCATCGTTGCGGCATGTGTCGAATGGCCCGGCGAGCTGACGGCCGGTGCCGTCGCGGACGCGGTGCTGGTGGCGAAAGCCGGCGGCAGCCGCCGCGGCACCGCGCGGTTTCCCGGGGGCGAACTCGCGCTCGTCGACAGGCTGCCGGCCGCTGCCAGCGAAGGGGCTTCGATCAGGGTTGAAATCACACGCCCCGGCCTGGGCGAGCACGGCCGCCGCAAGCTGGCGCGGGCCCGCCCGACTGACGCTGCTATTACGCGCGCGCCATCGCTCGCCGAGCGATTGCGCGAGTCCGGCCATGTGGTGCGGACCGGACGCCCATCGGGGGCCGATGACTGGGGTGGCGTGGTGGCAGAGGCGCTGGCTGGCGAAATCGCATTCGCCGGCGGCACTTTGGTGTTCAGCGCCACCCCCGCGCTATTGCTGGTCGATGTCGACGGCACGCTCGATCCGCGCGCGCTGGCGCTCGCCGCGGTCGGTCCGCTGGCAGATGCCCTGCAGCGCTGCGATGTCGGCGGCTCGGTCGGCGTCGATTTCCCGACCCTTGCCGCCAAAGCCGATCGGCGCGCGGTGGACGAGGCGCTTGCCGCCGCGTTGCATGACTGGCCGCATGAACGGACCGCGATGAACGGGTTCGGCTTCGTCCAGCTGGTTGCCCGGCTCGAACGGCCGTCGCTGCTTCATCGCGCCGCGTTCCAGCGCGCGGGTGTGGCCGCCCGGCTGCTGCTATGGCGAGGCGAGCGGCTGGCGGGCGCGGGCGCGGTCGAGCTTTCGGGACATCCCATGCTTGAACCCCACCTCCGGCCCCCGTGGCTCACCGAACTCGCCCGTCGGACCGGGCGCGACGTGCGCTGGCGTGCCGATCCCGCCCTTGCCTTGGACGCGCCGCACGCTCAAATCGTGGCCCGATGAGCGAACGCAAATGCCCGATCTGCCGCCGGCCCCGCGAGGCGGAATTCACGCCTTTCTGCTCGGCCCGCTGCCGCGACAAGGATCTCGCCCGCTGGTTCAACGACGCATACGCGGTGCCCGGACCGCCGGCTGATCCCGAGGCGTTGGCGTCCGAGGACAACTGACCCCTTGCCAAGCAATGGGCCGTTCGTCATAGGCCCGCATCCGATCGCTCGGCGGGTTTCAGACTTGCTGCGATGGCGCGCCTGGGTAGCTCAGTGGTAGAGCAGACGACTGAAAATCGTCGTGTCGGTGGTTCGACTCCGCCCCCGGGCACCACTTTTTGACCCCACCCCAATTCCGCGAGCCAGGCATTTCCGCATCGATGGTGGTCCTGGGCGCAATCTTCTGCCCGCTCGGCATGCTGTTCGCATGGCGATCGCTCAAATCCTACGCGCTCGAAATCGTGGCGGCGGAAGCGCGCGAGGAGTAAGGGCACGGCATGAACCGGGATTCACTGCTCAAAAACTGGCCCGTCGGAGTGGTCCTCGTGGCCGCGACGACACCGGCTTTGCTGGCCGGCGTCGGGGCGCCGCGAGCCGCGCGCCAGTATCCGGTACGGGTTGAGCTGGCGCGAGCGCACAATTCGCCATCTGCCCGCCTGCTAACATCGCCGCAAGACGACGGAACCGACAGCAAGCCGGCCGACGAATCCGTTGTTGACGGGGACGCGGGCGACGGCCGGGCGCGCCGGTTCGCCGATGCGTTCGCAACGCTCGATGCGCCTGCCCCACCCCCGCCGGTTCGGACGCCCGCCGTGGCCGCAAGCGAGGCTACGGGCATGCTCGCGGTACGCTTCAATCTCGCCGATCCTTACGCCGGCGCTCCCGAGGGTTCGGGACCGATCGAGCTCAAGAAAGCCGTCCGCATCAATGGCGCCGATGCCGGCGATGCCACAATCCGGGTTACCGACGGTGCGACCATCGCGATCGCCCGCGACGAGCTGGGCAAGCTGCTTACCGCCGCGGGGCGCGCTGACGCGATACAAGCGCTCGCCGGCAGCGGCAGTTTCGTCAGCTTCGACCGGATCAGACAGGCCGGCCTAAGCGTCCGTTACGACGCCGCCAGCGACCGCATCTTGCTGGCCAGCTAGCAGGAACCGGCACCCGCTAACGAGTATGTGCTGACAACACCTTTGCTCACTCAAAAGGAACTTCCCAATGGCCCGCATCCTGGTGCTGTATTATTCGTCTTATGGTCACATCGCGCAGATGGCCGAAGCCGTGGCCGATGGCGTGCGCCAGGCCGGGCACACCGCCGAAATTCGCCACGTCCCCGAAACCGCCCCCGCCGATGTGGCGAAGAATGCTGGCTTCCAACCGATGCAGCACGACGAGATCGAGGGGCCGGCCGAACTGCCCACCTATGACGGCATCGTCGTCGGCGCGCCCACGCGTTATGGTCGCATGCCGAGCCAGATGGCCGCGTTCTGGGACCAGACCGGCGGGTTGTGGTTCACCGATGCACTGGTCGGCAAAGTCGGCGCGGCGTTCACTTCGACTGCGGCACAGCACGGGGGGCAGGAGACGACGCTGTTCTCGATCCTGACCAACCTGCTCCACATGGGCTGCACGATCGTCGGGCTCGACTATGGGTTCAAAGCGCAGAACGGGATCGACGAGGTGCGCGGGGGATCGCCTTATGGCGCGACCACGATCGCCAACAATGACGGCTCGCGGCAGCCGAGCGGGCATGAGCTCGATGGCGCGCGCTATCTCGGCCGGCGGGTGGCGGAGACCGCCGCCAAACTGCACGATTAGTCATCCCCCGGCGCGGGGAGGGTCAGAACGCCTGGCTCGCCCCCAGCTTGGCGGTGAAGCCAAGCGCGCTGGCAGTGAAAGGATCGTAGTTCTGGTCGAGCCGGGCGAAAGGCGGTTTTGTGTCAAACAGGTTGAACCCCGCCACCGACAGCTCCGTGCCCGTGGGCAGGCGCCAGCGCCACGCGAGGTCGACGGTGGCAAAGCTGCCGATTTGCTTGCCGGTGGTCACGCTGCCGCCCGCTAGCGCGCTGGCGTTAGGGCCGAACACATCAGCCCCCCGCTGGTCGGTCAGGCCATCGATGTAGTTGACTTGCAGCCGGACCGTATGCGGCCCGTCCTTGCCTTCCAGCCAGCCCTGACCCTTCCATTGCGGCAAGGGGTACGCGGTGGTCTGGTAATTGAGCTTGCCCGCGGCATCGAACGCCGGCTGGACCGCGATCCCTTCGACCGTCACCGCCCCGACCTTGGCTTCGATGACGTACGTCGCTGATACGCCAATGTCCACGCGCACCGGGCCCAGCGGCGCCCTATAGCTTGCCCGAACATCGATCCCGCTGGTTTCGACATCGGCCGAATTGATCGCGTACGTCGCCAGCCGCTGGACGTTGGCCGTACTGCACACCCCGCCCGAGAAGGTGAAGCGCGCCTGCAACGCGGCGTACGCCGGGTTGCCGCAATTCCCGCCACCGAACAGCGCCGAGACGATGCCGCTGACGGGCTCGTTTTCGATCGCGCCGGAAAATTCATAGCGCCAGTAATCGACGCTGGCCGTGAACCCGCCTCGGTCAATCAGTACGCCGCCGTTCCAGGTGGTAGCGCGCTCGGGCTTGAGGTTGGGGTTACCGTACAGGTCGACCGCGCGGAACGAACTGCCGATCAGGGTCGGCACCACCAGATCGGCCGACGTGGTCTGCGGCGGCGGCCCGCGAAAGGTGGTGCCGACCCCGCCCCGCACGCTCAGCCAGTCGGTCAGCCCGACCTTGATCCGGGCCTGGGGGTCAAAGGTACCGCCGACCCGGCCGCCGTAGTCTTCGTAGCGCGCCGACAGTTGCGCCTGGATACGATCGGTCACCGGAACCTGCAGCTCGGCGAACGCGGCCCACACCCGGCTGGCCGCGCGGGCGTTGAAATTGGAACCGAGGAACCCGATCGGACCGGTTTGCGGATTGCAGGTCGCCGCCGCGTTGAGCACCGAACCGGCGCAGGGATATGTCGCGAGGTTGTTGGTCGGCCCGTAACTACGCGCGTAGCCATCGTCGCGGATCTGCCCGCCGAGTGCGAAGCTGACGTCGCCGCCCGGCAACATGACCCCAGTCTTGCCCGCAATCAGGACCTCACCGACCCACTGGCGGGTGTTCGCCCGGCGATTGATCACGGTGTAGAAATCGTCGAGCGTCGAGGCGTCGTTGATCAGCCCAGCGCCCGGCGTCAAGCTGAGCCCGAGAGGGTTGCTAGTGCCGGCGTATCCGGGGTTGGCCACGCCGGAGACCGCGTTGCCGGCGATGCCGGTCGAAAACGGGTTGAAGAAGTGGCAATTGCCCTGGCCGGCAACCGCCGCCAGCTGTGCTTGGGTAAGCCCGGCGCGGGCTTGCGGCGCGGCATAAGCGCAGTTCTCCCCCCCGAACCCCGCGAGCGCGTTCTGGAGCAAGTCGACGAAGCTGTCGCCGCCTTCAAAATAGCGGTCGTAGCGCGAATAGGTCCCGCTCGCCGTCAGGCGCAGGCCAGGGGACAGGTCGATCGCCAGTTCGG
Source organism: Croceibacterium sp. (assembly GCA_039927815.1). Classification (GTDB taxonomy): domain Bacteria; phylum Pseudomonadota; class Alphaproteobacteria; order Sphingomonadales; family Sphingomonadaceae; genus Croceibacterium_A. The sequence goes on along the minus strand of JBDSUJ010000038.1, from coordinate 3,048 downwards.
CGCTCGCGTGGTAAAAATCGCTGGTGCGCGGCAATACCGCCGCGTGACGGACATTGTCGAACAGCGGGTTCCCACCCAGCAACACCGGCCGGAAGCGCACCGGAAACGCCAGCGCCGGCTGGTTGGGCAGGCCGCCGGCATCGAGCGAACAGCCTGCCGCCGCGCCGAACCGCGCGCAGTAATCGATCAGCGCGGGGGCATAGGTCGGGATCGTGAACATTCCCCCGCCGCCGAACGCGGCATTGGCCGAGGGCGCGATGGTTGGGAGATAGCTGGGGCTGGTAGTGAGCACCGTCTCGGTCCGCCCATACAGCCCGGTCAGCCGCAGCGTGGCGCCCGGGGCAAGGTCGACCGCGGCATCGGCGAACAGCTGATAGCGGTCCTCGGGCTCGGTCAGGTTGGTGAACTGGAGGTAGTTGGTCAGGCACAAGTCGGCGCTCGAGCCCGCTAGCGAGCGGAAGCCGCCGAGCGCACCGCAACCCTTGTCGGCATCGAAGCGGGTCCCTCCCACGCTGCCGTTGAAATCGAAGTTGCCCGGCGATCCGCCGCCCGACCAGCCGCCCTGAGGATTGGCGTCATAGGGCTTGAGAGCCCAGTCGCGATCGGTGGTCATCAGCTCGCCGCGGTGCTGGTATCCGCCTGACAGAAACAGCCGGGCCGGACCCACACGCCCGCCCCACGACAAGGCGCCGGTCCAGTCGCCGTCGGAACCGGGAACATAGCGATAATCGCCCGAGACGCGGAAGCCCCGCTGGTCCGTGCGGGTGATAAGGTTGACGACCCCGGCGATGGCGTCCGAGCCATACGTAGCGGCGGCGCCGTCCTTCAGGATCTCGATTCGCCCGAGTGCGGCGCTCGGCAGAAGGTTGACGTCGACGGTCGGGAAAGTGCCCCCGGCCATCGGCACCACGCGCCTGCCGTTAAGCAGGACCAGCGTGCGCTGCGGCCCGAGACCGCGCAGGTTGATAGACGCGACCCCTTCGTTGAACTGGGCGCGGATATCGAACTGCGCCGCGTCGCCGAGCACGCCGGCCGATCCCGGCAACTGCTTGATCAGTTCGACCAGCGTCGGGTTGCCCCGGTCGGCAATGGCCTGCGCGTCGATCACCTCGACCGGCAGCGGGCCGTTTTCAGGTGTGCCGGGGATCAGCGTGCCGGTGACGACGATCGGCTTCGTCTCGCCGTCCGTCCGGACCTGCGCACCGGCCGGGGCCCAGGGCACCAGCGCGAGGGTAAGCGCCGCCAGCGGAACGGAGGCACCGCCCGGAACACACTTCATACGCTCAAACCTTCCAGCGACGCCCGGCGCCTTTGACGACCGAACCGGCACGCGTCAACGCATGCCTCAGCGCCAGATATTTGCCTTGCCCGGCTCCTCGCCGGCCCACTTGAGCAAGTCGAAATCGGGCTTCATGCGGATGAACAGATTGGCCACCGGCGTCAGCAGCCGGGTCACATGGCCTTTGCCGGTCAGGTCCTCGAGGAACACCAGATCGCCCTTGCCGATCTTGACCCGGGTGCCATCGCCCACTTCACACTCGATATCGCCGACCACGTTGATGGTGAAGGTCTTCGCCGGAGCGCGGTGCCAGTCCTCGGTGCCCTGGGCGATCGAGGTGGCGATTACCGCGTCCGCGGGCAGCGGCTTGGGCGACCCGCGCACTTTCACTCGGCGGACGTGCGACACGCCGTCGGCCCCGGCCAAGACGTGGATCACCTCCATGATGCCCGACGGTCCCTTGGCCGGTTCAAGCGGCGGCGGATCGGCGGCGCGGGCTCCAGCCGCGGCCAGCGCGGTCAGGACAGTTCCGGCGGCCAGCATCGTTCGGCGATCTGTTTTCATCTCGCTCTCTCCCAATTTGCTCCCCGGTGTAGCGCAGCGCTTGCGCCCGCTCAATCGCCCGCCAGCCCATTTGCCTTGCCCCGGCCCGCGGTGTATAGCCCCGCTCATCGCCCCGGACCCAGGCGTAGCATCTGCTGCGCTTGCCGGGGCGCTCGCATTTTACACTCGAATAAAGGTGCCCCGATGACCCGCCGCCGGCAGATCTACGAAGGCAAGGCCAAGATTCTCTACGAAGGTCCCGAACCCGGCACCATCATCCAGTATTTCAAGGACGACGCGACCGCCTTTAATGCCCAGAAGAAGGGCACGATCAACGGCAAGGGCGTGATCAACAACCGCATTTCGGAGCATGTCTTCCTGCGCCTGGCGCACATTGGCATCCCGACGCACTTCATCCGCCGTCTCAACATGCGCGAACAACTGGTTCGCCAGGTTGAGATCATTCCGCTGGAAGTCGTGGTCCGCAACGTCGCCGCCGGTTCGCTGTCGAAGCGCCTGGGGATGGAAGAAGGCGAGCCGCTGCCTCACACGCTGATCGAATACTATTTCAAGAGCGACGAGCTGCAGGATCCGATGGTGTCGGAAGAGCATATCGCGTGCTTCGGATGGGCCACCAACGAGGAGATGCAGGACATTTCCGCGATGGCGATCCGAGTCAACGATTTCATGTGCGGGATGTTCGCCGCGATCGACATCCGCCTGGTCGATTTCAAGCTCGAGTTCGGACGCATTTGGGACGGCGATTATGCGCGGGTCATCCTGGCCGACGAGATCAGCCCCGACAATTGCCGCCTGTGGGACATGAACAGCGGCGAGAAGCTCGACAAGGATCGCTTCCGCCGCGACATGGGCGGCGAGGAAGAGGCCTACCAGGAAGTCGCCCGCCGCCTCGGCCTGCTCAATGAAGACAACGGCCCGGGCGAAGTGTTCGACATGTCGGCCCACCGCGCCAAGCTGCGCTCCGGCCCCAAGCCGAAGAAGTAGGCCTAGCGCGCGAGCGAGGCGAAGCCAGGCACGGTGTCGCGCGTCGCGGTCTGCACAGCGATCTGATCGAGATCCAGCCGCACCGCGTAACTGGGCTGGTGGCTGCATGCCGCCGCTGCCAATGTCACGATTGCGAAGGCGATTGCGCGGGCCATCCCCGCGATGTCACACGCAAGTGATGACGGGCCGACTAAGCGACGCGGTTACCGCGTCCTAACCAT
>JBDSUJ010000037.1:0-34449 GCA_039927815.1 Croceibacterium sp. | reverse complement strand
TGACGCGATTTGTAACAGTTCGGTTCTGCGGGAACCCGTAGTTCACTTCAACACGGCCGTTCGGATTTGGCCGACTGTTGAGCAGCGCCTGGATATTGCCGGGCAAGAACTGTCCGATTACCTGGTTATTGGTGCAGCCCCCGGTGGCAACCGAGGTTCCAGCAACTGTACCGGGGGTAGCTGCACCGGCGGCGCAGGCAAATTGGTTGCCGTACGATGCGGTGAAGGCCGAGTTGGTCGGGTTGTCCGCCAAGTTGGCCGGGGTGGCATCGACAAATGTGCCGTTTACCGAAGATCCGCCGGCGTACGCTGTGCCAGAGTACGTCATGCCGTTCAGGATTACTGAACTTGGATTGTTGACGCTGCCATAGGCAGTGCTGGGATTGGCGCTGCCCGTGTAGACTCCGGTTCCGTATGGCAGGAAGACGTCCCACCCGCCGGTGATGGCGCCGCCCTGCTGCGTCGTGCTCGTCTCGGTGCTGCTGTAAAGGCCCTGGCCAAACACGCCGATGTAATCGTTGATCTCATAGTTGCCGCGCATGAACATGTTATAGCGAGTCAGCGGCAAATACAGATAAGGCGTGGTGTCGACGAAGTTCAGCGCGCCATTGGCACGCTTGACGGCGAGGTCGCCCTGGAAGGTCGCACCCTGGAAGAACGGCACCCCGCCCTGCTGATTGTAACCGGTGGTGAAAAGCGTTCCGTTCGGGTTTTCGTAGATCGAAAAACCATTCAGGCCGGCGGCAAAAGCGGACCCGCCGAAGATGGTGTTAGGCAGGGGCTGACCGTTGGTCGTGCCCGCTGGCGAGTTCTGGGGTGCGGCGAAGCCCCCGATGCCAGTCTGGACGGTACCTGGAAAGTACTGGCTGAAGACCGCAGCGCTCGGTGCGTTGCCGAATCCAAGCGCGATCCCGGGATACAGCGGGAAGAAGCGGTTCGTGCCGATGTTGGGGTTGGCATACAGGTCTTGATACCATTGGCGGTCGCGCTGGAAGCTGCCTTCACGGGTGTTGAGTGACATCGCGATGCTGACGTTGCCGCGATTGTCCGCGAAGTCGCTGCCCATGATGCCGGACACCTGATACTCGAAGCCGTCACCTTCCTGGCTGACGCCCATCTGAGCGTCGAGTTCGAGGCCCTGGAAGTTCTTCTTGAGAATGAAGTTCGTAACGCCGGCAATCGCGTCCGCGCCGTACGTCGCCGACGCGCCGCCCGAGATGATTTCGACGCGCTCAATCGCAGCAGATGGGATCGTGTTGATGTCGACGACACCAGCAGCATTGCTGGGGGTGGCGCGGCGGCCGTCAAGCAAGACCAGGTTGCGATTGGCGCCGAGCCCGCGCAGCGAGACCGTGGCCGCGCCGGGGGTGTTGGTCGCGGTCGGCTGAATGTCGCCGCCACCGGTCGGTGTCTTGGCCGGGGTAAACTGCGGCAACTTGTTGAGGTTCTGCTCGATCGCAGCGGTCGACGATTGCTTGATCAGCGCTTCATCAACGGTGACCATCGGGCTGGTGGAATTGAAATCCTGACGCGCGATGCGCGAACCCGTCACGATGATCTGCCCGGTCTGCGGGTCCGGGGTCGGAATTTCGGTCGTGCCGATGCAGCGCGGGTCCTGCGGCGTCGCGTCGCAGTTCGCACCTTGGCCGGTATTGTTCGACACCTGCGCCAGCGCCGGCGTGGCGATCGCGAAAAGACCGGCGGAGCCGGCGAGCAGCAGGGCCTTGTAGACCACCGTGTTGTTCGAAATCCTCATTTTTGTGCTCCCTTCGCAAATTTGACTGACGGCCGATCGGCCGCCGCTAGTGTTTAGCGTGCGCGACACCGCGGAGCCGGATCGGCACCGCTCTGGCGTGACACGAAAATATCTGAATACGTGTGGCCCGTAAGGGCGACGATGCGTAACTGCGCCGATACATCAACGGCGCTGAAAAGCGCTTCGCTCACCCTGTCCCCTCCCGTAGCCCGTCGAAAGATTCGCGGACTTATTTCTCACTCTGCTCATATGGCCGGAGAATGACAGTGTCTAGGGGCAGCACGGAGGCAGGCGGGTGGAATATGTCGTGTATCGCCCAAATTCATGCGGTTTATTTCAAAAAATTAAACCTGGGCGACGCGCAGGAATCTGCCAGAAATGTATAAAAGTAAATTAATAACAGAGACTTACGCTGCCCGTGAAGAAGCGCGAAGGCTGTAGTGTTGCATCGCTGCATCGGTTCCCGAGATGATTTTGTCCGTTTACAAACCTCATACGTCGCGATTCTGGCGGCATCTGTTCATTGGCTCGGAAGGCTTGTATGAATCACACTGGGTGACAAGGTTCGCAAAGACCTGAGATGGATGAACAGGGTCGGCCGCCGCCAGGCCGAGAGACCATGGTGGCCGCGCGAAGTCGGCCGGATCGCGACTGGCGCGGCGCTCTTCGCGCGCACGCCGATGCCGTATGGCAAGCCGGACCTGCCGCCGGCGTTGCTGACGGCCTGGATCGCTTGGCGGTTACCGCGGTGCTTGGCCAACGGGCCGACGCAGCGTTCGATCTCGTTGCGGCGTTCGCTTTGGGCCGACGGCACCTTATAAGCGGAAACGGTGGCACGGGGCGCCCCGATCTGACCGGACTCGAGATTATCCTCGACGGGCTTGCCGCGGGCCCGGCTGCAACGCCGCCGGCGCCGGAAGGCAAGGGGAGCCGGCACGTCCAGGTGTTTCAAAGCGAATTGTGGCAGTTGCTGCACAAAGTCCGCGAGAGCGCCGAATTGTCGTACTCGCGCCATTTGGAGCTGGTTGAACTCGATCGCCGGATCCTGTTTTTGTTGCAGGGCATGGGACCGCTGGTGCCGGCGGATGTGGCCGGTGCCGTCGGGGTCGACAAGGCGCAAGTCAGCCGGTCGGTCAAGCGCATGCTCGAGCTCCGGATGGTCGAGCGCAATCAGATCAGGGCGCCGCTGCGCCTGACCCGGAAGGGAGAGGCGCTGGCCAAGCGCTTGTTGCGACTTGCCGAGCTGCGCAATCGGGAGTTGACGTTCGACATCGACGACGACGAGCTGGTCGGTTTTTGCGCTGTCATTGAAATCCTGCTCGACCGCGCGATGGTGCTTTACGACCAGGAGCGTGAACTGGCCGGACGCAGTGACGAACCGCCGGCGAAGAGCGGGGACCGGCGGCCGGCCGAACGGCTCGTCATCGACCGCTCACGCATCATTTCGCCGCTCATGACCCTCAGCGCTTATTTCAGCCGGAGCGGGGCTTTGGCGTACCGTCGGCAAACTGGCCTGTCCAACTTCGAAGCATTCGTCCTCTACGAGATAGGCATGACGCCGCCGATCAACTGGGCCGCGCTGGTGGCAGCGTTGGAGCGCGACCAGAGCCAGGCCAGCCGCACCGTTGCCGCGCTGATCGAGAAGGGCCTGGTGCAGCGCGACGGCAGGCCCGGCCGGCGTCACGGTCTGTTCGCGCCGACCGAAGATGGCGCGCGCCTGTATACGGTCATCCACGACGCCGGGCGTGAGCGCAGCTCATTCCTGCTCGACCCGCTCGACGCGGATCGCCGCGCGCGCTTTCTCGAAACGTTCGACAAGATCCGCCGCAACGCGGTTGCCCAGCTGGCGCGCGAGCGGGCGTTTTCCGAGCTTGACGTCGAATAGAGGCTATTTGACGCGCAGGACCTGGATCGGGCGCTGGCCGTCCACGCGCATCAGGAAATTTCCCATCGCGCCGCGCTCGATCTCGACGATCGCGCCGCGGGTCGGCGAGCGGTATTGGTTATCCGCCGCCTGAGCGAAGACCCACTGCGCGCCGTCCTCGAGGGTAACCAGGTAAACGTTCGGCTGGCGTTGCGCGACCGCGGCGATCTTTGGCCGGATGCTTTGCATTTGCCCGGCAGGACCCGTGAAGCGCTCGCCGTTCTTGAGACTTTCGCGTCCGAACCCGGCCGGACCCTCACTGCTGGCCAATGGGGCGCCGCCGCCCTGGACACGCGACCGTCCCGGCACCGTCGCGCGAGCGATGGCCCCGGCGCGTGTCATATTATTGTCGTAGCAAGCGAGCCGCGCGGTTGGGTCATCGATCTTGGCGCATTCGACCAGGATATTGAGGACCGCAGTCCGATCGACCTGCGCCAGCGCTGGACCGGCGGTCAGCATGAGCGCCGTCGCGCCGGCGGCAAGAATGGTTGCGCGCAAGGCGATCACCGACATTGAAACTCCCCTACCGTCCGTTGCCGTTCTACTGGCGGGAAGGCGAACTGCGCGCAAGGGTCTTGCCCATCGCTGAACGGGGTGAGTCAGGCCCCGGCCTCGTCCACTGGTAGCGTACCGCGGCGGATCTGATCGTCTTCCATCGATTTGAACAGCGCCGTGATGTTGCCTTCGCCGAAGCCTTCGTCGCCTTTGCGCTGGATGAATTCGAAGAACACCGGACCCACCATCAATTGGCTGAATATCTGCATCAGCAGCCGTGGCTGGGCACCGACGGTCGTCCCGTCGACAAGAATTCCACGTCGGCGCAATTCGTCCAGGGGTTCGCCATGGCCGGGCAGGCGTTCCTCCAGTTGTTCGTAATACGCGTCTGGCGGCGGCGGCGCACATGCCAGCCCGAGGTCTTTCAATCGGTCGAGCGAATCGTACAGGTTGTCGCTCCCGAGCGCGATATGCTGGATGCCTTCGCCGTTGTAAGTCCGCAGGTATTCGGCGATTTGACCTTTTCCTTCGGCCCCCGCCTCCTCGTTGATCGGTATGCGGATCTTGCCGTCGGGCGCGGCCATCACCCGGGTATTAAGCCCGGAATATTCGCCGGTCACATCGAATTTGCGAAACTCGCGGAAGCCGAAAATCCGGGCGTAGAAGTCCGCCCAGTACGCGGTGCGTCCGGCGTAAACGTTGTGAGTCAGGTGATCGATTTCAGTGAATCCTGCTCCGCGCGGATGGCGCTCGGCCCCCGCTTCGAACCGAAAGTCGATGTCATAGATGGTAACGTCCTCGGCGTAGCGATCGACCAGGTAGATCAGCGAATTGCCGATTCCGCGGATCGCCGGCAGGCGCAACTCCATCGGGCCCGTGGCCAGGTCGACGGGTTCGGCGCCGCGTTCGACAACGCTCGCATAAGCCATCGCTGCATCGCGCACGCGAAACGCCATGCCGCACGCCGAAGGGCCATGCTCGGCCGCGAAGTACGCCGCGGGGGAGCGCGGTTCATAGTTGGCGATCAAGTTGATGCCGCCCTGACGCCACAGCTGAACATCCTTGCTGCGGTGGCGCGCGACCAGACTGAAGCCCATCCGTTCGAACGCGGATTCGAGCACACCCTTGTCGGGCGCACCGAATTCCAAAAATTCAAAGCCATCGAGGCCTAGCGGATTTTGCCCATCGCCGGTCATAGTATCCAATGTAACTTGATCGACTGATCCCGGCAAGCGTGCAGGAGTTGCGATAAATCCCCGGTCTCGGGCGGAAACCACTTGAATCCGGTGTTTAACTATGATTCTGTTCGGCGATGAACGTAACCGTGCCCCGGCGCGACATAATCCGTGAGAAGATCAGTCAGTTCGGGGCGCTTGGATACTTGTTGGTTCTGGGCGGGCTAGCGCTGGCAGGACCCTACGGTGTCCTCGCTTGGGGTGAGAGCAAGACCACGCTCGAGCACCGGCAGCGTCTGATTACCGCGCTTGAGCAGGATCGCACCACGCTCAAGAACCACGTCGAGCAGCTCAACCCCAACAGTGCCGACCCCGATCTCGCGTCCGAACTCATCCGGCGCAATTTGAACGTCGCGCGGCCGGACGAGTACGTCTTGGATCTCACACCAACCCGCTGAAACCGCGCGTCAACGCGCCTACTAACCAACTCGGTTAGTGGCGTCGCGTAAGCGTTGCCAGCGCCCTGATCGCGTGACTATAGGCGGGCCTTAACCGGTCGCCCGGTCAGCGGGCGCGATCAGGGGATGATGACTTGGCTCGAGCCGCCAAATCCAGCATTGCCGGGGCCAAGCTTGCCCCGGTGGCCAAAAAGTCCGCCAAACCTTCCGCACCCAGCGACAATGCGGGCGAGAATTTTGAGCTCCGCAGCCTGCAGCAGGCATTCGATGCGCAGCACCGCTTTGCCGCGAACCCGGATCAGCTGCTGCACTTCTACGAACAGATGCTGCTCATCCGCCGCTTCGAGGAGCGCGCCGGGCAGCTTTATGGCCTCGGCTTGATCGGCGGCTTCTGCCACTTGTACATCGGCCAGGAAGCGGTCGCGATCGGGCTCCAGTCGGCGCTCGATAACGAGCGTGACAGCGTCATCACCGGTTATCGCGACCATGGCCATATGCTCGCCTACGGGATCGATCCCAAGGTCATCATGGCAGAGCTGACGGGGCGCCAGGCCGGCATCTCTAAGGGCAAGGGCGGGTCGATGCACATGTTCTCGACCGAGCATAAGTTTTACGGCGGGCATGGCATCGTCGGCGCGCAGGTGTCGCTCGGCGGCGGGTTGGCGCTGGCGCATCAGTACCGCGGCGACGGTGGCCTGTGCCTGGCCTATTTCGGCGACGGCGCGGCCAACCAGGGCCAAGTCTATGAGACATTCAACATGGCCAGCCTGTGGAAGCTGCCGATCGTGTTCGCGATCGAGAACAACCAGTACGCGATGGGGACTTCGGTCAAGCGCAGCAGTGCCGAGACCGAGTTCTTTCGCCGTGGCACGGCGTTTCGCATTCCCGGCATGAAGGTCAACGGCATGGACGTGCTCGAAGTGCGCCAGGCCGCCGAGGTTGCCTTTGCGCACGTGCGCGGCGGCAACGGCCCGGTTCTGCTCGAGCTCGAGACGTATCGCTATCGGGGTCACTCAATGTCCGACCCAGCCAAGTACCGCACGCGCGAGGAAGTGCAGGATATGCGCGAGCACCACGATCCGATCGAGCGCGCCAAGGCCGGCTTGATCGCGGCGTCGATCAGCGAGGAGCAGCTGAAAGATATCGACAAGCGCATCCGCGCCCAGGTGAGCGAGGCCGCCGATTTCGCTGAAAGCTCGCCTCAGCCGGCGCCGGCAGAACTTTACACGAACGTGCTGGTGGAGCGCTACTGATGGCGATCGAGCTCAAGATGCCCGCGCTGTCACCAACGATGGAAGAAGGCACGCTGGCCAAGTGGCTGGTCAAGGAAGGCGACACCGTGACAGCCGGTGACGTGCTGGCCGAGATCGAGACCGACAAGGCCACGATGGAATTCGAATCGATCGACGAAGGCACCGTCGGCAAAATCCTCATCCCCGAGGGATCAGAGGGCGTGAAGGTCGGCACGGTGATCGCGGTTCTCAACGTTGAAGGCGAAGACACCTCATCCGCAGCTACATCGACATCGACACCGAGCGCTGCACCGGCCGCGCAGCCGCAGCCCGAAGAATCGCAGGTGCGCGCGGCCAGTTCGGCGCTCTCCGGCCCCGACAAGCCCGCCGCCAAGGCCCAGCCGGCGGCCGACCCGACAGTGCCCGCAGGAACCAACATGGTCCGCTTGACGCTGCGCGAGGCGCTGCGGGACGCGATGGCCGAGGAAATGCGGCTTGACGACCGGGTGTTCGTGATGGGCGAGGAAGTCGCCGAGTATCAGGGGGCCTACAAGGTTACCCAGGGCCTGCTTGAGGAGTTCGGTCCCAAGCGCGTGATCGATACGCCGATCACCGAGTATGGCTTCGCCGGGATCGGCACAGGCGCGGCGATGGGGGGCTTGCGCCCGATCGTCGAGTTCATGACGTTCAATTTCGCCATGCAGGCGATCGATCACATCATCAATTCGGCCGCCAAGACCAATTACATGTCGGGCGGCCAGATGCGCTGCCCGATCGTGTTCCGCGGGCCCAACGGTTCCGCCAGCCGGGTCGGCGCGCAGCACAGCCAGAACTACGGCCCGTGGTACGCGAGCGTGCCAGGCCTGATCGTGATTGCGCCATACGATGCGTCGGACGCCAAGGGGTTGCTCAAAGCGGCGATCCGGTGCGACGATCCGGTGGTGTTCCTTGAGAACGAGCTTGTTTACGGGCGCACGTTCGAGATCGCCCAACTCGACGACCACGTGCTGCCGATCGGCAAGGCCCGGATCGTGCGCGAAGGCGCCGATGTCACGATCGTCGCCTATTCGATCGCAGTCGGCCTGGCGCTCGAAGCCGCCGAAACGCTCGCGGCAGAGGGTATCGAGGCGGAGGTGATCGACTTGCGCACGCTGCGCCCGCTCGACAAGCAAGCGGTTCTGGACAGCTTGGGCAAGACCAATCGCCTGGTGATAGCCGAAGAAGGTTGGCCGACCTGTTCGATCGCGTCCGAGATCATCGCGATCTGCATGGAAGACGGTTTCGACCTGCTCGATGCACCGGTCCTGCGGGTGTGCAACGAAGACGTGCCGTTACCTTATGCGGCCAATCTCGAAGCGCTGGCGCTGATCGACGCGGGCCGCATCGCGGCGGCGGTGCGCAAGGTCTGCTATAAAACTTGAGCGGCACAGCGGCAACCGCCGCAAAGCGCGCTCAAGTTCAGGTTAGCGGGAGAAAGACCGGCCGCGCGAAGGAAATCTGCGGGCCTCTCAATCCCAAGGATTCGACCAGGGTGGGGATCTGATACGTTAGCGTCAGGGTTTTTTCGGTCGCGCCGCTAACGCGCTGGTTGGCCGCATCACCCACCACCGCCCGGAGAGTGGAATCGAACAGGTAGGGGGCGCCGTCGCCGACCGATAGCGCATAAGTTTGCAGCTGAGCGTCGTTCATACGGTTGCCGCGGGCGTACTGGATCATTGCATAGCGCGCGACGTCGGCCGACAGACCCCGCAACGCATTGTAGTTCTGCAGCGCCATGCCAACGTACAGGACGCCCAGCATCATCGCGATCACGGCCGGCGCGAGGATGGCGAACTCGATCATCGTCGAGCCCCCGGTATCGCGGCCCAAGCGGGAGGCGAACTGCCGGATCATGAGATCTGGACCATGCGAAGCACATTGTAATTCATAGGCGAGCCGGCCCCAATGCTGGTCCAGAACGGCGAATAGGTGTCGATCAGACGCAGCTGGATGAATACCGACGTCTGTTGCGAAGCCGTGCAGGTGTTCGTCGTAACGTAAGGGTCGGTGTCGCACCGGTAGATCGGCGTGACCGTGACTCTGGCGGTCGGAATCCCGGTCGATGCCGACAGTACGTTTCGTATTACGTCGCGCTGAGCTTGAGTAATCGGCGGGTTGGCTTGGACAATGGCGGCAGCCTCGGCCGCTGCGCTCTGCAGCTCGCTCTGACGAGAAACGATGCTGCTGACGTCGTATGTGCCCAATGCCATCGCCACCAGAACTGGCGCGACAATGGCGGTTTCCACGGTCATGATCGCCGTGCAATCGGCGATGAGGGCGCGCAGGCGGCTCATGCGATCAACTGCACATCGGCCGAGCTGCCGCCGATGCTCATGGCCGAACCGCCGGTCGTGACGCAGAAGTTGTTGAGCGAGAAGTTGCCTTCAATCTTGATCGTGTCGGCTGCGACCATGATGCAGCTACCCGAAGCCGAGCTGGTGCCATCGAATGTCGCAGCGCGGTGGGGCATGTACATGATCCCACTCAAGTGAAGGGTCGAGTTGCCATTGAGCGTGAAAGCGGACGTGGACAGTGGATCCCAGATCAACATCCCGGCGATCTTGGCGGCTTCGGCGCTCGAATAGCCGTAATTGTTGATGAGCGTGGTGGCGGTGATACCGGTCAACGTCACATTCGAATTACCGTTGACCTTGATCGCGCCGGCCGAGCCGGTCATCACGAACATCACGCCGCCGGTGCTGGTCACCGACACGTTGGCGCCCAGATCGAGATCGCCGCTGACGAAATACACCCCCGGCGTCAGTTCGGTCTGGCAAGCGAAAGTCATCGCCGAGTAGACTCCGGGTTGCAGGTGCACGATCCCGTCTGAGGCCGGCGTCGTCGTCGAGGACACGGCGGTGATCTTATCCCGCGTGCTGGTCGACGGCAGGCGCCAGTACTTGTTGCTACCGCTGCCCGAAATGCTGACCGCAGTTCCGTTGGCGGGAACGGATTCTGCTTGCAGGCCGACAGTGGTCGATGCGATGGCCGACCGTCCGGCAAACGCAATTCCGTTGGTATAGTTACCATTGGCAACAGGCGTCCAAACTCCAGCTGAATAGTTCGCTTGCGGCGTCGGAGACCAGTAATTGGCGATGTAACCTGCACCAGCGTAGCTGCCTTGCAGCGTCCAGTTACTGGAATTGGCCCCCTTGTAGTACTTGTATGTGAAGTGCGTCCACGTCAGCCCGTCTGATTTGTAGGTGGTGCTGGCCGGCGTTATGACCGGACAAGTTGCCGGATAAGTGCGCACCGGTTGACCCGCCGCACTGGGGGCGGACAAGCCGTCATAAGGGTCGGAGATGTTCGGCTGATTGCCGAACAGATCGCCATTGTTCTTAAAGGTCTGATCAACAGCCCCTCGTGCAACCAGGCTACCGAGCGGGACGGTCGAATCCCCGGTTTCGGTCATCGCGCTTTGCGTGTTGTTGGACAGCGTTCCCGCGCCGCAGGTCGAACTGCCGTTGATGCTGTTGCCCATCTTGAAGGCGCTCTTCGCCGATCTATTGAGCGCGAACATGCATGCGTGGAAGTCCGCCGATGCCTGCCAGGTCGCCTGCGCGTGGGCGGTGATTGTGGTGACCCGGTTGGTCAGCATGTTCGAGAACGGCAGGCTCTTGGTGGCGGTGGCGGTTACTTCGACGCTGTCGGCCGTGGGCGGCGCGGTCCGGTAATATGCTAGCGCGATGGTGGGACCGGCGGCATCGTCGAAATCCCCCACCAGGTTCAGGTTGGCGTTGTATTCCTGCAAGGCGCGCGCTCGATAAGTCAGCTGAACCGACGTCTTCGAACTCGATTTGGCCCATGCACCGGCGATCGCCGCCTGATCGACGGCATACTGCAATTCGCGCTTCCACATGAACCATTGGGCAACGTCCGTGCCGAGGCCCGCGCCGCCAATCAGCATCGGCAAGCCCAGCGCAACCAGAACGACCGCGTTTCCGCTGGTACAGCGGCCAAGCCCCCTGAGCTTGTCGAGGAATTTGATGCGCATGCTAGACCACCCTGAAGTTGCCCAAAATTACTTTGGACTGCACCGTTAGCGGTGTGTGGTAAGCGGATCGTGTAAGGGGAAGGTTAACCCGCGCTTACCTCAACTTTGCCCGGCTTGACTCGCGCGCTGGCCACACGGGAAGGAGCCGCGGTGAACGCCGCCATCGTCCGCGACTTGCCACTGCCGCAGCGCCTCGCGCTGACTTATGCACCCGCTCGCGCCTGGCCACTGGCGGCGGGGCTGCTGGCGCTCGATGCGCGCCTTGGCGAGATTGTGCGTGGACGGCGCGAACCGATCGCCAGCCAGTTGCGGCTCGCGTGGTGGCGCGACCTGCTGGCCGAAGCGCCGTCCCAATGGCCGCTCGGGGAGCCGCTCCTCGAAGCGCTTCGGGCGTGGCGCAATCCGGCCCCCCTAGCGGCGCTTGCCGATGGGTGGGAGGGGCTGCTCGGCGATCTCCTGACGGCGGACGCCGTGGCCGACTTTGTCTTAGCACGGGGGCTGGCGTGGCGCGCATTGGCGAACGAGCTTGAGTTGCCTTGCGAGGACGAGGCCGCGCGAGGCGGCCAGCTGTGGGCGGCCGCCGACCTTGCCGCAAACTTGTCCGACCCGGCCGAGCGGGCGCTCGCGATCGGCCAGGCCGACGGCGTGCCGCGCCCGGCGCCGCTACCGCGCGAACTGCGCACGCTGGCGGTGCTGGCCAGTCTCGGGCGGGCGGCGCTCGCACGCGGTGGCGCCCCGCTGCTGGGCGGTCCAGCATCCGTGCTTATCGCCTTGCGGACCGGCCTCACCGGGCGCTAGCAGGCAACTGGGGTACAAAGGAATCGCGTGTGAATCGTTTGGTCCTGGGGGCTTTTCTCGCATTGCTGATGACCGGGATCGGTCTGTTCTGGCTGCAGGGCAGGGCGGAAGTCGAGCGCGGCGCGCCGCCTCCGGAGCCGGCGGTTGCGCCACGCGATCCAGCGGTACTGCCGAGCGCGGATGTCGCCGGACTGCGTGGGCCGACACCACCGGAGGCGAGCGAACCGACGCGTGAGCAGCAGCGGTTCTATCGCTATGACCGCGACCGCGACCGCTCGATCAGCCGCAATGAGATGCTTTCGACCCGCACCGATGCGTTCCGCAAGCTCGACAAGGACGGCAACAACCTGCTGACGTTCGAAGAATGGGCCATCGCGACCGTGGATCGGTTCGACGGCGCCGACGGCGATCACAACGGCCAGCTCTCCGCGGGGGAATTCGCCACCACCGCACCAAAGCCCGCCGCCAAGCCCAAGTGCGGCTGCTAGGTCAGGCGGGGACGGTGTCCAGACTCGCGAGCCAGGGGCCGAGATCGGCCTTGGCGCGGTCGGTATAGGCTTCCTTGCGCTGCTTCTTGTTGATCTCGGGCAGGGGCGGAAACAGCCCGAAGTTGACGTTCATGGGCTGGTAAGTGGCGGCCTCCGCGTCGCCGGTGATGTGCGCCAGCAACGCGCCCAGCGCCGATGTGCGCGGCGGCGGGGCCCACGGCTGTCCGGCCAGTTCGGCGGCCGCCATCAGCCCAGCCATCAGCCCGACTGAGGCGCTTTCGACATAGCCTTCGCAGCCGGTGATCTGCCCGGCGAAGCGGATATGCTCGCCGCCCTTGAGCCGCAGCTGCCGGTCGAGCACGACGGGGGAGTTGAGGAATGTGTTGCGATGCATCCCGCCGAGCCGCGCGAACTCGGCGTTCGCGAGGCCCGGGATGGTGCGGAAAAGGCGGACCTGTTCGGCGTGCTTGAGCTTGGTCTGAAACCCGACCATGTTCCACAGCGTGCCGAGCTTGTTGTCCTGACGCAGCTGGACCACCGCGTAAGGCCAGCGACCGCCGGGAAAGTCCGCCGACGCGGTATGGGGGTTATCCAGTCCGACCGGCTTCATCGGGCCAAATCGCAGCGTCTCGACGCCGCGCTCGGCCATAACCTCGATTGGCATGCAGCCTTCGAAGTAGGGCGTGTTTGCTTCCCACTCCTTGAAGTCGCCCTTTTCGCCGTCGAGCAAGCCTTGGACGAACGCGAGGTACTGCGCCCTGTCCATCGGGCAGTTGATGTAGTCCTTGCCACCCTTGTCCCACCGCGCGGCCATCCAGCACACGGTCATGTCCACGCTGTCGTGGTGCACGATGGGCGCGATCGCGTCGAAAAACGCCAGGCTGTCGGCCCCGGTCGCCTGCGCGATTCTGTCGGCCAAAGCGGCCGCGGTGAGCGGGCCGGTGGCGACGATCGTCGCGCCAGCGGTGGGTAGCGTATCGACGCGTTCGCGCACGATTTCGACCTTGGGATGCGTTTCGAGCGCCCGCTGCACTTCGGCGCTGAACACATCGCGATCCACGGCCATCGCCGACCCGGCGGGGACTCGCGCAAATTCGCCGGCGCGCATGATCAGAGAATCTAGCCGTCGCATCTCGTTGTGCAGCAGGCCGACCGCGTTGTTGGCATCGTCGTCGGACCGGAAACTGTTCGAGCACACCAGTTCGGCCAACCCGTCGGTGTGGTGCGCGGGGGTCGTGCCACCACCGCCCCTCATTTCGGACAGACGCACGCGAAATCCGCGCCGGGCGAGCTGCCAAGCCGCTTCGCTACCCGCCAGTCCGCCGCCGATAATGTGTACGTCATGCCCCATGCGGCGGGCGTTGCGCGCCCGAATACGGATCGTCAAGCTGGCGTCGCCCCGGTCAGCCCTCGCTGTCATCCCGGGTCGGCGTGTCCTCAGGCGGGGTCTCGTCGCTGTCGCGGGCGATCATTTCCTCGACGATCGCTTCCTCGGCCTCGTTCTCGGGCGTTTCGTCCTCGTCGAGCCGGACAGCACTGACGATATGTTCGTTATCGGCCACGTTGAACAACCGCACCCCGGCCGAACCGCGACCGATTACCCGCAAGGTATCGAGCCCGATCCGGATCAGCTTGGCCTGGTCGGTGACCAGCATCAACTGGTCGGCCTTGGTTGCGGTGAAGCTCGCCACCACCGGGCCGTTGCGGGCGATGTTGTCGATATTGACGATGCCCTGGCCGCCGCGCCCGGTACGCCGGTACTCGTAGGCGGAGCTGAGTTTGCCATAGCCGTTTCCGCACACGGTGAGGATGAATTGTTCCTTCTCGACCAGCTCGGCATGGCGCTCCGCCGACATCGTCGGATCGCTCTCGCGTTCGGCTTTCCACGGGGCGTGGCGCAAATAGTCGTCGCGCTCTTCCTGGTCCCTGACGCCGACTTTGTGCAGGATAGACAGCGACACGACCTCGTCGGCGGGCTTGAGGCTCATCGCCCGCACGCCGGTCGAGGTGCGGCTCTGGAACTCGCGAATGTCGTCGGCGGCGAAGCGGATCGCCTTGCCCTGGCGGCTCGCCAGCAGCACGTCGTCGCCTTCGGCGAGCAGCGCCACGCCGATCAGGCGGTCTTCGCTCCCTTCATCGAAGCGCATCGCGAACTTGCCCTGGCGCGGGATGTTGGCGAACGCGTCCATCGAGTTGCGCCGCGCCCGGCCGCGCGCGGTCGCGAACACCACGTTGAGCGCACCCCAGCTGTCCTCGTCCTCGGGCAGCGGAAGCATGGTGGCGATGGTCTCGCCGGGGTCGAGCGCGGGCAGCAGGTTGACGATCGGCCTGCCGCGCGTGGCCGGGCCCCCTTCGGGCAGGCGCCATACCTTGAGTCGATAGACCTTGCCCGCGGTCGAGAAGAACAGCACCGGGTTGTGCGTACTGGTGACGAACATCTCCGACACCGCGTCCTCTTCCTTGGTCGCCATGCCCGCGCGGCCCTTGCCGCCGCGATGCTGGGCGCGGAAAGTCGAAAGCGGCGTGCGCTTGATGTAGCCATCAAGCGTGACCGTCACGACCATCTCGTCGCGCTCGATCAGGTCCTCGTCGTCGATCCCATCCCACGCCGGGGCGATCTCGCTCATCCGTGGGGTCGCATAAGCGTCGCGGATCTCCGCCAGTTCCTGCCGCATCACATCGTAGAGCCGGACCCGGTCGCCGAGGATTCCGAGATATTCCTCGATCGCGACCGCCAGTTCCTTGAGCTCGTTGCCGATCTCGTCGCGGCCGAGCGCGGTCAGGCGATGCAGCCGCAAGTCGAGGATCGACTTCACCTGGACTTCGGACAGGCGATAGGTGCCTTCGCGCGCGCCGAGGTCGGGTTCAACCGCTTCAACCAGCGCAAGGTAAGGAGCGATGTCGTCGGTCGGCCATTCGCGCGCCAGCAGCCGGCCGCGCGCCTCGGCGGGATTGGACGAGCCGCGGATCATCGCCACGACTTCATCGAGATGCGACACCGCGACCACCAGTCCGAGCAGGATGTGCGCCCGGTCGCGCGCCTTGTTCAGCTCGAACTTGGTGCGGCGGGTGATGACCTGTTCGCGGAACTGGATAAACGCGTGAATGAAATCGCGCAGCGCCAGCGTTTCGGGCCGCCCGCCGCGAATCGCCAGCATGTTGGCGGGGAAGCTCGCTTGCGCCGGGGTGTGCCGCCACAGCTGGTTGAGGACTACATCGGCGGTGGCGTCGCGCTTCAGCTCGATCACTACCCGCACGCCGTCGCGATTGGATTCGTCGCGGATGTCGGAGATTCCTTCGATCCGCTTGTCCTTGGCGGCGTCGGCGATCTTTTCGACCAGGCCGGCCTTGCCGACCTGATAGGGGATGCTGGTCAGCACGATCGACTGGCGGTCACCGCGGCCTTCCTCGATCTTGTGGCGGCACCGCTGGAGGATCGAACCGCGCCCGGTGGTGTAAGCCGCGCGGCTGCCCGCGCTGCCCAGGATCAGCGGAGAGGTTGGAAAATCGGGCCCGGGGATGAACTCGATCAGCTCTTCCGAGGTGATCCCGGGATTGTCGATCATCGCTAGGCAGCCGTCGATCACTTCGCCCAGGTTATGCGGCGGGATGTTGGTGGCCATACCGACCGCGATCCCGCCCGCGCCGTTGACCAGCAGGTTGGGGAAGCGGGCCGGAAGGACCGAAGGCTCGCGCCGCGACCCATCGTAGTTCTCGACGAAATCGACCGTATCCTTGTCGATATCCTCGAGCAGCGACATCGCGACCTTGGCCAGACGCGCTTCGGTATAGCGTTCTGCGGCGGGCGGGTCGGGGTCCATGGAACCGAAGTTGCCCTGGCCGTCCATCAGCGGCACGCGCATCGACCACCATTGCGCCATCCGCGCCAGCGCATCGTAGATCGCCTGGTTGCCGTGGGGATGGTAGTTGCCCATCGCATCGCCGACGATCTTGGCCGATTTGCGATAGGGACGGTTGGCGACGAAGCCGCCTTCCTGGCAGGTCCACAAGATGCGGCGGTGAACCGGCTTCAGCCCGTCGCGCACGTCGGGCAACGCGCGGCTGACGATTACGCTCATCGCGTAATCTAGATACGAAGTCTTCATCTCATCGACGATGTCGATGCGTTCGAACTCCTCGGCCGGCGGGGAGGGTATCAGGGTATCGGCGGTATCGTCAGCCAAGGCGGTTTGCCCGTTCTCGTGGTCGCTGGAAGGGAGTGTCGGTGTGCCCTAGGCCATCGCGGCTGGGCTGCCCAGCATATGGGGTCCGAGCGCACGATTGGGAGGGTGGTTGTCCACATTTTATGCAACTGAATGGCACCCTATTACGCGGTTAAAACCGCGTTCACCCCGCAGAGCGCAGGACCGAATTGCAATCCGGCGCATTCCTCGGCAGTAGCGCCGCGGATTTTACATACACGGCCCGCGCAAGGGCCGGCATTCCCGACAGGAGAGTCATTCGATGTTTGGCAAGTTTCCCCCCGCTCGCCGCGCGCCCGGCCGGGCCTTCATACTATCCGTGGCGATGTTGGCGGCGACCGTTGCAACCGGTTCGGTAGCGCAGGCGCAGGACCAGCCCCGTGGCCAGAAACCGGCGAAGAGCGGCAACTCCCCGGGCTTTGCCAAGCTCTACGCGCCGCTGGCCGCTATCGTGAATGC
Source organism: Croceibacterium sp. (assembly GCA_039927815.1). Taxonomy (GTDB): domain Bacteria; phylum Pseudomonadota; class Alphaproteobacteria; order Sphingomonadales; family Sphingomonadaceae; genus Croceibacterium_A. The sequence goes on along the minus strand of JBDSUJ010000037.1, from coordinate 17,429 downwards.
TCCCAACGGTGATTTCGCGAGCGCCAAGGCGCAGCTTCCCGTGCTCCTCGCGGCCATGCAGAATGCCGATGACCGCAACCTGGCCGGCAACCTGGTCCTGGTTCTTGGCAACAAGTCCAGCGACCGCGCATTGCAGCGCCAAGGCCTCCAGATGATGATTGAAAGTGGCAAGACGGACCCGGCGAAATTGCCTCAGCTGCAATATCTTATGGGTGGATTGGCGTTCGATGCCAAGGACTACGCTACCGCCCGCACCGCGTTTGAAGCGGCCCGGACAGCGGGCTTCAAGGACGAAAACCTTAGTCCTCTTCTGGCCGAGACATATTTCAACAGCAACCAGAAGGAATTGGGCCTCGCGACGCTCAAGTCCGAGATCCAGGCCCGGAACGCGGCGGGTGTGGCAGTTCCGGACGGTTGGCTCCGCCGCGGGTTGCAGGTTGCCTATGAAGGCAAGCAGGTAGCGCAAGCCAACGAATGGTCGACCCTGCTGGTGTCGACACATCCGACCAAGGCCAACTGGACCACGGCGCTCCAGGTCGTCAACGCGGTCAACGCGTTCGATCCGCAAGTGCAACTCGATCTGCTGCGGCTGATGGCGACGACCAATTCGATGTCCGAGCGGTCCGATTACGTGCGCTACATCGAAGCCGCAGATCCGCGCGTAATGTCGAACGAAGTCAGCCGGGTTCTGCAGGCGGCGGTCACGGCGGGCGCGCTCAAGACCGGCGATGCTTACTACGGCGAAGTGAAGCGCATGGTCGATCAGCGCTCCGCCGGGGATCGCACCGATGCGCCGAGGCTGGTGGTCGAGGCGACCAAATCGGCCAATGGCAACGCCGCGCTCAACGCCGGCGACGTGCTCTATTCGCTCAGCCAGTATGCCGAGGCAGAGCGGATGTACCAGCTGGCGCTGACCAAGGGCGGGATCGACAAGGACAAGGCGCTGACCCGCCTCGGCATCGCCCAGGCCCAGCAGGGCAAGACTGCGGCGGCCAAAGCGGCGTTCGCGCAAGTCGGCGGGGCACGCGCGCCGGTCGCGCAGATGTGGCAGGCCTACCTCGCGTCGAAAGCCTGATCCAACGCGTCTGACCCATTTGCGGCGCGGGAAGCTTCGGCTTTCCGCGCCGCTTTTATGTCAAACGTTGAACTTGAACAGCAGCACGTCGCCATCCTGAACCAGGTATTCCTTGCCCTCCTGGCGCAGCTTGCCCGCCTCCTTCGCGCCCGCTTCGCCGCCGAGGGTGACGTAATCGGCGTAGGCGATCGTTTCGGCCCGAATAAAGCCGCGTTCGAAATCAGAGTGAATCTCGCCCGCGGCCTGCGGCGCCTTGGCTCCCTTGTGAAAGGTCCACGCGCGCGCCTCCTTGGGCCCGACGGTGAAGAAGGTGTTGAGGTCGAGCAGCTGGTAACCGGCGCGAATGACCCGCGCGAGTCCGCTCTCGGGGAGGCCGAGCTCGGCCAGGTATTCGGTGCGCTCGGCCGGTTCCATGGCCACGATCTCGCTTTCGATCGCCGCTGACACGACCACTGCCTGCGCGCCTTCGGCGGCGGCCTTGGCGAACACTTGCTCGGTCAGGGCGTTGCCGTTCGCCGCGTCTTCCTCCGCCACGTTGCAGACATAGAGCACCGGCTTGGCCGTGAGCAGCTGCGCCTGCGCGAATACCCGCGCCTCCTCGTCGTCCTTGGGCTCGGTCAGGCGCGCCGGCTTACCCTGGCGCAGCAGGTCGAGCGCTTGGCCCAGCACGCTCGCCATGAGCTTCGCTTCCTTGTCCCCGCCGGTGGCCTTCTTGGCGGCGGCGGGGACGCGCTTCTCGAGGCTGTCGAGATCGGCCAGCATCAGTTCGGTCTCGACCACTTCGGCGTCGGCGACCGGATCGACCTTGTTGGCGACATGTTGGATGTCGTCATCCTCGAAGCACCGCAGCACGTGGACGATCGCGTCGACCTCGCGGATATTGCCGAGGAACTGGTTGCCCAGGCCTTCGCCCTTGCTGGCGCCCTTCACCAGCCCGGCGATGTCGACAAACCCGAGCTGGGTGGGGATGATCTTGGCGCTCTTGCCGATCGCCGCCAGCTGATCGAGCCGCGCATCAGGCACCGCGACCTGGCCGACATTGGGCTCGATCGTGCAGAACGGATAATTGGCCGCCTGGGCAGCCTGAGTTTCGGTCAGTGCGTTGAACAGGGTCGACTTGCCGACATTCGGCAACCCGACGATCCCGCAGCGGAATCCCATGAATTACTCCGAGTATGAAATGTCGTGGGCCGTTACGCGCAGAGCGCGAGGAAAGCTAGGGCACGAGCGCAAGTCTGCTGAGGACCCAGTGCGCAAATTCGCCCGACCGAACCCCTATCCCAACCGCATCCAGTCCGCCGATTCGAGCGCATACGGAGCGAACAGGAAGTCGCGGATGAAGGAGATTCGGTTGTCGCGCCAATTCACCAGCACGAAATATGCGGGCTTCTCCGACGCGAAGTTTTCGAAGACCAACATGGCCGGACGACCTTCGACGGCTCCAAGGGAAAATGTCCATCGCGTCTCTTCAGAGTAGCGCGTAAAATAAGGCGCAATCTTGTCGCGTCCCTCCCACCGAAGGCGGTTCACCAACTCAAGTTTAACGTCGTCCGCAAGCATGGCCCGGATCGCGTCAAAGTCTCCCGTGCGAAAAAGATCGACGAAGGCCGCCATCCTCTCCCGAGTATCATCGGGTATCAGCGGAAGTTTGGCGTCTATGGGCGTCAGCGCAAATTGGCGGAGCGTTGCTCGGCCGCGTTGAAGCGCCGATTTCGCGGCTGCTGACGTACAATCGCTGATGCTCGCGATCTCGTCGATCGAATGGCCCAGCACGTCCTTGAGGATCACAGCGCAACGCTGAAGCTCGGGCAACCGCAAGAAAGTCTGATAACTGATCGCGATAATGTCCGCTTCCGGCAGCGGCAACACCTCGATCTCGTCCGTGAGCGGAACCATCGTGTGCCGGGATCCGCGACGAAGGCGGTCAAGGCTGGTGTTGTGGGCAATGCGAAATAACCAACCCTCCAGATTCTCGACGCTGGTGCCCTCCGCCCGCGCGCTCAGCGCTTTGACGAGGGCATCCTGTAACATATCCTCACCATCGACCGTCGATCCCGTCATGCGCGCGCAATACCGGTGAAGGCGCGGCCTGAGGGCGTTCAGCCGATCGTCGAAATCATCCGTGCTCATGTCTCGACACTTGCGCCTCCCGTGACGACTGAGCGGAGATATCGAGGAGTATTTTCGCCAAAGCGGCCGGTTGCGACAGGAACGGGGAGTGACTGCTTTCCAACATGTGCGTTGCCGTCGTGCCGCCGATAGTGGCGTCAATCGCTGCAATCATGTGATCCTGCCCGGTCAAGGGGACAGCGCAATCTTGCGTGGTCCGGATATAGTGGCGAGGGACGGTGCCGAATCTGTCGGCCGTGGATTTGCGATGGGGCGAGGGCACCGCCGTTCGGTTCGTCGGATGGCCCTGGATTTATTCGCGTTGCTCCAATCCCGACGGGATCGCCCACAAACAGTCCCGGAGATAGCGCCGAAGACATGGATCCATGCGAAAGCATCGCGAATAATGACATGCCGTTCGGCACCATGAAGCCTGCAATATAAACGACCGCAGCAAGCAGGTCAGGAACTTGCTCAGCGACAGCCGAGATTGTCATCCCTCCCGCGGAATGCCCGACAAGGATGACATGGTCGCTTCTCGACGCGGCCTCTTTCACCGCCACGATAACCGCTTGCGTTCGCTGTTCCTGCGTAACGCTGGCGACTGACGACGGTTCGGTGGCAAAAGCAGTAAGGTCAAACGGTCGAATTTCGAGCGACTTGGGTTCGATTGTATTCACGCCCGCACCGGGAAGATCGAGCGCTAGCACCATGGCGCCGCCAGTTTCGAGTATTGGCTTGATTTGTCCCCAGGCGGATTGATTATGCCAACCTCCGTGGACGAGAACAAATACTGATTTGTATTTCGACATCCCCAATCCTTTGATCTTTAAGTTGTTTGCGAAAAAAGCCCTAACAACGGGTCAAAATTCCCGAGTATCGAAAACAAAAATTTGAACGCCTGTGTCGTCAGGAGCGTAAATTTGGCGGTCTGCCGCGGTTGCGCGTCCCTCCGGGCTGGCGAACGCTGTCCCCATTGCCTCAAAATCGTCAAAGTGCAGCATTCCATCAGATATACATCGTCGGCTCCCGCCACCGTTTTTACAGGACCTTGGCTGACTTCATATTTCAACAAACCTGGCATTTTCTTGGCCAGAGGTATGTGCGTTCCGAAATAGTGCTTGTCGAACGCCTCCATATCAGCGGGCGTTTTGTAGATTGCGACCATCCCAGCCATTGCGTCCCTCTCCATCGGTTTATCGATGAACCAAAGACGAAGCGGCGATCGGGAACGGATCGGTGGGCCTGAAATAAAGTGGAATTGTCGTTTCTACGGCGGCCATCTTGATGGCTGTCCGCTGTCCAGCCCACAGCGGGCGTGTGCTCAATCTTGCAGCCGAAGCGCCACATCGCTCATAAAGCGGGCGTCGTCGCCTGCGGCTAGCCATGCGGCGTCCGAAGCGATCGCGCCGAGCATGGCCGCCAGATTGTCCAGCTCGGCCTTCGCGTAATTGCCGAGGACATAGCCGGTAACGCGGTCCTTGTGACCCGGGTGGCCAATGCCGAGGCGGACGCGGCGGAAATCGGGGCCGAGGTGCTGGTCGATCGACCGCAGCCCGTTGTGACCGGCCAATCCGCCGCCAGTGCGGACCTTGACCTTGAACGGAGCCAGGTCGAGCTCGTCGTGGAACACCGTCAGTGCGCCGATGTCGAGCTTGTAGAACCGCAGCGCCTCGGCCACCGCGCGGCCACTTTCATTCATGAAAGTCGCCGGCTTGAGCAGCAGCACTTTCTCGCCGCCGATCGTGCCCTCCTGCATCCAGCCCGAGAATTTTTTCTGGACCGGCCCGAACCCGTGCACGTCCGCGATCACGTCGAGCGCCATGAACCCGACGTTGTGGCGATCGAGCGCGTACTTGGGTCCGGGATTGCCGAGGCCTGCCCACAGTTGCATCGCGCACTCCTATTGCGGCGGGCGCTGAAAAGCAAAACGCCGGCCCCGTGGGGGACCGGCGCTTGCGTTTTCGAACGGTAATGGCGTCAGGCTTCGGCCGCGCCTTCGACACCTTCGGTTTCGCCGCCGGCTTCATCGGCCGCGGCCTCGGACTGGCGCAGCGCCGACGGGGCGACGAGGGTGGCGATGGTGAAGTCGCGATCGGTGATCGCGCTTTCCGAACCTTCCGGGAGGGTGACGTTGCTGATGTGGACCGAATCGCCGATTTCGAGCCCGGTGACGTCGATCTGGATGTCGTCGGGGATCTTGTCGGATTCGCAGATCAGCTCGAGCTCATGACGCACGACGTTGAGGACGCCGCCCTTCTTGAGACCGGGGCTGTCCTCCTCGTTGATGAACAGAACCGGCACCGCGACCTGGATCTTCGAATCGCGCGACAGGCGCAGGAAGTCGGCGTGCAGCGGGCGGTCGGTGACCGGGTGCAAGGCCACGTCCTTGGGCAGGGTGCGGACCGGCTTGCCATTGACTTCGATCATCACGATCGAGTTCATGAAGTGGCCGGTGCCCATCTGGCGGGCCAGTTCCTTGGCTTCGAGGTGGATCGCCACGGGATCTTCGTTGCCGCCATAGATGACAGCGGGGACCCGACCTTCGCGGCGCAATTGACGGGAGGCTCCCTTGCCAGCCCGTTCGCGCAGCTCGGCGGGCAGGGTCAGAGCATCGCTCATGTCACAAGCCTTTCGAATGCGTTGTTGATATTCCCGCCACGCCTCCAGGGATGACCATGTCGGGGAGGGGCGCCCTTAGGGGCAATGCCCCAGCGTGGCAAGCGCTACTGGATACGCATGACGGTGAAACCGCGCTGGATGAGCAGCGCGGGGAGGCCGACCTCGCCGATCATGTGTGCCGCGCCCACCGCAACCAGCGGCCGCCGGCCGCCGCGCAACAGCGCGGCCACGCGCTCGGCCCACGCGCGGTTGCGTGCGACGAGCAGCGCCTCGCGCAGCTCGGGATCTGCCAGCACGCCGGCATCCGCCTCGTGCGCGAGCGCGCCGGTGTCGCCAGCGATCCACGCGGCGGTCATCCGTTTGTCCTGCTCGGCCGCGCCGTCAGCGGCCGCCAGGCGCAACAAGTCCGCCTGGTCCTGCGGCGCGAGCCGGTCGAATATCGCGAATTGCTCGGCGAAGCCTTCCAGCGCCACCACCGGCAATCCGCCCCGCAGCAGCGCGCGGTCGACGCCGTTGGCGGCTTCGCCCGCCTCCAGCGCATTGGCGATCGTCAGCGCGGCGGCCCAGGTCTCGGTCTGCGAGAAATCGCGTTCGGCCAGACCGGCGCGTTCCAGCGCGGCCGCCAGTGCCGGGCGTTGCGCCGGGGGCACGCGTTGCAGCAGCGGAGGCAGGCCGGGGCTGTGCGCCGCCGCCGCGAACGCTCGTGTTCCCGCCCCGGTGTCGGCCAGGTCAGCGACTTCGACCACCAGCGTCCCGGCCTGCGCCAGTGCCGCGTCGAGTTTGGAAGTTCGCCACGGCGCGCCGGCGGGCAGCGCATGTATAGTCCCGAACAGCCAGCCACGCTCGCCTGTCGGGCCGGTCACGGCCCACAATGCGGGGGAGGGTGTGGGCCACGCCTGCTGCGCCCGGCACCCGGCCAGCGCGAGCATTGCCGCCAGCGCCAGACTCAGCAACCCGAGCGGCGCGCGCGTCATCGCCAGATGCGCTGGACCTTGATGCCCGTCTTGCGGAGCTGGTCCTGGACACTGCCTTGGCCGGCCAGATGCCCGGCGCCGACCGCGACGAACACCGTGCCCGGTTGCCCCAGCCTTTGCTGGACCCAACGGGCCCAGTTGGCGTTACGCTGGGTCAGCAGTCGCTCGCGCAGCGCCGCGTCGGTCAGCTCGGCATTGAGCAGCTCGGCCAGCTTGCCGGCATCGCCCTTGATCCATTCCGCGACCATGGCATCGAGCGACACGCCGGCCTTGGGAATAGCTTCGACGGTCTGGTCGAGGAACGACAATTGCTGGTCCTGCGGCATGGTGTCGAACAGCGCGATCTGCTGGTCGATCGTCTCCAGACCCGAATGTTTGCTCGGGCCTTTCTCACTCGCCAGCGCCACTTCGACCCCGCTCTGGGCATCATAACCCGACTTGAGCAGCGGCAGCAGCGACAGCGTCATGGCCGCGAACCACGGCTCGTAAGGGTCGAGCGTCTCAACCGGCAGTCCGAGCGAAACCAGCGCAGCTTCGTATTGCTGGCGGTTGTCCGGCGTCATCAGCGTGCGCAGCACCTGGCCTTTGGGCAACGCACCCTGGCCGGCGAGTGCCTGGGCCGTGGCGGCGACATTGCTGACGTCGATTTCGGTCACCAGCTCGTCGGCCGAGCGGAACGCGGTTGCGATACGGTTGTCGAACCATGGCTTGTCTTTGGGCAACGCATGAACAGTGCCGAACAGGTAGATGGTGGTGTCGGCATCGGACACTTTCCACAGCGCCGGGCCCGGCACCGCGCCCGGCGGCGGCACTTCGGCGGCCGACGCGACCTTTGCCTGGGCTTGCGCGCAGCCGGTCAGGGCCAGCGTTGCAGCGGCAGCCGAGGCGGTGAACAGGCGCCGCAGGCGGCCGTGGCGCGGGGGCAAGGTCATCGGCCGCGCATGTAGTCGTTCGCATCGCGGTGCGCCATGGTCCGGACTCGCGAATACCGCTCAATTTTCATCGCTGAACACGGTTTCGATCGGCATCTGGAACAGGCGCGCGATGCGGAAGGCGAGCGGCAGCGACGGATCGTGCTTGCCGGTCTCGATCGCGTTGACCGCCTGGCGTGAAACTTCGAGCCGCACCGCGAGCTCTGCCTGGCTCCAGTTGCGCTCGGCGCGCAGGACCTTGAGCCGGTTGTTCATGCCAGCGTTCCGCGCACGCGGGTGTAGAACCAGCTCACCGCCCACGCTGCCGCCAGGATTGCTATCGCCACGTTGGAAGAGAACATCCCGAACTTCTGCTCCAGAAGGATATGCCAGCCGACTGCCGTGAACAGGACGATGAACATCGCGACGAAGGCCGACTTGGTCAGGGTGTGAAACAGAAAGTCGTCGGCCATCTTCTGGTCGAACCGCGTCGACGCGACGGCGAGCAGGGTCGCTGCCAGCAACACCGCGATCAGGCTTCCGCCTTTGGCCAGCGGCTGGGTCGCGCTTTCGATCGCGGGGTAAGCATGGCGCATGTCGAGCACCATGCCAGCAAAGGCGAGCGTCCCGCCGAGCGCAAACAGGGCATCGAAAGCCACGGGTGAATAGAGCGTTTTTCTTATCCAGGCCGCCATTGCGCCAATCCTTTTGGTGTAACTTATGGCTGACATAATGTCGCGAGTGTACGACTATGTCAATATAACCTTACAAAAAGCTAGCGGTGGTTGCGTCCATTGACGCTCGCGGGCCCATCCGCCATGCGCGCGGCCATGCACCGCGACCCGTCACGCAGCTTCCAGGACATGATCCTGACGCTCCATGATTACTGGAGCGCGCAGGGCTGCCTGATCCTCCAGCCGTATGACATGCGGATGGGCGCGGGCACGTTTCACACCGCGACCACGCTGCGTGCGCTGGGCCCCGAGCCGTGGAACGCCGCGTTCGTGCAGCCGTGCCGCCGCCCGACCGACGGCCGTTATGGCGAAAATCCCAACCGGCTGCAGCACTATTACCAGTATCAAGTGATCCTCAAGCCAAGCCCGCCAGACCTGCAGGCGCTCTACCTCAAGAGCCTCGAGGTGATCGGCATTGATCCGCTCACTCACGACATCCGCTTTGTCGAGGACGACTGGGAAAGCCCCACGCTGGGCGCATGGGGGCTGGGCTGGGAAGTGTGGTGCGACGGGATGGAAGTGACCCAGTTCACTTACTTCCAGCAAGTCGGCGGCTATGACTGCAAGCCGGTCGCAGGCGAGCTGACCTACGGGCTCGAACGGCTGGCGATGTACCTGCAGGGCAAGGACAGCGTCTTCGACCTCGACTTCAACGGCCGCGGCGTGACGTACGGCGACGTGTTCCTCGAAAACGAACGCCAGATGTCGAAGTGGAACTTCGAGATCGCCGACACCGCCGCGCTGTTCGACCTGTTCGCCAAAGCCGAGGCCGAGTGCCGCAACGCGCTCGATCACGGCGTCCCGATCGCCGCCTACGAGCAGGCGATCGAGGCGAGCCACGTGTTCAACCTGCTGCAGGCGCGCGGCGTGATCAGCGTGCAGGAACGCGCCAGCTATATGGGCCGCGTGCGCGACCTGGCGCGCGGCTCGTGCGAAGCGCACATGGCCAGCGAAGCCGCCCGCTGGGCCAAGGACTTCCCCGGATGGGCGGCGTGAGCGACCGGCTTGCCCCCGGGGTGACCACAGTCGCACGCGACTTCCTGCTCGAGCTGCGGTGCGAGGAGATTCCGGCGCGGATGCAGGCGGGGGGGCACGCCGATCTTGAGCGGCTGTTCCGCGAGCATTTGAAGGCCGCGGGCGTCTCGCATGGCGCCCTTACCGTGTGGTCAACCCCGCGGCGGCTGGCGTTGATCGTGCGCGATGTGCCGCCAGCGACCGAGGCGGTACGCGAGGAGCTGAAGGGTCCGCGCACCTCGGCCCCACCGCAGGCGCTTGACGGGTTCCTGCGCAAGACCGGCCTGACTGAAGGCCAACTCGAAACGCGCGGCGACACTTATTTCGCGGTCATCGAACGGCCCGGGCGGGCGACCACGGAGGTGCTCGCATGGGCCATCGCGGCGATCGTGCGGGTGTTCCCGTGGCCCAAGTCGATGCGGTGGGGCGCCGCCTCGCTCTCCACCGACAGCCCGCGCTGGGTCCGCCCGCTCTCGGGCATCGTGGCGATCCTGGGCGAGGACCTGGTCCCCGTAACGGTGGGCGACATCGCCAGCGGCTACATGACGCTCGGCCACCGCTTCCACCACCCGGGGCCGATCACCATCGGCGGGGCGTCCGATTACCAGGAGAAGCTGCGCGCGTGCCATGTGATCGTCGATCACGAGGAACGCCAGGATCTGATCCGCATCGGCGCGACCAAAGCCGCCGCCGATGCCGGGCTGGCGGTGGTGGCGGACGAAGGGCTGGTGATCGAGAACGCCGGGCTGACCGAGTGGCCGGTGCCGCTGCTCGGTCGGTTCGATCCGTCGTTTCTTGAGGTTCCACCCGAGGTAATCCAGCTAACGACCCGGATTAACCAGAAATACTTCGTCTGCCACCGCGACGGCAAGCTCGTCGACGCGTTCGTGTGCACCGCCAACATCGAGGCGAGCGATGGCGGCGCGGCGATCGTCGACGGCAACCGCAAGGTCCTCGCGGCGCGGCTCAGCGACGCGCGATTCTTCTGGTACCAGGACCGCAAGAAGACGCTGGCGCAGCACGCCGAGGGACTGGCGCGGATAACCTTCCACGAAAAGCTCGGCACCGTCGCCGACAAGGTCGAGCGGGTCGCCAAACTGGCGCGGTGGCTGGTCGAGGAAGGCATCGTGAAATCCGCCCTGTCGCCCAGCGATGGGCAAGGGGAATGCTCGCCGCAGGCGAGTGGTGGAGGGGCCGGCGGCTCAGCCGCCGCTGACGCGGCCGGCCCCTCCGTCAGTCGCTTCGCGCCTGCCACCTCCCCATCATCGCCGGGCGATGACAGGGAGGACCTGGCCAACCTTGCCGAACAAGCCGCGCGCTTGTGCAAAGCCGACCTCGTGACCGCGATGGTCGGCGAGTTTCCCGAGCTGCAAGGCGTCATGGGCGGCTACTACGCCCGCGCCGAGGGCCTGCCCGACGAAGTCGCCGACGCCATCCGCGATCATTACAAGCCGGCCGGGCAGGGCGACGATGTTCCCTCCGCGCCCGTGACGGTGGCGGTGAGCCTGGCGGACAAGCTGGATAGCTTGGCGCGGTTTTTCGCTGCGGGAATGCCACCCACCGGCTCCAAAGACCCCTTTGCACTCCGACGGTCAGGGATTGGGCTTCTTGCGCTGATTTTGGAAAACGGTCTGCGGGTACCGCTGGTCAAACTCCTTGAGCAGACTGGCGCAGCGACGAGCTACCAACCCGTGGAAGACTTTCTTATCGACCGCCTCAAAGTCCAACAACGCGAAGCCGGGGTCCGCCACGACCTGATCGATGCGGTCTTTGCCCTCGGCGGCGAGGACGATCTCGTGCGCCTGTTGGCCCGCGTCCACGCGCTCCAGACGTTTATCAGCACCGAGGATGGCGCCAACCTGCTCGTTGGCTACAAGCGGACGGCCAATATTCTCAAGAAGGAGGATTGGCAGGGCGAGACGCAGAAAACACTTTCCTACATGCTCGAACCTGCCGAACAGGTGCTGATCGAGGCGCTGGATGCTGCGGAGCCGCGGGCGGCAGCAGCGGTGAGGGAGGAGGACTTTGCCGGGGCGATGGCGGCGCTTGCCAGCTTGCGCGCACCGATCGACCGATTCTTCGAGCAGGTCACCGTCAACGACAGCGAAAGCGCCAAGCGGTCCGCGCGGCTGGCGTTGCTTGCGCGGTTTCGTGCTGCGGTGCACAACGTAGCCGATTTCTCCCGGATCGAGGGCTAGTGTCACCCGCAAGTCCAGTGGATTTAGCAACGGAATTAACAGTTTAGGCCGGCGTGTCAGGTGACACAGTGTCACCCGCGCGGCCTCAGCCAGGAAGCCATCGGATGACGACCACGGTCTATACTTTTGGCGGGAGTGCCACGAGCGAGGACCCGCGGGCGAAGGACAAGACCGTCACTGGCGGCAAGGGCGCCAACCTGGCAGTGATGGCCGAGATCGGCCTGCCGGTGCCGCCCGGCTTCACCATCGTGACCGCGGAATGCGTCCGTTACTTGAAGGAAGGCGCCAACTTCTCCGCCGCGCTGCGGGCAGAAGTGGCGGCAGCGCTGGCGCATATCGAGCGCACCGCCGGCAAGCGGTTCGGCGATGCGGCGGACCCGCTGCTGGTGTCGGTCCGCTCCGGCGCGCGGGTCTCGATGCCCGGGATGATGGACACCGTGCTCAACCTCGGACTCAACGATGCGACGGTCGAGGGCCTGGCGGCGGCGTCGGGTGACGAACGGTTCGCGTGGGACAGCTACCGCCGGTTCATCCAGATGTATGCCGACGTGGTGCTGGGGGTCGATCACGGGCTGTTCGAAGAAGCGCTTGAGATCGCCAAGGAAGACAACGGCTATGCCGCCGACACCGAGCTGAGCGCGGCCGACTGGCGCGCGCTGGTGAACGAATACAAGCGCATCGTCGACAGCGAACTGGGCCACACGTTCCCGCAGGACGTGGACCAGCAGCTGTGGGGCGCGATCGCGGCGGTGTTCGACAGCTGGGATTCGGACCGCGCCAAAGTCTATCGCCGGCTCAACGACATTCCCGGCGCCTGGGGCACCGCGGTCAACGTCCAGGCGATGGTGTTCGGCAACATGGGCGAGACCAGCGCCACCGGCGTCGCCTTCACCCGCGATCCCTCGACCGGCGAGAAGGCCTACTACGGCGAATGGCTGGTCAACGCCCAGGGCGAGGACGTGGTCGCCGGCATCCGCACCCCGCAATACCTCACACGCACGGCCCGTGAGAACGCCGGGGCCAAGCCGCTGAGCATGGAAGAGGCGATGCCCGCGGCCTACGGCGAGCTGGCCCAGGTGTTCGAGCTGCTCGAGCACCATTACCGCGACATGCAGGACATCGAATTCACCGTCGAACGCGGCAAATTATGGATGCTGCAGACCCGCAGCGGCAAGCGCACCGCCAAGGCCGCGCTCAAGATGGCGGTCGACATGGTCGCCGAAGGGCTGGTCGACGAGCGGACCGCGATCCTGCGGGTCGATCCGATGGCGCTCGACCAGCTGCTCCATCCCACTCTCGACCCCACCGCCCCGCGCGACGTGCTGGCCAAGGGCCTGCCGGCCAGCCCGGGCGCAGCTAGTGGGCGGATCGCGCTCGATGCCGACACCGCCGAAGCATGGGCGGGGAAGGGCCAGAAGGTCATCCTGGTCCGCATCGAGACCAGCCCTGAAGACATCCACGGCATGCACGCGGCGCGCGGCGTGCTGACTGCGCGCGGCGGCATGACTTCACACGCGGCGGTTGTCGCGCGGGGCATGGGGCGCCCATGCGTGTCAGGCGCGGCGGCGCTGTCGATCGACCTTACCACGCGCCGCCTTCGCATCGGCAGCCGCGAATTGTCCGAAGGCGACACCCTGACCATCGACGGCGCTACCGGGGAAGTGATGGCGGGCGAAGTGCCGACCATCGAGCCCGAGGTTGCGGGCGATTTCGGCACCCTGATGGAGTGGGCCGACCGCCACCGGCGGATGAAAGTGCGGACCAACGCCGAGACGCCCGCCGACTGCCGCATGGCGCGCCAGTTCGGCGCCGAAGGCATCGGCTTGTGCCGTACCGAACACATGTTCTTCGACGCAGGGCGGATCAGCGCGGTGCGCCAGATGATCCTCGCCGACGACGAAGCGGGCCGGCGCGCCGCGCTCGCCAAGCTGCTGCCCGAGCAGCGCGCCGATTTCGCCGAGATCTTCCGCTGCATGGCGGGCCTGCCGTGCACCATCCGCCTGCTCGACCCGCCGCTCCACGAGTTTCTGCCGCATAGCGACGGTGAGTTCGCCGATCTGGCGCAGGCGATCGGGATCGGGGTCGATCACCTCAAGCGCCGCGCCGCCGAATTGCACGAGTTCAACCCCATGCTCGGCCATCGCGGCTGCCGGCTGGGGATCACCTTTCCCGATATTTACGAGATGCAGGCGCGGGCGATCTTCGAGGCGGCGTGCGACGTGGCCGAAACCAGCGGCGCGAGCGTGGTGCCCGAGGTGATGATCCCGCTGGTCGCGACCGGCAAGGAATTGGCGATCCTCAAGGCGCTGGTCGACCGCGTCGCGACGCAAGTGTTCGGCGAGAAAGGCCGCACGCTGGAGTATCTCGTGGGGACCATGATCGAACTGCCGCGCGCCGCGCTGATGGCCGGCGAGATCGCCGAGCAGGCCAAGTTCTTTTCGTTCGGCACCAATGATTTGACCCAGACTACTCTGGGCGTATCGAGGGACGATGCGGGCCGCTTCCTGGCCGCCTACGTTGAGCAGGGCATCTACCCGCGCGATCCATTCGTCAGCCTCGACATCGAAGGCGTCGGGCAGTTGATCGAGCTGGCGGCCGAACGCGGCCGCGCGGCGCGCCCGGACATCAAGCTCGGCATCTGCGGCGAGCACGGCGGCGATCCCGCCAGCATCGCGTTCTGTGAGCGCACGGGCCTCGATTATGTCAGCGCGTCACCCTACCGCGTGCCGATCGCGCGCCTCGCCGCGGCGCAAGCGGCGCTTAACGCGAGCTAGCGTTTCCAGCCGCTTAGCGTGATGATCTCGAACGATTCGGTGACCCGCCCGTCATCGCCGCGGGCCGCGGCGAAAGCGCTCTTCGCTCGGGCCAGCGCGGCCTTGGACAACGCCGGTGCGGCGGAAGCGAGCATATTGCCGAGCGCCTGGGCCCGCAAGTCCGCGACCAGCTGGCCAAGCGAGCGATAGGCGACCCGGATCGTGCGGCTGTCGACCACCGGGTCCGCCCACCCAGCGCGCTGGAGCAGCTGGCCCCCGCCGCGCACATCGACCAGTGGGTGCACCCGCGCCGCCGGCCGCTCGCCGTCCGCGGCCAGCATGATCTGCCGCAACATCGGCAAGCTGCCCGCACCGACGAAACTGGCGATCGCCAGCCCACCGGGGGCAAGCGCATGGCGGATATGGATCAGCGCGCCCGGCAGGTCGTTGACCGTGTCGAGCGTGCCGAGGCTGGCGATGAGATCGAACCCGCCGAACGGGTAAGGCTGCTCCTCGTCCAGCGCGTCGCCGCTCTCGACGACTTCGCTGTTCGAACCACGTAAGGCGCTCGACAAGGCGCCGCTGTGATCGCCGATGATCACTGCGCGGGCAGGGGCATGGCGCAGGAAGGCGAGCCGTTCCTGCACGTCCTCGACCATGTCATCGAGCACGAACCGGGCCGCGCCGGGTTGTGCTTGCAGGCACACTGACCTCTGCCGCGCGGCCGAGCGGCGGGCGCGGGAGAAGATGGTGGGCGGGGCGCTGGCCATGCGGCGGCCCTGCCGTGCCGGGTTGCCCTTCGCAAGGCCCGGCGCCACTGTCGCGCAATGCGCATTGCCGCCGCCCTGGCTCCCGTCATCGACCTCATCTACCCGCCGCGCTGCCCCTCGTGCGGCCAGGGATTGGCTGCGCAGGACGGCTTGTGCCCCACGTGCTGGGATGGGCTGGCCATTCCGGGGGAGCCGTCGTGCCGGCTGTGCCAGCGTCCGTTCGGCGCCGACAGCGTAAGTGGGGATGCCGTGTGCGCCCCCTGTCTGGCCGAGCCGCCGGCGCACGATGGGATCGCTGCCGGGACTCTCTATAACGACGCCTCGCGCAAGCTGGTGCTGGCCTTTAAGCATGGCCGGCGGATGGCGCTGGCGCCGATGCTCGCCCGTCTCGCCGCAGCACGCCTGCCGCAGCTCGAGGGCGAGTGGCTGGTGGTGCCGGTGCCGTTGCATCGCTGGCGGCTGTGGCGGCGCGGCTATAACCAATCGGCGCTGCTCGCGCGCGAGATCGCCCGGCTGAGGCAGCAACCGTTGCTGGTCAACGGCCTTGAGCGGCGCAAGCGCACCCCCGCGCTCGGTGGACTGGGACGCACGGCGAGGGCCCGCGCGCTGGCGGGCGCGATCACGGTCACCGCGCGGCATCGCGCGCGGCTGCACGGCGCAAAGGTGCTCCTGGTGGACGATGTCCTCACCAGCGGCGCAACCAGCAATGCGTGCGTGAAAGCGCTCAAGCGCTCTGGGGTCGAGCAAGTGCGGGTGGTGTGCTTCGCGCGGGTGCTCGATGAGGCGTTATAAGCAAGGCGCCCGGGAATTACCCCGGGCGCCCGCGTGACGAAAATCGCTGAGCTTCGCATCGCCCCCCTTATTGGACGCGTCAGCTCAATCCCTCATGTCCGGCCCGTCCTGTTCGGACTGGTGCCGGGACCTCCCTTCCTTGGCGCGATCCGGCGCGGCCGGTTGGTGGCGGCCCGTCAAAGCCGCGAGGCGATGCATCCCATCGAAACGCTTGCCGACAAAGGCTCTTCGCGGCGCAGCATGGATTTTGCCGACCCTATGTGGTTATCCTGCAACAAGTTGCGTGGCACGCAAGTCAGTCGAAAGGATCGCATAGTGACAGACCTGGAACAGGGCCCGGAATTTCAGCCTAAGTTCGACGCTGCCGGCTTGCTGAGCGCTGTGGCTCAGGACCACGAGAGCGGCGAAGTGCTGATGGTCGCGTTCATGGATCGTGAGGCACTCGACCGAACGAGGGCGACAGGCCTGGCGCACTTTCACTCGCGCAGCCGTGGTCGGCTGTGGATGAAGGGAGAGACGTCCGGCCACACGCTGGCGGTCGAACAGATTCTGGTCGACTGCGACCAGGATGCGGTGGTGCTCAAGGTCCGGGCCGCCGGGCCTGCTTGCCACACCGGCGCGCGCAGCTGCTTCTACCGCATATTGAGCGATGACGTCCTGGTCCGCCGCGACTAGGGCTTTCACATGCTAATCTATGACCCCCCGCTGGATGACGTTCGCTTTGCGCTCAAGGCGCTTGAATTCGAGGACCGGATGCCCGGCCTCGATGGTGACATGGTGGCGGCGATTCTTGAGGAAGCCGCCCGCTTCGCTGCCGCGGTAATCGCGCCGCTCAACCAGCCCGGCGATCGCGCCGGGTGCGTCCGCAATGCCGATGGCAGCGTGACGACTCCGCCGGGTTACCGTGACGCGTATCGGCAATATATCGAAGCGGGGTGGGGCACGCTGGCGTTGCCGGAAGCGCATGGCGGACAAGGGCTGCCGCACGTGCTGGCGACCGTGGTCGAGGAGTTTCTCAATTCCGCATGCCACGCTTTTACCATGTATCCCGGCCTGACGCATGGCGCGGTCGCGGCCTTGCTGGCCCATGGCAGCGACGATCTCAAAGGCACTTATCTGCCCAAGCTGGTGTCGGGCAAGTGGCTTGGCACCATGGCGCTTACCGAGTCGCAGGCCGGTACCGACCTCGGGCTGCTGCGCACCCGCGCCGAACCGCAGGCGGACGGCAGCTATGCGATCACCGGGGAGAAAATCTTCTGCTCAGGTGGGGAGCAGGACCTGACCGACAACATCGTCCATCTCGTCCTGGCGAGGCTGCCCGATGCGCCCGAGGGCTCGCGCGGCATCTCGCTGTTCCTGGTTCCCAAGGTCCTTCCCGACGGCAGCCGCAACACCGCCACGTGCGGGTCGATCGAACACAAGATGGGGGTTCACGGCAGCGCGACTTGCGTGATGAATTTCGAGCGCGCGACCGGCT
>JBDSUJ010000036.1:0-9364 GCA_039927815.1 Croceibacterium sp. | reverse complement strand
AGCAAGTCGCCCATCTCGCGCACCGCATGCTGCGCCTGGGCCACCGCCATGCCGTAGCCGGGAATGATGATCACGCTTTCGGCCTGCTTGAGCATGAACGCCGCGTCCTCGGCGCTGCCCTGCTTGTACGGCCGCTGCTCGCGCGCCTCGCCGCCGGCATCGGCTACCGCGCCAAAGCCCCCGGCGATGACCGAGATGAAGCTGCGGTTCATCGCCCGGCACATGATGTAACTGAGGATCGCGCCCGAACTGCCGACCAGCGCTCCGGTGATGATCATGGCGGTGTTATGGAGCGTGAAGCCCATCGCCGCCGCCGCCCAGCCGGAATAGCTGTTGAGCATCGACACCACCACCGGCATGTCCGCCCCGCCGATCGGGATAATCAGCAGGAAACCGATCGCAAAGGCGAGCGCGGTGACCGTGGCGATGACCCACAGGCCTTGGTCCTGGGTGAACCACCCGATCAGCGCGAGGATCGCCGCGAGGGTGGCAAGATTGATCGCATGGCGCCCGGGCAGCATGATCGGAGCGCCGGACATCTTGCCCGCCAGCTTGAGGAACGCGATTACCGAACCCGAGAAGGTGATCGCCCCGATGGCGATGCCAAGGCCCATTTCGACGCGGCTCTGCGGCTCGATCAGTCCGTCCGCCGCGGCGATCCCGAACGCCTGCGGGTTGAGGTACGCCGCCCACCCCACCAGCACCGCGGCGAGGCCGACCAGGCTGTGGAACGCCGCGACCAGCTGCGGCATATCGGTCATCTTGATCCGCCGCGCGGTGACCAGGCCGACGGCCCCGCCCACCGCCATCGCGCCGATAATCTCTGGCAAGCTGGCGATCTCATGCGTGATCAGCGTGGTGACGACGGCGATCGCCATCCCGATCATGCCGAAGCGGTTGCCACGCTGGCTGGTCGCGGGTGAACTGAGGCCGCGCAGCGCAAGGATGAAGCACACGCCCGCCACGAGGTAAGCGAGCGCGATCAGCGGATCGTTGTGCATCACCGTGAGGGCTGTATTGGAAGATGCCGCGCTCATGTCGCGTCAACCTTGGGCGCGGGACGGTCTTTTTTCTTATACATCGCCAGCATCCGCGCGGTCACCGCGAACCCGCCGAAGATGTTCACGCTTGCCAGCGCGACCGAGATCAGCCCGAGCCACTTGGCTTCCGGGCTCCCCGCTGCAGCGCTTGCTATCAGCGCGCCCACGACAATGACCGAGCTGATTGCGTTGGTCACCGCCATCAGCGGCGTGTGCAGCGCCGGGGTGACCGACCACACCACATAATAGCCGACGAAACACGCCAGCACGAACACCGACAGGATCGAGATAAAGTCCACACGCCATTCCCACTTGCCCGAGGCTGGCGGTGCTATCGCAAACCCGCACGACAGTGTCGAGCCGCACCGCGCAAAGAAGCGCCTCGCCCAAGGGGGAGACGAGGCGCTTCCCTAGCCCTTGCGGGACATGGCGTTACATCTTGGGCGTAAGGACTCCGTCGACGACGTGGACCACGCCGTTCGACTGCATGACGTCTGCCTGGCTCACATAGGCCGTGCTTCCGCCCATGCCGGCGATCTTGACCTTGTCGCCGTCCATGGTGGCGGTCAGGCTCTCGCCTTCGACGGTCTTGAGCATCGCCTTGCCGTTGCCCTTCATGATCGCGGCCATCAGGTCAGCGGCGGTCATTTTGCCGGCGACGACGTGATAGGTCAAGACTTTGGTCAGCTTGGCCTTGTTTTCGGGCTTCATCAGCATGTCGACTGTCGCCTTATCGACTTTGCCGAAAGCGTCGTTGGTCGGCGCGAATACGGTGAACGGACCGGGGCCGGACAGTGTCTCGCCAAGGCCGGCGGCCGTTACCGCGGACACCAGCGTAGTCAGGTTGGGCGCGGTCGACGCGTTCACGGCGATCGGCTTGTCGGCGTACATCTCCATGCCGCCAACCATCGAATTGCCGGCCGCCATGCTGGGCGTGGCTACCACGGAAGTATCGACCGTGGCGGTGTCAGCGGGGGCCGCATCATTCTTGCACGCCGAGACGCTAAGCATGGCCGTGGCGGCCATCAGGGGGACTATGAAACGCATAATTTTGATCTCCAGCACGGCGAGCCGGAGGTGAAGGGGTCACGCGCCAACTGCTCGCCATGCGTGAAGCCATACGAGGCGGCGAGGCGGATAGTTTCGCGGTGTCAGTCAGCAGCGCGCGTCTATTTGGGCAGCCGCTGGGCGATCTCGATAGCATTGCCTTCAGGATCAACCAGATAGATCACCTTGATCCCGAGAGGAGCGACCTCCGTTATATCCAGCGCCGGGGTGACGCCTCGCCGCACCAGTTCGTCGCGCGTGGCCTTGAGGTCGGGAGTCGATAGCGTGATCTGAGAAATCCCGCGAATGCCCGCGTGGCGTGGCGGTGTGCCGCGCACCGGGCCGGCGGTCGAATTGGCGATCGACAGCAGCTCGATCCTTTCGTTGCCGTTCTCAAGCCAGCGGACCGGGGTGCCGCCGCCGATCTTGGTGTCCGCGGTCACACGGAAGCCGAGCTTGTCGCGGTACCAGGCGGTCTCCGCCTCCACGTCGGAGACCGAGATCGCCGCCATGAAATGGCCCATCGCCAGCGGGTTGGGCCGAGCCTTCGTCTTGGCCTCGGCTGGCGGTCCGGCGAACGTCAGTGCGGTGGCCAGCGCCACGGTTGCCAAGGTCGCGATTTTCACTGCTTGATCCTCTCGTTGACCACGTGGCCGCCCTGCGTCAGCCGCACGGCGGTGCCGATCTCCTCGTCGAGCACCGGGCCGCCCTGGTCCTTGTCCCAGAATGCCGCCAGGAAGTTGAACAGGTTGCGGGCGTAAAGCGCGCTCGCATCCGCCGCGAGCAAGCCCGCGGTGTTCGAATAGCCGATAATCGTCACCCCGTGCCGCTCGACCTGCTGGTCGGGCACCGAGCCTTCGACATTGCCACCCTGCGCCACCGCCAGGTCGAAGATCACGCTGCCCGGCTTCATCGAGGCGATTTGCGCATCGCTGACCAGCCGCGGCGCGGCGCGGCCCGGGATCAGCGCGGTGGTGATCACGATATCCTGTTTGGCGATGTGGCTGGACACCAGCTCGGCCTGGGCGTGCTGATATTCCGCGCTCATCTCGGTCGCATAGCCGCCGCTACCCTCGCCCTCAATGCCGGCCACATTCTCGACGAACACCGGCTTGGCGCCGAGCGACTGGATTTGCTCGCGCGTGGCGCTGCGCACGTCGGTGGCGGAGACTTGCGCGCCGAGCCGGCGAGCAGTGGCGATCGCCTGCAAGCCGGCCACGCCCACACCCATGACGAAGCATTTGGCGGCCGAGACTGTGCCCGCCGCGGTCATCATCATCGGAAACGCCCGGCCATAGACATTGGCCGCCGCCAGCACCGATTTGTACCCGGCCAGGTTCGACTGGCTCGACAGTACGTCCATGCTCTGCGCGCGAGTAATGCGCGGCATGAATTCCATCGCCAAGGCTTCGAGCCCGGCGGCGGCGTAGCTTTGAACCCGCGCGGTCTCCTTGAACGGATCGAACATCGCGACTACCCATGCACCCGGGCTGGCGCCCGTGAGCACGCGCGGATCGGGTGCCTGGACGCCGAGCACGATGCCGGCGCCCCTGACGACGTCCTCGGCCTGGCCCAGCACCGCCCCGGCGGCTTCGTAGTCGGCGTCGGAGATCGACGCTTCTTCTCCCGCCCCGCGCTCGACCGCCACCATGGCGCCGAGCGCGCAAAACTTTTTGACGGTCTCGGGCGTTGCCGCGACCCGGCGCTCACCCAACGCGCGTTCCTGCAGGACGGCGATGCGCATCGGACCGGCAGCCGATTCAGGCAATCAACAGCACCACGACTAACACGATCACCGCGATCACCGGTACCGCCCATTTGAGCAGCCCGATGAAGCTGCCGTAAGTTCCCGCATGGGCCTTCATGTCGTTGGCCGTATCCGCCATGCCCTGTTCCTTCGTCGTTACCGTTCCCGTCACCAGGCTCTATCGCCCGGCGCACCCTCGCTCAACTGCTTAATCGGCTCTTTACCGTCTCGCGCTATGACGGCGGCACTTAGGAGTGGGGATGGAATGGCTGACGCCGAACAGCGCCTGCTGATGTTGATCGATGACGAGCCGGCGCAAAGCCGGCTGATTACCGCGCTTGCCGCGCGCGAAGGCTGGCGCACGGTCGTTGTCCGCGATGCGGAAACCGCCATCGCCACGCTCGGCACCCGCCAGGGTATGATGCTTTCGGCGATCATCCTCGATCAGTGGGTTCCCGGCGATCAAGCGTGCGAGCTCATCGCGGAATTGAAAGGTCGCCGCCCGGCGCTGCCGATCCTGATGCTTACCACCAGCACCTCGCCCTTGCTCGCCGTTGAAGCGATGCGCGCCGGCGCCACCGATTATCTGGTGAAACCGGTCGCGCCCGACCGCATGATGCAGGCGCTGCGCAACACCACCACCCACGAAACGCCGCAAGACGAACTGACGCCGCTGACCGAGAAAATGGACTCGGCGCTCGATTTCGACGCGATGGTCGGTACCTCCTCGCCCTTCCGCGATGCCCTGGCCAAGTCGGCCAAGACCGCCCGCGCCCATACTGCGGTGCTGATCGAAGGCGAAACCGGCACCGGCAAGGAAATGCTGATCCGCGCGATGGTAGCCGCCTCGCCCCGCGCCAAGGCCCCGTTCCGCATGCTCAACATCGGCGGAGTGCCCGCCAGCAGCCTCGAATCGGTGCTATTCGGGCATGAGAAAGGGGCTTTCGCGGGGGCCTTCGACCGTCAGGTCGGGGCGTTCCAGAACTGCGACAACGGCACGCTGGTGCTCGACGAAGTTGACCGCCTGAGCCTTGAGCTGCAGGACCGCCTCGCCGAAGCGCTCGCCAAGCGCAGCGTGCGCCCGATCGGCGCGGCGCACAGCTTCAAGGTCGATGTCCGCGTGATCTCGGCCAGCAACCTGCCGCTGGCGGATCTCGTGGCAACCGGCCACTTCCGTGCTGAACTGCTCGAATTGCTAACCAGCGCGAAGATCGTGCTGCCCCCGCTGCGCGAACGGGCCGGCGACATTCCCGCACTCTCGCGCCACTTCCTCGCCCGCATCGGCGAGCAGCCGGGGTTGCGCCCGCTCGGCATTACCGACGGCGCGCTCCAGCTGCTGCAGGCGTTCGACTGGCCGGGCAATGTCCGCCAGCTTCAGGCCGTGCTGTTCCGCGCGGCGGTGTTCTGCGACGGCAATGCTCTGGCGTCGGCCGATTTCCCGCACCTGAGCCAAATTATCGGACTGCTCGAAACCGCGCACCAGCCCGCCAACCAAGGCGGCGGCGTGCAGCTTTACGGGTCCGACGGCAACTTGCGCCCGCTCGAAGACATCGAGGCCGACGTAATCCGCCTCGCCATCGGGCACTACCGAGGGCGGATGACCGAAGTCGCCCGCCGCCTCGGCATCGGCCGCTCGACGCTCTACCGCAAGCTCAGCGACCTGGGGATCGAAGCGGCCTAATCGTCCGCCAGGCCGCTGAAATCGGTCAGCGCCGCATCCCGCAACCCGCGCCACACATTGCGCGCCTGCACCGTCTCGAACACGTCATGCACGCGCAGGATTTGAAATCCGGCGTCCATGCCCTTGACCGCCAGCGCCACGCTGCCGCCGAGCCGCTGGTGTGCCGGCGCTTCATTCGACAGCGCCCCGATCATCCGCTTGCGGCTCGCGCCCAGGACCAGCGGCTGCCCGAGCGCGTGGAACAGCGGCAACGCGTTAAGCAGCGCGAGATTGTCCGCCATCGCCTTGCCGAAGCCGAGTCCAGGATCGAGCACGATGCGCGCGCGCTCGATGCCGGCGGCGAGCGCCCGTTCGCGGGCGGCCCGCAGCCAGTCGAACACCTCGAACACCACATTGGTGTAGCTGGCCCCGGCATGAAGGTCCTCGCCTGCTCCCGGAGCGTGCATCAGGATCACTGGCACCCCGCTGGCGGCGGCGAATTCGAGGCTGCGTGGATCGTGGCGCAGCGCGGATACGTCGTTGATCACATGCGCGCCGGCAGCGAGAGCCGCTTCCATCACCGCCGGACGGCGGGTGTCGATGCTGACCGCCGCGCCCATCGCCAGGCAATGCTCGACCGCCGGGACCACACGCTTGATCTCGTCGCCTTCCCACACCGCCGCCGCGCCGGGCCGGGTGCTCTCGCCGCCGATGTCGACCAGCGCCGCGCCCGCTTCGAGCATCGCGGCCGCATGCGCGTTGGCTTCATCCGGATTGTCGAGGAACTTGCCGCCGTCCGAAAAGCTGTCGGGGGTCACATTGAGTATGCCCATGACTTGCGGCTGATCGAGCCGGATCGTGCGCTGGCCAAGCTGCAGCGGCGGGTGTGCGGTGGTCAGCCCGGCCCACTGCGCCTCGGCTTCCGCGCCAAGCGCACCGGGCACCCGCCCGAGCGCGGCGGGCATCGTGGCCGCGGTCGCCAGTTCGCGCTGCACCACGCTGCCGGCCCGCGTGACGATGACCGCGAATGTATGCGCGTAGACCATCCCGCCCGCCAGCCGCACCGCGTCTCCGCCAACCGCCTGCGGGCTCGGCACCAGCGCGAGCGGCTGGAGGTAAAGGCGGTCGGTCAATCCTCGATTGCCAGCAGGTGCAGCTGCCGCAGCGCGTCGAGCGGATGGACATGGCCTTGGTGCTCGAGGTGCCAGAACATCCACCCGTTGCAGCTAGGCGCGCCTTGCAGCACCTTGCCGACGCCGTGGATCGAGCCGGCTTCGCCCCCGCATGCGATCGAGCCGTCGGCGCGGACCGTAGCGTTCCACCGCCGCTGCTTGTCGAACAATTGGGTGCCCGGCGCGATCATCCCGGTCTCCACCAAAGCGCCGAATGCCACCCGCGGCGCGTCGCGCTTGCTCTGCATCGTCGCGATGGCGCTTTCATCGAGCGGTAACGCCCCCGCGATCCGCTCCAGCGCGACCTCACGATAAGCCGCCTCGCGCTCGCACCCGATCCACTGGCGCCCCAGCCGCTTGGCCACCGCGCCGGTGGTGCCGGTGCCGAAGAATGGGTCGAGCACCACGTCGCCCGGCTCGGTCGTCGCCAGCAGCACGCGGTACAGCAGCGCCTCGGGTTTCTGCGTCGGATGCGCCTTGACCCCGTCCTTGCGGAGCCGTTCCTGCCCGCCACAGATCGGCAGCAGCCAGTCGCTGCGCATCTGCAGCTCGTCGTTGAGCGTCTTCATCGCGCGGTAGTTGAAGTGATACCGCGATTTCTCGCCCATGCTTGCCCACAGCAGCGTTTCGTGCGCGTTGGTGAAGCGGGTGCCGCGAAAATTCGGCATCGGGTTGGCCTTGCGCCACACGATGTCGTTGAGCAGCCAGAATCCCAGGTCCTGCACCAGCGCGCCGACGCGGAAGATGTTGTGGTAGCTGCCGATGACCCACAGCGCGCCGTCGGGCTTGAGCACCCGGCGCGCCTCGACCAGCCATTCGCGGGTGAATTTGTCGTAAGCGGCGAAGTCGGCGAACTGGTCCCAGTGATCGGTTACCGCGTCGACGTGGCTGCCGTCGGGCCGGTTGAGATCCCCGCCGAGCTGGAGGTTGTAGGGCGGATCGGCGAATACCAGGTCGATCGACGCGCTCGGCAGCGCACGCATCGCCGCGATGCAATCGCCCCCCAGGATGCGGCCGACAGGCAGATCGCGCGGCACGTCCGCAGTGTCCCTGGCGCGCGGCCGCGGCGCGCGGATTTTCGTGACTTCGCCCATCCCCGTCCTAGTCCCCCAGTTATCCACAGGGTGCTGAAGCCGGACTCCGAGGTCAAGCGCAGCTTCGTTAACGGCGGGGTCTAGGGCAATATGGTTAACGGAGAACGAAACGAGTCCCGCACAAGATGTTGAGTCCGGGGCCTCCCGGGAGACCCGATATGTCGTGGTGTGGCGCGGAAGACTCGGCTGCTTATTTCCGGCACGCTCGCCCCGTTCAGGGAATCAAGGCCTGCACTTTCTTGAGCACGGTGCCGATGCGTTCGGACGCCGCGGTGAATGTCGCCACCTCGTTGTGGTTGCGATTGGCGCGCGCGTCCCTCGCTGCCTCGACATAGCCTTCAAGATCGCTTTCGAGCGCATCGACAAGGATTTCCGCCTCGTCTTCGCTCAACTGCAGCGTCACGGTCTTGCTCATTAAAAACGCCTTCCTTTGCTTGGCCAGGCATCTGGCAAAGCAGACCGGGCAGATCAAGCGACTGACTAGCCGACCGCAACGCCGGTAATGGGTCCGGGCCGATGTCGGCTAAGGCTGGTAAGCGGACATTGCTAAGGCAAACGGCTAGCTCTCAACCGCTTGATGTAATCCACCACTGCTTCGGGCTCGTAGGGCCGGGCGAGATGCGGCCCGGTTTCGCAAAGGTCACTTGCGGTTTGGGCGGCCATCTCTGCGCTTCCGACAAGTTTCACTTCCAGGTCGGGTCGATTGGTTCGCACCCAATTCGCAAGTTCGAAACCGCTCCGGGAGCCAACGGCGGAAAGGTCGCATAAGATCACGTCGATCGAGAGGGATGGGTCACCGATGGCGATAAATGCTTCGTCGGTGTTGGCCGCTTCAACCACAGCGTATCCGCAGTGTCGAAGATAGACCGCTATGACGTGCCGCGAGAGAATGTCGCCGTCCACGATTAGAATGGACGATGCGTTTTGCTCACCAGCCGATGCTGCGGTCATACAGTCCTCGCCAACTCGCGCTCAATAATGGCTACAACGGTGTTCATGGGGTAGGGCTTGGCCACGAAGCACACTGCTCCGTTAGTCACCGCAATGGTCGGTTCAAGGTGAGCGGATGTAAGAATCACCGGTATCTCCGGAAAGCCAACTTTGACCGCGCCCAATAAACCGACGCCATCGAGGGAACCCGGCATCCGCACATCGCTGAAGACCAGGTCTACCCGAACACCAGATTTTAGAACCGCCAATGCTTCGTCGCCGTTGACGGCTTCGATGACGTCGAATCCCGCGTCGCGAAGCTCATCGCTTGCGAGTGTTCGGATGAGAATTTCGTCCTCGACGATCAAAATGGCGCGGCGCGATGAGGTGGACGCTGCGAATGGCGGCCATTCTGAACTCGGCATCACCATGTCGCTCCCCTCGCCTACCAACTTGGTTGGCCCGGTCGAGTTCCTCATTGTGCGCATAAGCTCCTCAATCAGCTTTGTTTTGCAAGACCGTCATTAGTGCGAAGAGCAAAGGCTGGATGTCCGCAATTGATGTCGTGGACGGCGCTCCATTCGACCGGCAGATTTGCTGGTCAATGTGGAGAGGAGAGCACGATGGAAGCGATTGCAGTGATTGGCATCGACCTGGCGAAGTCGGTGTTTCAG
>JBDSUJ010000035.1:0-3391 GCA_039927815.1 Croceibacterium sp. | reverse complement strand
TCGCCGGTCGAGGTGACGCGCTTCACCGGCGCCAGTCCCGCCATGCTGGGCCGCGGGTCGATCGCGGTCCAGCCTGGGCCGATGCAACAGCCGGGTTCGTGGGACCAGGCCGCCTTCCAGGTCGCGGTGGCCGAGCGGCTGGCCAGGCTCGGCTACACGGTCACCGGCGACGGCGCCCAGCAAGTCGCCGAAGTCAGCGTGGCGCAGACAGTCGACCGACCCGGCCGCGGCCGGTCGCCGGTAAGCGTCGGAGTCGGCGGAAGCACCGGCAGTTATGGTTATGGCTCGGGCGTGGGCATGGGGATCGGAATAGACCTGACACCTCGCTCCGGACCGCTGACCGATACCGAGCTCAGGGTAACCATTCGCCCGGCCGGCGGCGGCCTCGCGTTGTGGGAAGGCAGGGCGCATTTCGCGGCCAGCGCCGACAGCCGTTATGCCGACCGCCGCGCCGCCGCCGGGCGTCTGGCCGAGGCCTTGTTCAGCGGGTTCCCCGGCCGTTCGGGAGAGACTATCGAAGTGCGATGACGGACATCATCATCGACCACCGCTTCGACAGCGGCAATATCGCAGTCGTTTCCATTTCCGGGCCGGAAGCGGTCCTGACGATCCCCAAGGATCATGGCGCGGAATTTGCCCAGTGGTTCCACTTTCGAGTCGCCGGCGCGGCGGGACGCGAATTGGTGCTGCGGATCGCCGATCTCAATAATTCGGCCTATCCCGGGGGCTGGCCCGCGTATCGCGCGTGCGTATCCGAAGACCGTGGGTTCTGGGGCCGCGCCGACACCACCTTCGACGCGGCGGAGGGCAACGGCACCTTGACCATCCGCCACGCCCCGGCCGGCGACCTGGCATGGTTCGCGTACTTCGCCCCCTATTCGCTCGAGCGGCATAGCGACCTGATCGCCGAAGCCGCGGCGAGCGACGGCGTCGGTTACCGCTGCCTCGGCCACAGCCTCGACGGGCGCCCGATCGACTGCCTCGAACTGGGCGAAGGAGATCTGCCGGTGTGGCTCTATGCCCGCCAGCACCCTGGCGAGAGCATGGCCGAATGGTGGATGGAAGGCGCGCTCGAGACGCTGTGCGACGCAGCCGATCCGGTCGCCCGCGTACTGCGGGCCCGGTGCCGGTTCCATATCGTCCCCAACTGCAACCCCGACGGCTCGTTTCGCGGGCACCTCAGGACCAATGCCGTCGGCACCAACCTCAACCGCGAATGGCATGAGCCGAGCCCCGAAAAATCGCCCGAAGTCTTCGCGATCCGCAACCGCATGGACCAAACCGGGGTGCGCTTTTCGATCGACGTGCACGGCGATGAGGCGATTGCCGCCAACTTCATGGCCGGATTTGAAGGCATCCCATCCTGGACCGACGCGCTGGGCGAGGAATACCAGCGCTACCGCACGATCCTCGCCCGGCGGACGCCCGATTTCCAGACTAAGAAAGGTTACGGCGTGGCCCGGCCCGGCGCCGCCAACCTGACCATGAGCACTAACCAGCTGGCCGAGCGCTTCGGCGCCTGTGCGATGACGCTCGAGATGCCATTCAAGGACAATGCCGACTTGCCCGATCCCGAACAGGGCTGGAGCCCCGAACGCAGCAAGCTGCTCGCGCGCGACTGCTTGGCCGCGCTGGTGGAATGGCTTGGGTGAATACGCGCGCGCGCAACGGGACCTGACGACGCGATTTGACTGGCGGCGCGTGACGCGCGACGGAGGCGGCCAGAGGAGATAATAATGTCCGGCCTGCGCCCCGAAATCGATCCTGACGGCCTGCTCGAGTACTCGGTGGTGTTCACCGACCGCTCGCTCAACCACATGAGCCAGGCCTTCCAGCACGTGATGCGCGAAATTCACGCTACTTTATGCGAGGCCTACGGCGCGGATCGCGCGGTGGTGATCCCCGGCGGCGGCACTTACGCGATGGAATCGGTCGCTCGCCAGTTCGCCACCGGCCAGACGGCGCTGGTCATCCGCAACGGGTTCTTCAGCTATCGCTGGAGCCAGATCTTCGAGGCCGGAGCAATCCCGGCGCGCGAGATCGTTCTCAAGGCGAGGCGCGCCGCCGGCTCGAACGATCCGCAAGCGCCGTTTTCGCCCGCGCCGATCGCCGAAGTGGTCGCGGCGATCCACCGCGAGCGGCCCGCGGCGGTATTCGCGCCGCACGTCGAGACCGCCAGCGGGATGATCCTGCCCGACGACTACATCCGCGCCGTGGCCGACGCCGCGCACGAAGTCGGCGCACTGTTCGTGCTCGACTGCATCGCCTCGGGCACGGTGTGGGTCGACATGGCGGCGAGCGGCGTCGATGTGCTGATCTCTGCCCCGCAAAAGGGCTGGTCAGCCCCGCCCTCGTCCGGACTGGTCATGCTCAACGCGGCGGCGCTGGAGCGGGCCAAGGACGCGCAATCGACCAGCTTCGCGATGGACCTGACCAAGTGGAACGCGATCATGGAAGCCTATCTAGGCGGGGGCCACGCTTACCACGCGACAATGCCGACCGACGCGCTGCGCGCGTTCCATAAGGCAATGCTGGAAACCAAGGCGTTCGGATTCGGCAAGGCACGCGACGCCCAATGGGAACAAGGCCGCGCGGTGCGCCGCATGCTGGAACAGCGCGGGGTCAAGTCGGTTGCCGCCGAAGGCTTCCAGGCGCCGGGGGTGGTCGTCAGCTACACCACCGACCCCGAGATTCAGAACGGCAAGAAATTTGCCGCTCAAGGGCTCCAGATCGCCGCGGGCGTGCCGCTGCAGTGCGACGAAGGCGCCGACTATCGCAGCTTCCGCCTCGGCCTGTTCGGGCTCGACAAGTTGCAGGATGTTCCCGCCAGCCTGACGCGGCTCGAGCATGCGTTCGACACCGTGCTCGGTCGGGCCGGTAACGCGCAACCCTGACATGCAACGGGCCGCTCCATCGCTGGAGCGGCCCACTCGCTTAGCGCCGTAAGCCGCTCAGCGGCAACGAATCTGCTTTTCCGCTTCACGGCCTGCCAGCGCGCCCGCCGCGGCGCCAATCAGCGTGCCGGGCAGACGATCGCCCTGGGTATCCACTGCGCGGCCGAGCAGCGCGCCGCCCACGCTGCCGACCACCAGGCCGACAGTGCCGTTGCCACGGCGGCAGTAATAGCGGCCATCGCGGCCCTGGAATACCTGGCTTCTCGAAACCGTCTGCGTCCTCGCATAGCGGCGATGATGACGGGCTTCGGCAACAGTGGGCACCGCGGCGGCCAATACGGTACTGGCGGCGGCGAGCGCGAACAGGCTCTGCTTGAACATTGGTTATCTCCACTTGATAGGTCGGGGGTCAACGAGCGGTTCGTACTGGAGGTCCCCAACCTCGGATGAACGGAAATGTTCAGCGAGAAAACTGCGACGAGCCGTCCTGTTCATGC
>JBDSUJ010000034.1:0-72519 GCA_039927815.1 Croceibacterium sp. | reverse complement strand
CCCCCACGCACGGCTGCTGCGCGGGTGCCACTGGCCCCGAGCAGTTGGGCAAGTCGATTGATCCGGTCTGCGGAATGTCAGTCGATCCCGCGACAACAGCTCACCGGGCCGAACACGAGGGCGGGAGCTATTATTTCTGCGGCGCGAGCTGCCGTTCCAAGTTCCTGAACGATCCGGCGCACTACCTCTCGGCCGAGCCGAAGCCCGAAATAGCGGCCACACCGGGCGCGATGTGGACTTGCCCGATGCATCCGCAGATCCGCCAGGTGGGTCCCGGCGTGTGCCCGATCTGCGGCATGGCGCTGGAACCCGAAGAGCCCTCGCTCGACGACCGCCCCAATCCCGAGCTGGTCGATTTCACGCGGCGCTTCTGGATCTCTGCCGCGCTGACAGTGCCGCTGCTGATCGTGTCGATGATTTCGGAGCTGCTGCGGCTCGAGATCGTCTCTCCCGCAGCGTCTCCCTGGGTGCAGCTGGCGCTGGCAAGTCCGATCGTGCTGTGGGCGGGCAAGCCGTTCTTCGAGCGCGGGTGGATGTCGCTCCGCACGCGCCACCTGAACATGTTCACGCTGATCGCCATCGGCGTCGGCGCGGCGTTTCTCTACAGCGTGATCGCGACCGTCGCGCCGGGCCTCTTTCCTCCCACCTTCCGCATGCACGGCGGCATGGTGCCGGTCTATTACGAAGCCGCCGGCGTGGTGGTGACGCTGGTACTGCTGGGGCAAGTGCTGGAGCTGCGAGCCCGCGCGGCGACCGGGACGGCCATCCGCGCGTTGCTCGATCTCGCCCCCAAGACGGCGCGCCGGGTGACGGCCGATGGGCGCGAAGAGGACGTCTCGCTGGGCGTTGTGGTGGCCGGTGACCAGTTGCGCGTGCGCCCTGGCGAGGCCGTTCCGGTCGACGGCGTGGTCGTCGAAGGCCGTTCGGCTGTCGACGAGTCGATGTTGACCGGCGAACCTCTGCCCGTCGCCAAGGCGGCCGGGGACAGCGTAACCGGCGGCACGGTAAACGGCACCGGGAGCCTGCTGATGGAAGCACGTGCGGTCGGCGCGAACACGATGCTCGCGCGGATCGTCAAGATGGTCGCCGAAGCCCAACGCAGCCGCGCCCCGATCCAGGCCGTCGCTGACCGCATCTCAGGTTGGTTCGTGCCGCTGGTGGTGGGAATCGCGATCGCGGCGTTCATCGTCTG
Source organism: Croceibacterium sp. (assembly GCA_039927815.1). GTDB lineage: Bacteria > Pseudomonadota > Alphaproteobacteria > Sphingomonadales > Sphingomonadaceae > Croceibacterium_A. Next base: position 71,327 of record JBDSUJ010000034.1, on the reverse strand, counting down.
GAACCTGGTCGGCCCCGAACCCCGGTTCGGCCATGCCCTGCTCAACGCGATCGCGGTGCTGATCATCGCCTGCCCCTGCGCGCTCGGGCTGGCGACGCCGATGTCGATCATGGTCGGTACCGGCCGAGGCGCGCATGCCGGCGTGCTGGTGAAGAATGCCGAGGCGCTGCAAGGTCTGGAGACGGTCGACACGCTAGTGATCGACAAGACCGGCACCATTACCGAGGGCAAGCCGCGGCTGATCGCCATTGAAACGCTCGCAGGCTTTAAGGAGGACAACCTGTTGCGGCTTGCCGCCGCGGTCGAGGCTCGCTCGGAGCACCCGCTGGCTCAAGCGATCGCGTTGGCAGCGAAGGAACGAGGCGTAGCCATCCCGGCCATCACCGACTTCGAATCGCAAACCGGGCTGGGGGTCAGCGCCAAGGCCGGCCCACAGGCGGTGGTGATCGGAAATGCCGCCCAGATGCACCGCGTCGATGTCGACTCGGAGGCGCTGGAAAGCCTAGCCGCGCCGCACCGTGCCGCGGGAGCCGGGGCGATGTTGATGGCGGTCGATGGCAAGGCGGCGGGCGTTCTCGCGGTTGCCGATCCGGTCCGCGACAGCGCCGCCAGCGCGCTCGGGGAACTGCGCGCAGGGGGTCTGCGGATCGTCATGCTGACCGGGGACAACCGGACCACGGCGGAAGCGGTGGCCAAGGCGGTCGGCGGGCTCGACGAGGTTCATGCGGATCTTCGCCCGGAAGACAAGGCGCGGATCATTGGTGATCTCAAGGCGGCCGGCGCAAAGGTGGCGATGGCCGGCGACGGCATCAACGACGCCCCGGCGCTCGCAGCGGCGGACGTCGGCTTGGCGATGGGCACGGGAACCGACGTGGCCATTGAAAGCGCCGGCATCACGCTGACCCGCGGCGACCTGATGGCGATCGTGCGGGCCCGACGGCTCGCCCGCGCCACTATGCGCAATATCCGCCAGAACCTGTTCTTCTCGTTCTTGTTCAACGGCATCGGCGTCCCGGTCGCGGCGGGCGTACTCTATCCGTTTACGGGCATCCTCCTGTCACCGATGATCGCGGGGGCGGCCATGGCGCTGTCGTCATTCACCGTCGTCGCGAACGCGCTGCGCCTGAACCGGGTGCAGTTGTAGATTGGACCGGTCGCTCGACTTGAAACGGATCGATTTGCCTCTTCCGACGCCGTAATCCAGCGCATCCGGCCGATTCCAGTGAGGGCACAACCCGGCCTTTGCGTATGTGAATTGAGCGGTCCGTTCTGGCACCCGCGGCTCGGTTCCGGGAATGACAATGAATCAACTGCTCGAACGCCGATCTTTCCTGCGCGCCGGGGCGTTGGGTGCGGTCGGCCTCGGATACACAGGCTTGTTCCCAGCGTGGGCTCAATCCGTGTCACGTGGGACATCGCCCCTCCCCGTGGTGAGTGGCGCCGACATCGCGCTTTCGATCGGCCGCGTGGCGCTCATGGTGGACGGCAAGCCGGCATCCGGAATCGGCATCAACGGCACCGTGCCGGGCCCCCTGATCCGCCTGCGGGAAGGACAGGCGGCGCGTCTCGCCGTCACCAACAATCTGGCCGAGGACTCCTCGATCCATTGGCACGGTATCCTGGTGCCTTTCCAGATGGACGGAGTGCCCGGTGTCAGCTTTCCGGGGATCAAGCCCGGCGCAACTTTCACCTATGAGTTCCCGGTCGTGCAGTCGGGGACCTACTGGTACCACAGCCATTCGGGCGAGCAGGAGCAGGACGGGGTCTATGGACCGATCGTGATCGAGCCGGCCGGGACGGACCCGGTCGCCTACGATCGCGAGCATGTCATCGTGCTGGCCGACCACAGTCCGATGTCGGGCGCGACCATCTTCCGCAAGCTCAAGCAAATGGGCGGTGGCTATTTCAACATGCAACGCCTGACGCTGTCCGGTCTGCTGGCCGGACGCGACCTTCCATTGAACGAGCGGCGCGAGTGGGCAAAGATGCGCATGGACCCGGCCGATATCGCCGACGTCACCGGTTCAACGTACAATTACACGATCAACGGACGCGGCCCGTACGACAACTGGACCGGACTGTTTCAGGCGGGCGAGCGGGTCCGCCTGCGGATCATTAATGCGGCCGCGCAGACCAACTTCAATGTCCGCATTCCGGACTTGCCGATGACGGTGGTGCAGGCGGACGGGCAAAACGTGCGGCCCGTTATGGTCGACGAATTCCAGATCGGCGTTGCCGAGACGTTCGACGTGATCGTCACCCCCGGGGACCGCGCCTATTCCTTTGTCAGCGAATCGATCGACCGCTCCGGAATAGGGCGCGCGACGCTCGCCCCGCGTGAAGGCATGGACGCGCCGGTGCCACCGCTCCGGTCCCGGCCGCTGACCACGATGAAAGACATGGGCATGAGCGGAATGCAGGGCATGACGGGCATGGACATGTCCGCCAACGCCCCGAACCCGGCGGCGGTACGCGGTATCGATCCTTCCGCCGAGCAAAATGCGTCCCGCAACTTGTGGAAGCTGACCGGCTGGAGCGAACCGACCGATCACGGCACCAGGGCCGCCGGTGCGGCCGCCATGGCAGGCATGGCAGGCATGAGTGGCATGGCCATGGGCGCCGCCGGATCGAGCTCGATGGCGGGCATGGATCACGGCGCGATGCCGGGCGGCAGTGGGCCAATGGCGGGAATGGACCACGGATCAATGCAAGGATCGGCTGCGGGCGGCATGCCCGGGATGGATCACGGCGCGACGCCTGGGGCCGAGGGCTCGGGCCCCGCCCCGGCCGCGGATCATGGCGCAATGGGCCAGATGAACATGCGGGATCCCAAGTATGCGCCCCAAGTGAAGATGGGCCCCGGCGTTCAGACCATCTCGCCCATGCCGACCGACCGCACGGGCGAGCCTCCGCAAGGTCTCGAAGGGCTCGATCATCGGGTGCTGGTCTATCGCGATCTGGTGGCGCTCGAGCGCAATCCGGACGTTCGCGCCCCGAGCCGATCCGTGGAGGTGCATCTGACCGGCAACATGGAACGTTACATGTGGTCGTTCGACGGCGTGAAGCTGAGCGAGCCGGCCGAACCGATTCCGTTTCGCCACGGCGAGCGCGCACGGGTCACGTTGGTCAACGACACGATGATGCCCCACCCGATCCATCTGCACGGGCACTTTTTCAACCTGGTTACCGGGCACGGCGATCACGCCCCGCGAAAGCACACCGTCAACGTCCCACCGGGCGGAAAGGTCACCTTCGACCTGACGGCGGATGCGGCCGGGGATTGGGCGTTCCACTGTCATAACCTCTATCACATGACCGCCGGCATGATGCGGATCGTGACCGTTCGCTCGCTTGAAAGCCCAGCCGCGTGAGAAAGCTTGCAACGGCTCTGGCTGCCGCTTGCGCCTTCGCTCTAGCCGTTCCCGCGGCGGCGCAGGATCATTCGATGCAAGGCATGCAGGGCATGAACATGCCCGGCATGACAATGCCCATGCCCGCCAAGAAGAAAGCGCCGGCCAAGAAGCCCGCGCCAAAGCGTGGCGCGAGCAAAAAACCGCCGGCGAAAGCGCCTCCGACAAAGCGGAAGCCGCGCACCGCAGTCAAACGCGCACAAGCACCGACGGCGCCAATGCCCGGCATGGACCACGGCGCCATGCCGGGCATGACCATGCCGGCGGGAAGCGCCATGCCCGCCCCGAGCATGCGACCGTCCATGCCTGGGATGGTGATGCCCGCAGAGCAACATTCGGCCCCCGGTATGGCCATGGGCAGCGTGATGCCGGGCGCGCCGATGGACGGTGTGGCGCAGACCGGAACCGCGCTTGCGGCGGGCAATGCGCCGGCTCCGCCTGTGCCGACGGATCACGCCGCCGATCGCGTCTATGACGCGGACGCGATGATGATGAGCCGCCACCACCTTCAGCACCATCATGGCGGCGGACAGTTCTACCAGGTCATGGTCAACATGGCCGAGTATCAGGTCCGCAAGGGCCGCGACGGTTACAATTGGGACGGCGAAGCGTGGTACGGCGGCGACATCAACCGCTTGTGGCTCAAGAGCGAGGGCGAGGCCGATGTTGGCCGAAAAGCCGATCGGGCCGAAGTGCAGGCGCTCTTCAGCCGGACGATTGATCCCTACTTCAATCTCCAGGGCGGGGTGCGTTACGATCTGGCGCCGAATCCTTCGCGCGCCTACGCGTCGATCGGGATCGAAGGCCTCGCGCCCAGCTTCTTCGAAGTCGAGGCGTTCCTATTCCTGTCGACCCAGGGAGACCTTCTCGCCCGTCTCGGCGGCTACTACGACCAGCGCATCACCCAGCGGCTGATCCTGCAGCCCCGTGCGGAACTTAACTTCGCGGCGCAGGACGTGCCCGAAACCGGGGTCGGAGCAGGGTTGAGCGATGCCGAACTAGGTCTCCGGCTGCGCTACGACATCCGCCGTGAATTCGCGCCATACGTGGGCGTCGAGTACCAGCGAGCGTTCGGTAAAACCGCCGATTACCACCGCGCCGCTGGCGAGGCCGCGGGTCGCTTGAGCTTCTTGATGGGACTGCGAACCTGGTTCTAGCCTGCTGTTCGAGAAGACGGGGCTTTACACGTCGCCGGGTTCGAATTGCAATTGGGTCATGCCACGCGCATGCTTCGTAACTATGACATTGCCGAGAAGCTGGGCCCACGAGGGGGAATATTTTATCCCGCTTCGGCTCCAGTTGCTGACGCGCATGATCGAGCGCGAGGCCAATCGCGAACTGCATGCGGCGTTCCAGATCGCCGTGGCGGAATGGCGTATCCTAGCCTTGACCTGCACGTCCGGCCCGCTGACCGGGGCGGACGTGGCGGCGTCATTCGAAGCCGATCCGGGGCAGGTCAGCCGCGCGGTGGCGGCACTTGTCCGCAAAGGGCTGGTCGCGCGGGAGCGGAACGTTGGCGCCGGAAACAACAAAAGGATCACCCCAACGGCCAAGGGGCAGGCAGCGTTCGATGTGTTGCACGAAAAGAGACAGGTGTACTTTGAAGCTATTTTCCGGGACCTTTCCCGTGACCAGCTGGCAACGTTTGACCGCACTCTCAAGGTGATCGCGCTGCGGGTGGATGAGCAACGCGGCGCGTCGGTCGAGCCTTGAATCGCGCGAGGCGCCTTCCGGCGGCCAGACAGAGCCATCTGGCTGGGCACGGCCCATTGCCGCTGTTGACGGATCGTTCAATATAGTTGATTTGTCAACTCGAGCGTCGGCGCGAGATCGAATCGGTTCCGACCGGCGTGGGAGACTAGGCAGAGGATGGGAAGGATGGCAGCGCACCGCGCGCCCGAAGTTTCACGCCGCCATCATCGGCCATGGACGTTGCTGACGGCGCTTGCGCTCGCGATCCCCACCTGGGCGGCCGCGCAAGAATCCGGTGCCCCGACCGAGCAGCCCGTCGTGGTTCGCGAGTACACGCCGCTGAGCGCCGAGCGACTTGATCAGATGGTCCCCAAGCACCCCGGTTATCTCGGCGCCCTGGCGCCGCAGAACCTTGCCAAGCCCCGTGCCAAGGCGCCAATCGACCTGACGGGCACGTGGTTCATCGATTTGCATGACGGATTTGCTCACTTCCTGTTCGGCCCGCCCTACCCGCGGTTTCACGAGGAAGGACGCCGGGCGCTGGTCGATGCTGCCGCAGCGCAAAAGGCGGGCAAGACTTATCGCGATGCCATCGGCCAGTGCTGGCCGCCCGGTATGCCGATGATCATGACGCGAGTGTGGCCGCATGCGTTCATCCAGCTGCCGACCGCGATCTATATGATCAGCGGATTCAACAACGCGGTCCGCACCATCTTCATGGACGGGCGCGATGTCAGCGACCCGGACCTGGTGGTGCCGAGCTACAACGGAGAATCGATCGGTCACTGGGAAGGCCAGACACTGGTGGTGAAGACCAAGTACTTCGAGCCCGACAACCACTATATCGATTATGGCATACCGATCGACGAGCAGTTCGAGATGACCGAGCGCATCCGCCTGCTCGAGGCCGGCAAGGTGATGGAAATCGCCTATACGATGACCGACCCCGGGATGTGGGATGGCGAGTGGAAATCGACCAAGCGGTTCAACCGCGCCGATTACACCGACATCAACGAATCGCACTGCATCACCGCTTACAACGAGAACCTGCCGGGGACCGAGCTGGGGAGCCAGACCGCCGCCGAACGTGGACAGAGCGAACTCGGTGACAAACCTCATGCGAACTAAATTTTCCACCTGTGCGCGGTTGGAGGCCACGATGAAGAAAGCCACCTTGATCCTCACCGTCGCTGCGGTGATCGCGGCTGTGCCGGCGCTCGCGCATCACAGCTACGCCATGTTCGACATGCAGAAGACCCTCGCGCTCGATGCCACCATAACCAAGTTCAAATGGCAGAACCCACACAGCTTCATCGAAGCCGATATCAAGGCGCCGGACGGGAGCGAGCATTGGAATATCGAGATGACCAGCCCCAACAATCTCGCCCAGGAGGGCTGGCGGCGCAGCTCGCTGAAGCCGGGCGATAAGGTGAAGCTCTATGTTCATCCGCTGCGCAGTGGCACCAAAGGCGGCAGTTATGCCGGGGTCAGGTTGGTCGATGGCAAGACTCTCGGCACAGTGGGCTGACGGGCCGGTGCGGTTAGTGCTCGGATTTTTGCTCGCGACAGCGGCGGCGGCTCCTGCGCTTGCGCAGCTTGGTGCGGCAACCGCCTCGCCCCCGCCGGCAGGCGTTGCCGCGGGTCGCGGCGCGGCCGACGCCAAGGGCCATTACGCCGCGCTCGACGCCTTGCCCGATTGGGGCGGGGTCTGGTTCGTGATGGGCGGTGCCCCCAGCGGCGGGCCGGCGCCGCAGCCCAAGCTCAAGGGCGAATACCTGGCCCGCTACACGGCGTGGCGCAATGCCACGCGTACGGCCTCGGGAGTGACCAGACGCAACCGGTCCAACTGCAGCCCGCCGGGGATGCCGCGAATCATGCGGCTGCCGCAGTACCCCTACGAGTTCCTGTTCGCGCCCGGCCGGGTCACCATCCAGCAGGAAGCATGGATGCAGACGCGAACGATCTGGACCGACGGTCGCACGCACGAGGACGATCCCGACCCCACCTTCATGGGTGACAGCATCGGCCATTGGGAAGGCGATACACTGGTGGCCGATACGATCGGCATTTCCGACGCGCTCGATATCGATACTGGCATGCCGCATTCGGACAACTTCCATTTGACCGAGCGGCTCCATCTCGATCCTGCCAACCCCGATGTGCTGATCAACGAGATGCGCATGGAGGATCCCAAGGCGCTGGCCGAGCCGTTCGAAGTAACTGTCAGGTATCGGCGGGACCGCTACGGCAAACTCCTCGAGTTCGAGTGTTCGGAAAACGATCGCAATCCGGTGGATGAAAATGGCAACACGGGTTTCGATTAACGGCGCGGCGCGGCGTCTGTCAGGAAGCTGGCCAGATCGTACGCTGGCCAAATGGGAGAGTATCGATGCGTAACCGATTATTGCTGGCGGCCGCGCTGTGCTGCGCAGGCACAGCGGCGCAGGCGCACCACTCGTTCGCGGTGTTTTTCGATGATACCAAGGACATCAAGATCAAGGGCAAGGTGACAGGCTTTCGCTTCACCAACCCACATGGCCTTATCACGCTCGACGTGACGGATGCGAAAGGCACGGTAACTCCGTGGCGAGTGGAGACCAATGCACCGGTTGTCCTGGTACGCCGGGGATGGACGCGTGACATCCTGAAGGCAGGCGATGTGATTACCATCGAGGGGTGGCCATCGCGCGATGGCAAACCTTACGCCCGCCTGCGCGCCGCCTCTGACTCCAGCGGCAAGCCCATTGGCAAGTCGGCTTTTGGCAAGACCGACAGCTGATGCGCCTAATAGCTTTTGCCTCGCTTCTGCTGCTCGTCCCGAGCGCCGCGCTCGCCGAGCCCGACTTGTCAGGCTATTGGGGCCCCACTTTCACGGCCTCGGACCTCGCGCCTGAGCCGGGTCTGGCAGCGAAGCTGCCTCCGGGCAGCGTCATCCTCGCCGACAGCGGCCCGGCCGAATTCGGCAGAATGGAATTCGGCGGCCTCAAACTCAAGCCGGAGGCGCTGGAAAAGGCGAGAACCTGGAAGGCCGAGGACGAGATGACCTTGCAGAAGGTCTGCGTGCCGCCCTCGATCGTCTATGCCGTGCAGGGCCCATTCCCCTTCGAAGTCGAACAGACGCATGACGCGCTGATCTTCCGCTACGAATATTACGATCAGGTACGCGTGATATTCATGGACGGAAGGGGCCACCCCGGGCCCGATTTCCCGCACACCAAGATGGGCCATTCGATCGGCCGCTGGGACGGCGACGAGCTGGTGGTCGACACCGACCACTTGGCCGCGTCGACCATCACCAACAACGGGCTCGATCATTCGGACCGCATCCATATGGTCGAACGCTACAAGCTGAGCGCGGACGGCAAGTCGTTGATGGCGACGCAGTGGTTTGAGGATCCAGCGGTGCTGGACAACACCGGCGCACGCTTCATCCGCTGGACGCGCCAGGGCCTGCACATCCTGCCCTATGAATGCGATCCCAGCTTCGCGCTTGAGTACCAGAACCGCGATGCGCCCGCGGGCAAATAGCTAACGCATGGCATTGAGGGCGCCGAACAAGCCGGCGCCCCATCAGTTTGGTCAGAACTTTTTCTTGGCGCTGATCGCCCATTCGCGCGGGCGCCCGGGCTGGCCGGTCGCGTATCCTTGGCCGCCCACGGTCTGGTCGAAAATCGTCAGCAGATAGTACTCGTCGAAAAGGTTGGTGACCTCGACCGAGATGCTCAGGTCTTCCTGCTCATTGCGCCACGTCATCCGCGCGTTGGCAACCGTGTAAGCCTCGATGCGATTGCTCGGGCGGTTGGCCGAGGCAGCAAATACCGTGCCCTGGTACGAGGCATCCACCCGCGGCGTGAGCGAGCCGGATGTGCCGAGCGGGATCTCGTACTGGAGGCCCGCGCTCCATTTCCACTTCGGAGTGAACGGAGGATAGTTGCCGTACTGCGGTCCGTTGAGATTGGTCGGTCCGCCCACGGATACGGTGGTCGTGCCGGAGGTGAAAGTACCGAAGCTTTTGTACTTGAAATCAAGATAGCTGAGCGAGCCATCGATGGTCAGGCCAGCGATCGGCTTGATGGTGGTTTCAGCCTCGAAACCCTTGATGTCCGCATTGCCCGCATTGACCGGGAGGGCGCACGGCGCGCCGAAACCCACGCCCGTGATCGCGGTGCAGTTGCCGAGCGACAACTGGATGCCGTTGTACTTGCTGAGGTAAGCCGCAAGGTTGAGCCGCACGTGCCGGTCGAACAGATCGGTCTTGAGGCCGCCTTCGTATGCCTCGAGCGTTTCAGGGCTGAACGGCAGTGCCTGCTGGACGAAGAACGGCCGCGGATTGACACCGCCGCCCTTGAACCCGGTCGAATACTGAACGTACGCCATCACGTCGTCGGTGATCGCGTATTGCAGGTTCGCGCGGTAATCGATCCGGTCGCCTTCGTAGTGGCCGACGGTCCCGTTGAGCGGCAGGACGGCGGCTGCAGTCGTTGCGGTCGGATCGTTGTAGGGCCGCTCCCGGATGTAAGTGTAGTCTTTCGATTCTTTCGTGTAGCGGATGCCGCCGGTGAGGGTCAGAGGATCGATCGGGTTCCACGCGACGTGCGCGAAGACCGCCTTGCTGTCGGCGTTAACCGGATCGCGCTGCTGGAATTCAAGCGCCGAGGACCGCAAGTCCTGGAACGAGGCATAGACCGACTTCTGAGTGCTGTAGTAACCGCCCAGAGTATATTCGATGGTATCGCCGACCGAACCGTTGAGGCGCAGTTCCTGGCTGAAAAACGAGAATGTCAGCGGGCCGTAGCCGAGGCTGTGTGCGAGCGGAGAGGCGTCGTTGTCGTTAGCGAATATCGAGGTGTAGGCCCGGTAGGCGGTGATCGACTTGACCTGGAATGCCTTGGACAGATCCCAGTCAACCTGGCCCGAGACGCCCCAACCCTTGAAATGGACGCGCCCATCCGCCGTGGAGGCTCGGAACGGGCCATCAGCCGGATTGTCGTAAGTCGCGTAGTTGCAATAGGGCCCACACAGGAAGCGGTTGTCGTATGACAGGAGCGTGTTCGGCGCGGCGAACGGGTTGATGTCCCGGGTCGGTGCGGTGGCGGTCGCATAATTCTGCGCGGGCGAGGACCCGGGAGCGGGGATCAGCGGCAGCGGATAGCGCGGGCTGGCCACGGTGCCGTCCGGATAATTGCGCTGCAGGATCACCGTGCCCGCCGCGGTGCGGTCGTCATCGGTGTAGTCGCCGATCAGGTTGATATCGATATTGTCGGTCGGGCGCAGGCGGACCTGACCCCTGAGCGCGATGAATCCCACTTCGCCTTCTTTCGCGGCCAGACACCCGGGATTGTTGGTTCGCGCGGGGACCCCGCCGACAGGATTGACCAGCATTGGCGCCATGGTGGGATTTGTCGCAGTGGGGAAAGCCGGAACAAAGGTGGCCGTGCCGCCCGCGGGATAGACGCAGCCGAAGTCGAGCCGATCGATGTACCCTTGCTGCTGCTTTGAAACGCCCGACAGGCGGACATCCACGCCCTGGGCGAGATGAAAGTCGGCGCTGGCTCGCAAGTCGACCCGATTGCGGCTGCCGTACGCAGCGGAGACATATCCCGTGCCGCTGCCCGTGGGCTTCTGCGAATAGAGCTTGACCGCGCCGCCGATTGAGTTGCGGCCCGCCAGGGTTCCCTGCGGTCCGCGCAGGACCTCGACCCGGTCCAGATCGAGCAGATCGAGGATCGAGCCGGTAAGCGTGGCGTAGTACACATCGTCGACATAGAACCCGACGCCCGGTTCCAACGCGGGATTGAAGTCGAACTGGCCTACGCCCCGGATATTGGCACCCAACGCGGGTCCGAACGCCGCGCCCTGGGGCTTAAGAGTGACCGAAGGCGCCTGGTTGGCCACCTGGCTGATGTCCGTCTGGCTGCGCGCCTCCAGCAGCGCGGCGTTGACCGCGGTGATGGCCAGTGGTGTGTCCTGAAGGTTCTGTTCGCGGAACTGTGCCGTGACGACGATCTCGCCGGTGCCGTCATCGGCAGGTTTGGGTGTAACCGGGGTACCTTGGGCGAAGGTTGCCGAAGCCCCCATCGCCAACCCGATTGCCAGGCCCATTTTGCTGACGGTCAGTGCACCAGCCGTGATTCGAATTGCCTTCATCGTGATTTCCCCCCTGTTGCCGCGCTGGTTGGGTCTCGACCAGGACGCAAATACGCCCGAGATCGGCCCCCGCGGGCTTTGTAAATTTGTCGGTCCCGTTGCCGATGTGCCGTCATTTGGGTTGAGTAGTCAACTCATCCTGATAAAGTGCGATCAAGAATATTCGGCGCGCCATGAATATTGGGTGAGACTTACCGGTAAAGGTAGGCTCGCGGGGAGGATCACCTGACATGAAATTCCTGAGGGCTCTTGTTGCCTGTCTCATGATGACCGCGGCGGTGCCGACGGGACTCGCCGCAAAACCCCAAGCTTGCGACCGGGTCTGCCTTGAAGCAATCGCGGCCAAGTACCGCGCTGCCTACCTCGCTCACGATCCCAAATTGGCCCCGTTTGCCGCCCGAGTTCGCTTTACGGAAAACAATGTCGCAATGCCGTTTACCGACGGGACTTGGGACACCGTGACGCAAGAGCCCGGGCCGGCGCTCATCCTGTCCGATCCGCGGCTGGGAGCAGTCGGCATATTCACCGCGACACGGCAACGCGAAATAGAAGGCTTCCTCGCGATCCGCCTCAAAGTCGTTGGCGGAAGAATCACCGAGGTCGAACATGTGATTTCGACCCGCCGGAACCTGAGCAGCCCGCCCACGCCAATCGGCAAGGTGTCCGAGTACGTCCACGATCCCATTATCATGCAGACTGCGCCGAGAGAGAAACGACTCAGCCGACAACAGTTGATCGCCCACGCGAACGGCTATTTCGACACCCTCCAGCACAACAACGGCGAAATCCGCGGCACCTGTTTTCGCAGCGATGCGACGCGGCGGGAAAACGGCATGCTGTTTGCCGATATCGGTGGCGGCTTCCGGTCTGGGCGGTACGCTTTCAACAACCGGGTGCGGCGAGAAATCGTGCTGGTGGACGAAGAGCGCCAGATTGCGATGGCGCGCGGCTTTATCGATCACAAGGGTGTGCTCGACGATTATCTTCTAACCGACGGGACCAAGGCGAAGTCGGTGTTCCAGGAACCGCAGAGCTGGGCGTTTCTTGAGATGTTCAAGGTCCAGGATGGGTGCATCGCCGCCGTGGTGGCGACATTCTACCAAGCTCCGTACTACCAACGCTCACCGTGGACCTCGGGCGGCGACAAGTGAAGAGGCGAGAGTTCATGGGCGCCACACTCGGCACGGTGGTTGCTGCCCAGGCCGCCGGCGCCGCCCGGGCCCAAGCTGGTGACGCGGATGGCAGCCCGTCGCCGTGGGATGGGAAGTCGCTCAATCCGCTGGCGAACACAGCTCCGGGACGGGGCTTCAACGCTCCGCTGAGGTTCGACGCCGAAGTCCGCGATTGCGAAGTGGTCGGCAAGATCCCCACCGACATGGACGGAGCCTTCTACCGCGTGGGCGGCGAGTTTTACTATCCGCCGAAGTTCCCTGACGACGCCCCTCTCAATGCCGACGGCTATATAAGCATGTTCCGCATCAAGAACGGCAAGGTGGACTTCAGAGGCCGCTGGATCGAGACCGAGCGCCTCACCCGGCTTCGGTCCGCCGGCCGGCAGCTCTACGGCTATTACCGCAACCCTTATACCGATGATCCAATGGTGCGGGATCCCGCGCATCCCAACCGCCGCACCGTCGCCAACACCGCACCGCTGGTCCACAATGGCAAGCTCTTTGCGCTCAAGGAAGACGGACTCCCGCACCAGATCGATCCCAACACGCTGGCGACGATCGGCACCTGGGATTTCAACGGCGGCTGGAAAAGCCAGACGTTCACCGCCCATCCCAAGATCGATCCGGTTTCCGGAGACATGATCGCTTACGGTAACGAAGCCGACGGGCTCGCCAGCGATGCGTTGTGGGTTTACCGTCTCGATTCGCGTGGTGTGGTGAAACAGGAGATTCGCACGCGCGTCCCGTATGTCAGCATCATGCATGATATGGCGCTGACCCAGAAGCACATGATCTTCCCCTTCGCCGGCTACGTTACCAGCCCGGAGCGGTTGGAGAGCGGCAAGGTTCACTGGGGTTGGGACAAGACCCAACGGAGCCGCATCGGAGTGCTGCCACGCGACGGCGAGGCCAAGGACATGCGCTGGTTCGAAGGTCCGTTGCGCTGCATGATGCACACCTTCAACGCCCACGACGAAGGCCATAAGGTCGTCCTGTATGCCCCGTTTTATGACGGCAATTTCTTCCCCTTCTTCCCCAATGTCGATGGCACCCCGTTCCAGCCCGAACTCGCGCGCGCATTGGTGCGCAAGATCACGCTGGACATGTCCTCGCGCAGCGGCGGGTGGACCGAAGAGGTGTTGTGGCCGACGAGCATCTCCGACCTCGGCAAAGTCGACCCGCAGGTCCTCAGCCTGGAAACGCGCTATCTCTACACCTCGTTCGTCGATCCGGAGAGGCCGTTCGACCGCGCCCATTCGCCGGGTCTCGCCCGCCCGCCGGTCAACAGTTACGGTCGCTTCGACCTCAAGAGCGGCGAGCTGCACAAGTATTTCACCGGACCCACGCATGGCTTGCAGGAGCTGACCTTCGTGCCCCGCAAGGGCGGCGGAGAAGGCCACGGCTACCTGGTCGGGGTCGCCAGCAACTTCGCCGAAGCCCGCTCGGAACTCGTCATCCTTGACGCCGAGCGCATGGAAGACGGCGATCTTGCCCGCGTGATCCTGCCGTTCAAGCTGAGCAGCCAGGTGCATGGAGTATGGGCGTCAGCGGTTGAACTGCCACTGGTGTGATCGCGGCCGTCGTAAACGGCCGGAACAAGGGGGAAGCATGATTGAAAAAGCTTTGATAGCTCTGGCCGCGATGGCGCTAGCCATGACCGCAAGCCCGGTCAGCGCCAAGAACAGCTACGCCGACGACCGGGCGCTGATCGAGAATATGTCGAACCACTACATGGTGGCGGTCGACGCCGGCGATATTGAAACTGTGATGAAAACCTGGGCCGACGATGGCGTGCTCGACTGGGTCGGCGGGGTTGAACATGGCGCGGCTGCCATTCGCAAGGCGATGAGCAAGTTCGGCGGCGGCGCGGTGATGGGCACGATCCCGGTCGGCGCGACCGAGCGGCAGCGCAACCAGCACCAGATCGTGAACCACGTGATCATGGTCAATGGCGATACCGCCACCAGCTTCGCGTACTGGTTCGCGTTGACCAACAAGACCACTCACGGGCAGGTCGAAGTGCTTTTCATGGGCCACTACGAAGACGAGCTCGCGCGGATCAATGGCGAGTGGAAGTTCAAGAAACGCGTCGTGTACAACGAATCGCGCCAGAACAAGTCGCTGTTCTATCCGGGCCTCGGCGAAAAGGATCCTCGCGCGGCCCGCTAGGCCTCGGCAGCTGGAGCGATCAGTCTCGCCAGTCGTCGGGCACTCCCTTGGGTCCCGTGATCTGGCGCTTCAGGATTAGCCAGCGGCCCTTGCGCTTGACCAGATTATCGAACTCCCGACCTTGGGTCAGGATTTTGGGTGCGTCGCCCTGCTTCTCGATGGTCGTTTCGGTGAATACCAGTCGCGCCGTGGCCGTGTTGCCGTGAACCGTGACCAGCAGGTTGCTGATCAGGATGTTGAGGGCGAAGGACTTGCGCTGCGGCGCGTCGGCGGGAACCGCGGCATAGGCGCCCTTGATCGCCGCGATGCCTTTGTAGTGGTTCTGGCCGAGGACCATTTCGCCGTCCTCGGCATAGTACTCGCCAACCTTGCTTCCGACACCGCCGCCGAAGTTATTGTAATAGCTGGTAAGCAAGTCGGAAATCGCCGCCCGATCGGCCAGTGACCTGACCGTCAGCGGCGCTTGTTGAGCGAAGGCAGTGGTTGCCGGCATGAACGCCAGGAACGCTGCGGCGGCCAGGCTAGACTTGTCCTTCCAAATCGTCATGCATGGCTCCTTCATGTCGTTTTGCTCCGAGAGCCAACCGCTAAGCGAACACGCAACACACGGGGTACGCGCCGCTAAGATGGGGCACCAGACCGTGAGCGAATTGAACAGGTGAAGCTCGCCGCAGAATTCACGTCGCCTCCCGCGTAATGCGCGGTGGCGGGATAAGGACACAGAGGCCGAGTGAGCCCTGTCTCGCGACTGGATGCCGCGACAATGCGCGCGGGCGCCGCACCACCTTCGACCCAGTCCATGATCGCGTCCAGCATCTCGAACCGGTCGGTCGCTTCGCCCCCACCGCAATGAAGCATTCCCGGCACAAGGAACAGGCGGACCGATTCCCGCGCGCCCGCCCCGGTTGCCTTGAGCATCCTGTCATACCAATCAACGAGGACGCTCGACGCGAGGCCCTGGTCAGACAAACCGTTGTACACGATCATCTTTCCTCGGGCCGCAAAAGTGGCGAGGAACGGATCGTCCGCATCGGTCAAGGCGGCCGTGACACGCGTGCGCTCGACCAGATCGTCAACATCGAGCCGGGTCAGGGGATCGAATTTGGCATCGTGCGGCGTAAGCTGGAGGTAGCGGAACGCCCCGAGGCCGAGCGTCGCGTCGGCGGCATTGGCGGTACCGGTATCCGAAGTGCCCAGCCGCATCCCGCGCCAAGTGGATGAGGCGATGCCGGTGTCGTAGTTGAACGCGCCATAGGCGAGCTTTCCATCCGCCACGCGGGGACCGCGATGAAGGTCATGGAGGACCTCAACCTGCGCCTGGGTTAGACAGGTTGCCGACTTCGTTCCCTTGCAAACCAGGACGGCCGGATCGAAACCGCACGACTGCCAATCATTGATCATGCCGTCCGCGAGGCCGTCTGTGGCATCGCAACGGGCAAGCACCCCCTGGCGCACAAGTTTCAGGTCGGCGTCCGAAAATGCGCGCGAGTAAATTGGCCGACCCTGGGCATCCTTGGGTGCGATGCGCGCGAGCACCGACAAGTTGAAGACCTGGTCAAGCGTCACGCGTGAAAAGCGGATCGTCGGATCGCCGGCGACAATGCCGTCGAAATAAAGCGGCAGGCGCTGCGCGGCCGTCAGCGCCTGGCGCCCGCCGTTGGAGCAGCCGACAAAATAGGAAAAGTGCGGTGCCTCGCTGTAGAACCCGGTGATCAGCGCTTTGGCGGTCAGCGTTACCTTATCGAGCGCGTTGTAGCCGTAATCGACGCGTGCCTGCTGGTCCGTTGCGAACGAGGCATCGATCGGAGAACCGCTGTGTCCCGCGTCAGTCGACACCACCGCAAACCCGCGCGTCAACGCCGGCGGCAGTGCCGAGTTTGACGTCGTTCCAGTGGCGGGTGCGACCACGCCGTCTAGCCCCGCGCCCCCCTGGAACAGAAACCGGCCGTTCCACGACAGGGGCATGCGCAGTTCGAACCCTATCCCGAACGTGCGCCCCCCCACACCGACGCGGCGATTGATCGTGCCGCGCACCAGGCAGTGCTGGGGCAATGCTTGCGCAGGTCCGCTGCCGGTTGGGCGGTTGAGCATCGGGCCAGCGGCAGCAAGCTCTGCGGTTTCTATATTGACGCCTGCCATGGCAACTCGCGCCAGGGCGGCGCACCGGTCTCCATCGCCTCTGGAAACCGCTTGCGCAGCGGCCTTTTGCGGCGCTGCGGCCGTGCCGCACAGGCCGGCCAACAAGGCTACGGCGACGAGGGGCACGGAGCGACTGCCTGCGCGTCGGTGGCTCCGTGGTCCCAACGTTCGGTCGTCAACCCTTTGCAGGGATCTTGTCCAACTCGGCCTGAATCTTCGCTAAATTGGCATCGCTGAGCGCATCGGGCTCATATTGCTGGATGGCACTGAGCGTCAAAGTACGACCCGCAGTCTGAAACATATCGTTCGCGTACACGCTCGGAATCATGCGCTTGAGTATTTCGTTCGCCGCAGGATCATCCAGTAACGTCCCGACAAGACTGTCTTTGGCAGAGAGATGAGCCGCTTTCACAGCAGGCGCGCTCTGAGCGATGGCGGGCGAAGAAAGTGCCGCAAGAAGTCCTGTCGACATGAGTGCCGGAAGCATAAAGATCGGGATGCGCATCGGAAAAACCCTCCTTGGTGGAAATCTACGGCGAGCGACTTGATGCGCGCACAGGAATTGCGTCTGCCAAGGTGATGAGCGCTGCCGCGCTCTGGCATTCGACTCTCGTGCTGAGCTCAGCCGCTCATAATTCTTTCCTCCAGAATATAGCGCTATATTGAGGCCTGGATAGCGGAATCTGCCGCCAACTGGAGCATCGCGATGACGATCTTGTATATGGCGCCGTTCACGTGCGCCCGGGTTACCATGGTGGCGCTCGAGGAAGCCGGCGTGGCATACGAAACTCGGCTCGTCCGGTTCATGCGCGGCGAACACAAGTCGTCGGACTACACGCGTGTGAATCCAAAAGGCAAAGTGCCAGCGCTGGAGATTGACGGCGTCGTCCTGACGGAAAACGTCGCCATCCTATCGTACCTCCACGATCGCCACCCGGCGGCGCGACTGCTGCCCGACGCAGCGACGCGCGCTCAGCGCGCGGAAACCCTCGCGGATTTGTGCTTCTGCGCCGCCACCCTCCATCCGCTGGTGACGCGCGTCCGCATGCCGATGCTGCTCGCCGGTGCCGACAATGCCGTAATCGTCAAGCAAATGGCGGAGGGCGCGCTGGACGAGTATTTCACGCTTGTGGAGGACCGCCTCGTCAGTGCGACCTGGTGGTACGGTGATCGGTGGTCAGTCATGGACGGCTATTTGTATTGGGTGTTCTGGCGGGTCGCCGGTGCAGGCTACGACGTCTCGCGCTTCCCTCGCTTCGCGGCCCACACGCGCGCCAATGAGCAGCGCCCGGCCGTGCAGCGCGCGTTGGCCCGTGAAGACGCCGCCCAGGCCCAACTGGTATCCGAAGGGGCTGCCTTCGTGCCACCGACGATCGGCTGAAACTTAAAGCGGCTCTGCCAGCCGCGCCTGCATCTCGAAGCCGGCCTTGGCATTGTCGACAAGCGGGCCTTGCCCGAGCTGCCCACGGCAGATTTCCAGTGATCGCTCGACGACATAGCGGCAGCGCTCGAATCGGCGCTCGCGATACGCGCCGAACGCCTGCTGCGGGCTCGTGTGACGGGCGAACTCCTCGGCCATGACGACCGCGTCTTCGATTGCCATTCCGCCGCCCTGCCCGAGATGCGGGGTGGTGGCATGAACCGCATCGCCGAGCAGCGCGACGCGTCCCTTGTGCCAGTCGCCTTCGAGAAAAACGGCCTCGAGCGGGCGATAGACCACCGCGGCGTCGTCAACGATATGCTCGGCGATGTCCCTGATCTGCGCCGCGCAGCCGCGCAACCGCTCGCGCATCCGGGCGGCGAGCCCATCGTTGGGGAACTGCGGATTGTCGGGTTCCGGCGACGTGGCGTAGAGGTAGATCTGCTCCGCGCTCATCGGGACCAGCCCGACGCCGGTCGGCCCATTATAAACGTGCAGCGCGTCGAATCCCTCGGGCCGGGGCAGATTGTAACGCCATACCGATTGCCCGGTGAAACGCGGTATCGGCGCCTCAGGGAACAGCGTTCGGCGCATTTGAGAATGGATTCCGTCCGCGCCGATCACCGCGTCGAAACGCGCGCTGGAACCGTCGGACATCGCAATCTCGACATGGTCCGCGCCGTCGACAATTTCACGCACCTGCACGCCGTTTCGGATGACGGCCCCAGCGTCGGTCGCCGCCGTGTGAAGAACGCGCAGGAGCGCCGGACGTGATATGCCCAAGCTGGCGGGATACCCCGGGATCAGCGACCTGGAAGGGACCCGAGCCAGCAACGCGCCATCAGCCGCGTAAATCTCTACGGCTTCGTAGGCGAAGCCGGCAGCCAGATAGTCCTCGGCCAGCCCAAGGCCGGCAAGCGCGCGCACGACGTTGGCCTGCTGGCTGATCCCCACGCCCTCGACGCCGCGCCCGTCGCTACGTTCCGCGACCGTGACGTCGAACCCCTTCTGACCAAGCGCGGTCGCGGCTGTGAGGCCACCAATCCCGCCGCCGACGATGAGAATTCGGCCTTCCCTCATGTAACGGGCGGCGCGCGCCGGCCGCGCACCTGGCGCACCGTCAGCCACAGGAAGGCCAGCGCGATCGCTGGCGTCGGGATCATCGAAGCTATGGCATAGCGCAGGCCGTTGGCGCCGTATGTCGGAGTCAACAGATCGCTCAAGACGCCGACGATAAATGGCCCCAGGGCGCTGCCGATCAATCCCGAGGCGGCCAGCATGACAGACGACACCAGCCCCCGGTCGCCAGGATCAACATTGGTGACCGCGTAATTGACGCATGGGGCGTACGCGCAGCTGACCAGGAAATTCATCACCGCTGCCGACAGCATCGTCAGCCCCAGTGTGGGGGCGGCAACGAACCCCGCCACAAACGGAATGGACAGCGGAAGCGCGATCAACGGAACGCGTAACATTGCCAGACTATCGCCTCGGCGCGCGGCCAGCCGATCGGCCCACACGCCGGACACCAGCATGCCGGTAATCCCGCCGATGCCGACCGCAGGGCCGATGACCACTCCGACTTGCACCAGCGGCACCCCATGTGCGCGTTGCAGGAACGCCGGTCCCCAGGCGCCGAGCACCGCAACCATCATTCCGGAAACGCCGAACCCCGCCGCCAGAGCGGGAAAGCCTGGTTGGCGCAGGATACGTTGCACTCCGGCGAGCAAATCGCGCCCCCACGGCAGCGTGGCTCGTTCAGCCAAGCCGGCGCGTTCCCGTGACGGCTCGCGCACGGTCACGACCAGCACGAGCGCAAGGGCTACCCCGGCTCCACCGCAGATTCCGAACATCACCCGCCAACCGAGCGATGCGGCCAGCACGCCTGCTAGGATGGTGCCACCGATGATGCCTATCAAAGTGCTCGATTGGAACACGGCGATCGCCTTGCCGCGCGTCGCCCGGCTGAAAAGGTCGGGGATCATGGACATCGCCGCAGGAAACGCGGTCGCCTCGCCGATACCGACCCCGATCCGCGCCAGGGACAAGGTGAAGAAATCATGCGCCAAGCCTGTCGCAGCGGTGGCAATCGACCATCCGGCAACGCCAAGCGCGAGAATGCGCTTGCGGTTTCCCCGATCAATGAACCGCGCAATCAGCAGCCCGCCGACCAGATTGAACAACACGAACAACAAGCCGTTCGCGAGCGAAATCTGGGTGTCCGAGAGCGAGAGCTGCTGTTTAACCTGCTCAGTGACCACGCCGAGCAGCGTGCGGTCGCCGACGTTGAAGGCGTTGACCAGAAACAGCACGAACAACGTCCAAAAGGCCTGCTGCCGTCCAACGGTAGGGGCCAACGCGGCAGCCGGCCGCTCGCTCATCGCATGAACTCCTGGCCTTGCGTGAGCTTCGCCAGCGCGCTGTCGAAATCGGCGTCGATCAAGATGAACGCTATCCTGGCCGGCGCGGCGGAACGATTCTCCCATGCATGGTCGGTCCCGCGCTGAATGACGATGTCGCCGGCCCGCAACATGACCTCGCTGTCACTGAGGATCAGGACAATTTCGCCTTCGAGCATAATGCCATAGTCGATGGTCCGGGTACGATGTATCGGACTGCGGACGCCGCCACTGTCTGCCGCGGCAAATTCGATCACCCGGATAAGATTGCCGGCGCCGGAGCCGAGCGCGATCGAGGGCGTGCCGGAAGTCGGCTCGCCCGGAGGCGTGAGGCCAAGCGGGGCGGGCGTAGCTTCGACGGACCACACTTCGTCGAAACGGGCGCCGGGGAGTGCACGAACGTTTGGGACGGGCCCGTCGTTCAGCACCACAGAACGCCCGTCGGGCGTGTGACCCGTCACGACCCGCCGCGTCGCGCTCACATGAGCCTCCGTTGTCCGCTGGCATCGTCACCGCCGGTGGTTTCGGTCAGGATTGCACGGCTAAAGTCGGCGAGAGGCAATTCGGCGAGCGCATTCACTATCGGGTACTGCGTCGGCATGTCTTCCCAGCGCGCCCGGTGGAATGCGAACCGGCCGTCGCCCGTCGTGGCGGATTTAACCTTCACCTCGGATCCGTCGGGCGAGGTGACCGTGAAGTAATCGATCTCTGCTTTGCCCCACTCGCCGGTGCGGGGCACGTATTTGTGGAACATCATCGGAAGCGGCGGCGACCACTGTGTGCCTGTCGTGAAACCGGTTGCGCTTACCTCCAGGAATCTGAAACCGTCCCAGCTCGCCGAAGCGCGCCAATGGCCATCTTCAACCGTCGGTTGGGGGATTTCCGCAAAAATCTTCGGCCAACCCAGCTCATCGCGGCCTGTGAGAATGGGGTCGACCATGCTCTCCCACACCACTGGGACGAAGTAGCCCGAGACACTTTCTTTCCCACTCCACCGGGCGGGGATACGGACCATCGCGATGTTGTAGCCCCGCCCCGCCAGCCACCCGATGTTGGTGAGTACCATCAGGCTCACCTCAATCCGCGCCTCCGCCTCGACCACGAATCCTGGTGGAAGCAGCCGCGCCAGCAAGTCCGGATCGGTGCGCGCCGATACCGTCAAGGTGACCGCGTCCTTCTCGTACCGGCGATGACGGTGCTC
Organism: Croceibacterium sp.; assembly: GCA_039927815.1. Lineage (GTDB taxonomy): Bacteria > Pseudomonadota > Alphaproteobacteria > Sphingomonadales > Sphingomonadaceae > Croceibacterium_A. Next base: position 49,578 of record JBDSUJ010000034.1, on the reverse strand, counting down.
TTGCGGAACGTTGCGCGGCCCCGGTGCCGGACCAAACGAAACGGGCATGCGGAACATCGGTGAGAGTGAAGCGCTCACCCGACTCTTTCGAGACCAAGCAGCTCGGCGGCAGTGATCCCGAGGACCTTGGCCTGGTCCTCTTGTGTCAGCCGCGCGTGAAACCCGACCGGATCGGGCTCGGCCATATCGAACGGGTAGTCCGTGCCGAGGCACAGCTTGTCGGCGCCATGGGTGCGGACGAGGCTGTCGAGCTGGTCCTGGTCGAACACCAGCGTATCGAGCCACAGCTTGCGCAAGTAGCTCGACGGCTCGTGCCGGCAATGCTCGGAACAATCCGCCCGAGCGCGCCAGCCGTGATCCATGCGTCCCCAATAGCCCGGGATGTAGCCGCCGCCGTGAGCGACGCAGATCCTGAGGCCGGGGTAGGCATCGAGGACGCCGCCGAAAATCAGGTGTCCGATTGCGAGGGTGGATTCGAGCGGATTGCCGATCAGGTTGTTGAAGTAGAACTCGCTCATCCGCTGCCCTTGGGTGAAGCCGAGCGGGTGCACGAAGATCAACACGCCAAGTTCTTCGGCCGCTGCCCAGAACGGCCGCAGGCTGTCGGCATGCAAATCCCGACCGTTGACGTTGGTGCTGATCTCGATCCCGCGCAAGTCGAGTGAGGTGACGCAGCGGCGCATCTCGTCGATCGCGAGCCGCGGGTCCTGGAGCGGCACGGTGCCCATTCCGACAAAGCGATCGGGGTGCGTGGCGACTGCCTCGGCCATGCCGTCGTTGACGGTCCTCGCCGCTTCGCGAGCGGTCTCGGGGTCGGTGAAGTAAAAGTACTGCCCCGGGCTGGGCGAGATCGCCTGAACGTCGATTCCCAGCCGGTCCATATCGGCGAGGCGTGTATCCAGGGTGTTGAGCGTGCGGCCGATCGCCGCGAACTGTGCCCGGTTCACTTCCATCGTCTTCGGGCTGGTGAAGTCGTTTATGCCCGGCGGCGGGCCGGGATACTTCGCCTGGACGATCGCGTCGGCGGCCGGGATTCCGAGATGGCAGTGAATGTCCACCACCAGATGCTTGCCGCGCGCGGTGACCGGGATTGGCCGGCGATCGCCGCAGGTGGTAACTTCGCCGCTCATGAGCCGGCCATGGCGGGGACCACCGTGCCGCTGCAGGAACCGAAGCCGATCGAGACGTAGCCTTGTGCCACCGCGCGCCCGCGCAAGGTCAGGCTATCACCATCTTCGAGCATGACGCGCTGGGTTCCGTCGGGGAGCACGAGGGGATCTTTGCCCAGCCGGGTGATTTCGACCAGACAGGCGCGCGCTTCTTCCGCCGCGCCCGAGACCGTGCCGGTGGCGATCAGGTCCCCCGTTTCCAGCGGCGCGCCTCCGGATGCCTGATGCGCGACCATTTGGGCCAGGGTCCAGAACAGTTCGGCCAAGTTAGTGCGCACAATCGTCATCGGCCCCGAGCCAGTGTCCAGGTCGGCCGTGAGCTCGATATTGAGCCCGCCGGAGCTGCGGTCGAAAGCGTCGTTGAGATACCCCGGCACGGCCGGCTGGTCTGCCGTGCGCCCCCGTGCGGCCACCCGAAAGGGCGCCAGGGCCTCAATCGTCACCACCCAGGGTGAAATGGAGGTCAGGAAGCTCTTCCCAAGGTGGGGGCCCAACAGCATCTCGTAAAACTGGATGCCGCGCGCCGACCAATCGTTGAGCAGGCAGCAGCCGAACAGCAGGTCGTCGGCGCGCGTCATGTCAACCGTTTCGCCGAGCGCATTGACCGGTCCGCCGAGCCAAGCGGCAAATTCCAGCTCGAAATCAAGCATCGGCTCGGGCGCGACAACCATTGCGCTCGAACCGGGCGGAACAACTTGCCCCACCGGGCGAACGACCGGCGTCCCGCTGACCGCGACCGAACTCGCGCGGCCGTTGTAGGCCACCGGCAGAGTGGCCCAGGCCGGCTGCGGAGCGCGGCCACCGTTGGCGGCCATGCGCAAGATATGGTCGGCCGAAGTGCAAAAGTCAGTGAAGGCCGTGGGCTTCACCGGCATCATCATGCGCGCTGCGGACATCGGCACCCAGGCGGCCCGGGCCGCGGCGCGGTCGGTCGGCCCATCGGCTCGATAGAGGTCCGACAGGCTCGCGCGCAATGCCGAAGCGGCGCCGCGCCCTTGCGCGAACAACGGCAGCAATGACGACCCCGCCGCTGCTTGCGCCGCCTCGCTGGCGAGCGCTCCGGCCGCGATCAGCGCGGACAGGTCGATGATGGAATCGCCCAGTGCCACGCCGCCGCGTGCGCCTTTACTGTCGTCGAACACGCCGAAGGGCAGGTTCTGGATCGGGAAGTCGCCATCCGCCGCATTGGCGCTCTCGACCCAGCTTGTGCGCGCCGGATCGTGGGTGGCGTTCAGCTCAATGGACATGGTCGCACTCGTGCCGCGCGGCATGTTCCTTGCGATAGCGGTTCATCTCGGAGAACAGGACCGGCGGTGGAGCAAGCGGGATTTGCGGGTCCCATTGCTTGTACAAGGAGTAGACGTTTGCGACGACCCGCTCGGGATCGGTCCATTGGGCGTAGTCCTTGATCGGAATGTCGCGCGCGGCCGCGCGCCAGTCCATGCCGGCCTCGAACCGACCGCGCGCCTGGTCGCGCAAGTGCTCGAAATAAGCCTTCATGTTGCGTACGGCGGACACGTCGGTGATCGGACCGTGCCCCGGCACGACGACCGCAGGGTCGAGCGCGATGATGAAGTCGCACGCCGCAATCCAGTTTGCCATCGGCCCCGTCCATACGATCGGGTGCCCTTCGTTGAACAACAGATCGCCGGTGAACACAGTGCGGTCCTCGACCACCCAGGCGATGGTGTCGGATTCGGTGTGCGCGGGGCCGAGATCGGTCAACTCGACGGTCTTGTCGCCGACCCTGAGCGTGAGCGTGTCGTCGAAGGTCGTTCCCGGGAGCGTAAGCGTATCCACCCCGCTGAAATCGAACTTGCGGCCCATCGTCTCGAACAGGAATTCGCCCGCCTCGCCCATGGATTGCCAATTGGCGGACAAGTTGCCGAGCGCCTGCGGGTTGAACCCCGCCATCTCCTCGCGTGTCTTCGTGGTTGAGATAATCTCGGCGCCTTCGACGACCCCGTTGCCAAAGAAGTGATCGGGGTTGGCGTGGGTGTTCATCAGGCGGTCAATCTTCCCGCCGCCGGGCACTTTCGCGAAATCATCCAGCATCGCGCGCGTCAGCGGCACGCTCATCAGCGTGTCGATCAGCAGCGTCTCACCTTGCGACGCAATCAATCCGGCGTTGGAAAAACCCCACGTGCCGTCCGGCTGGACGTAACCGTAGAGCCCGTTGCCGATGTCATGCACGCCGTGGCGGAAGGGCCAGTTTGCCATTTTCATTCCTCTCTCCGCTGTCGAACCTACAGCGCTAATTCCTTCTCGCAAGAATATTGTGTCGCAACTTTGGTTGTCGCGCGGGATTGTTACGCGTAGCACGCGGCCGGATGGCAGCGGGGCGCGACAAACCTGAGCGGCGGGGCAAAGGGCGGCCAACCGCGGCGGCAAGCGGCGTAGGTCGTGACAGCCTGATCGCCGCCGCCCGCGAGCTTTTGCAAGAACTTCCGCCCGCGCAAGTGACCAGCTCGGCTATTGCCCGGCGCGCGAATGCCGACCCGTCGCTAGTGCGTTATTATTTCGGTGCACGTGAGAATCTCCTGTTCGAGGTCGCCAAGCAAATCGGCGCCGAGGCCAACCGCCCACCGCCGGATGAAGGCGATCCGGTCGATCTGCTGAGCGACATGATTCACTACACGTTCCGGTTCACGCGGTCCGCCAAACACATGCAGCGGCTGATGATCGAGGAGCTGGATTCCGCCAGTTCCCCGGAAGTGCGTGAGAAGATGCGCGAGTGGAATCGCCGGCCGCTCGCAAACTACGCAAAGCTGCAGGAACTGGACAAGGAAGGCGTGCTGCGGCGCTTCGACCCGCTGTTCTTGCACTTGGCCATAGTCGGGATCAGCGACTTTTTCTCTAGCGGGGCCCCGCTGATCGAGCTGGTGGTGGCGCCCGAGACCGACATGGACGAACTGGGCCGCCGATATGAATCGTTTGTCATCGAACTGATCACCGAAGGTCTGCGCAGGCGTGACAGTTAGCTCTCGGCGACGCATTTGTTCCGCTGCGTACCGAGTCCGTCGATCGTAGCCTCGATCTGGTCGCCCGGTTTCAGGAAGACGCCGAACGCCGAGCCGTTTCCATACGGCGAGCCGGTGCAGATGAGGTCACCGGGCTCGAGCACGACGCGGTCGGACAGGTATTCGATCTGCCGCTCGATGGACGCCATCATGTCGGACGTGTTTTCGTCCTGATAGGTCTTGCCGTTGACCTTGAGCGTCAGCTGGAGGTCGTAAGGATCGGCGACCTGGCTGCGCGGCACGATCATGGGCCCGAAGGGCAGGAAAGTGGGGAAGCATTTGCCCGACAGCCAGTCGGCCCCGATTGCCGAGCCGTCGCGGCGGAAGATGTGCTCGCGTGCGGTCACGTCGTTCACGACCGCGAAGCCGGCGACGTAGTCCATGGCCTCGGCGGCCGGCACGTGATGCGCGCGTTTGCCGATCACGACGCCAAGCTCGAGCTCCCAGTCCGGCTTTTCGACATTCCGGGGCATGATCACATCGGCCTGGGGTCCGACGACACAAGAACGCAGCTTGAGGAACACGAACGGCAGCGACTTGGCGCGCTGGTCCATCATCGCTTCGATCCGCTGCCGCAGCTCGTCAGGAGACAGGTTTTCATGCTCGGCCGTGCGCATCGACGGATCGCCCATGATCAGGCCCACGACATGCTTCTTATAGTTTGCACCGGTGCAGAACACCTGCCCTGGGCGATAAGGCGCCTCCACTTGCGCTGAGCCGAAGTCTTGCCCTGCCGCGAAGGCGCGCTCGTCGCTGGCCCATTGCTGCACCCGAACGACAACCGTGTCCCAATCGCCAAGCAGCTCGAGAAGGTCGCGTTCTTCCCCCCAGTGGCGCAAGGGCACAAACCGATCGTCGCGCACCAGGACCGCGTGCGGCGCATGATCGATGATAACCGTAGCAAGCCCATAGGCCATGTCGTCTCGCCCCTTCAGTACGGCTGCTGGAGTTTGTGCATCGTATCGCCCAGCATCGCGTTGGCATCCATCTGGTTGCCGCCCGCCATCTCGATCTCGCCGATGCGGACCGAGTTCTCGACCACCATCCGGGCGCGTTCGAACCGGCGCGCCGTGAAGGCGATGAGCGCCTGCTCGAGATCGTCGTTGGCCGCCAATTCCTCGGCGAGCACCAGTCCGTCCTCGACCGCCATCCCGGCGCCCGACGCCATATGCGGCGTGGTGGCATGGACCGCGTCGCCGATCAGGACGACCCGGCCGCGATGCCACGGAGCGGGCAGCAAGACCCACTCGAGCGGCCGGTAATTGACCATCGAGTTCTCCCCGAGCTGCTCACGGACCTGAGCGACGTAGCCGCCGAATGGGGCGAGCAAGTCCGCCACGTGACCGAGCTGCTCTTCCGCGCTGTATCGCGGATTGCTGGGCACGTGCTCGAGGATAAAGGCGTACATCTTGTCGCGTGAGACCGGGTTGAAGCCGAGCTTGACCGGCCCACCCAAAAACATTTCGGGGCGATCGACTCCCGCCGGGCGGTCCGCCACTATCCGCCAGCATCCCTGGCCGGTGAACTGCGGCGCGGGCGCCACGGGAAACAGCTGCTGGCGGATCTTGGAGAAAATGCCGTCTGCGGCAACAAGGAGGTCATAACGCTCCGTGCGGCCGCCGGGGAATTCGACAGCTACGCCGTTCGCGTCCTGCTCGAAGCGCGAGACTTCGGCGCCAAGTGTGACGGCTATCCCGCTAGCCCGCACGCGCCGTGACATGATGTCGTGCAGGACCGGGCGCATGATCCCGCCGCTCCGCGATATCGGAAGCGCATCGGCGGCGACAGGCGGGCTCTCCATGATCAAACCGCCGCCGACGTTGCGCAGGCGAATGCCCGCGCCGACGAAGCCCTTCTCGCGTACTTCGCCCAGCAGCCCGAGGTCGTCGAACGCCCGCAGCGACAGCCCGGTTACGCTGATGCCAGCGCCATAGGAGCGCCACTGCGGATCGGCATCGGCGAGCTCTACCTCAACGCCGCTACGCGCAAGGGCCAGGGCCGCGCTCATTCCGCCGACGCCGCCGCCGACCACCAAAGCTTTTGCGATCATGCGCTCGCTCAGACCGGCACTTGCCACAGGCCCTTGTCGGGCGTCATCTCGGCATGGGGCACGTTTCCGGTGATGATCCGGCCGGTTCCCCACTGGTCGGTAATCGCCGGAGTCGCCTCATAAGTTTGTGGCACCCAATTCTCGTCATCTACGTCTTCGAGATCCGAAGTATATTCGACTGCATTTCCATTCGGCGTCAGATAATAAGTGAAGGTGTTGTTGCCCGCGGTGTGGCGACCGGGCCCCCACGACAGCTTGACACCCTTCTCGGTCAACCGCGCGAGCCCGCGCATCAACTCGTCGACCGAACTCACGTCAAAGGCCACGTGGTTGAGCGCCGGGGGTCCGGGCAGGATCGCCAGCCGGTGGTGCACCGAATTGCAGCGCAGAAAGACCATGAACTGCCCGATCCAATCCGACAGGCGGAAGCCCAACGCCTCGCGATAGAAGGTCTCAAGCTTGCCGATGTCAGGGGAGTGGAGGACGACATGGCTAAGTCCGATCGGAATAGCTTCCCCCCGTGCCAAGGCGCGATGCTGGCGCTTTTGGGTATCGCAGATCACTTCGATCGCACGGCCGTCGGGATCAAAGAACCGAAACGCATAGCCGCCGGCGGGCCCTTCAGCGGGTGCGGGGTCGGAAATGATCCTGGCGCCGGCCGCCTTCACTTGCGCGAACAGCGCGATGACATCGTCTCTCGATTCGGCCGAGAATCCGATCAGGTCAGTCTTCTTCTCCTCATCCTGGCGTAAGCGGATGACGAAGGGATGAGGAGACCCTTCCGCGGCGAAATAGACTTTCCCATCCTGCTCGCCGACTTCCACCAGCCCCCACGTATCGGCGAAGAACTCGCGCTCGGCGGCCAAATCGGGCACCGCCAGTCCCACGTAGTGGAGATCGTTCACTCTCGCCGACATGCTTTTTCTCTCCGTCCGATCAGTTTGTATGCGCCGCGGTGCGGCTAGAACTTGCCGCCGATGCGTACACCGTAAGTCCGCGGCTGTTCGACCGCGGAGACGACCAGGTTCGCGGTATTGATGGTCCCGCCCAGCTGCCGCTGGCTGTCCTCGATATTGCGCACGTACACGCTCACGAACCTGCCGCCATCATTGTCGCTGAAAGTGATCGAGGCGTCGCTGACGAAATTCGCTTTCGCTTGCAGATACGGCAGGTAGTCGGCCGTCGAATAGCTCGAGCTGCGATAGCGGGTGCCGGCCTGGAGCACGATCTGGAAGTCGTTGAGCGGTATGGTCTGCTCGGCATTGAGGATAAATGACCAGCGCGGCGAATTGAACGCCCGCTTGCCCGAACAGTCGATCTTATACAGCGCCAGGACAGCCCCGTTCACGGTCTGGGTGATGGGCGCAAAGGCGCACGTGGAAACGGGCGGCAGGCCCTGGTTGGGGACGAAGTACGTGAAGCTGTCGTAGACCGAGTCGAGGTATTGGACCGAGGCGGACAACAGCGTGTTGCGCATCGGCTTGAAGTCGATGTCGAAATCCAGGCCCTTGATCGTGCTATCGCCAATATTGCGGGTGAGGAACACGGTCGCCGGAGGGTTGCCCAGGTCATAGCCGAACTGGCTGAACTGCTGGTTCTTGTATTTCCACCAGAACGCTTCGAGGTTGACCTGCAGGGTATTGCCGAAAAACCGGTTTTTGCTGCCCAGGGTGTAGGCTTCGATCGTCTCGGGCAAATAGCTTTCCACGCCGCGCGCGAACGAGAAGCCGCCGGCATGGTAGCCAGTTTCAAAGCTGGCATAGAACATGTTGCGCGGCGTGACGTCGTACTGCGCGGCTAGTCGATAGGTGAACTTCTCGTTTTTGATTCCCGAGTTGATCACGATGGGTGAGCGCAAGACGAACGGCGCGGTTTGCGATCCACCGGCAAACGGCGGCAGCACGAACAACGGCACCGGAGTGATCGGAATACCGCGCGAAGTGTAGAAATCGACGAACTGCTGTTCGGTATCGAGCACCGGGACGAACGGCAGTGTGGGACAGAAATCCTGCGGAGGAGCGGGATTGCCGCAGAACAGGATATAGACGTTGGACGTGCCGTCGAATCTCTTCCTGTCCGAGGTGTAGCGGCCCGCCGCTGTCAGGCTCAGCTGATCGGTCAAGTGCGCGGTGACCTTGCCGAACCCGGCCCACGATTCCGTGCTGGTGGAGAAATTCTGGTACGGTGTCAGCGTGTGCTGGTTGTAGCGCGCGGTGGCGGCGATCTTCTCGTCGAAATAGATGCCCCCGATCAGATAATCGATCGCATTGCCGATATCGCCCGCCCACCGGGCCTCGACGCTGGTTTGTTTGTCCTTCTCGGCCGAGAACGCCCCGCGGAATACGCCGTTAAACTGATAGGCGAGCTGCGCCTCTCGGTACGCAGGCTGGACTGTGAGCGTGCCCGCGTCGGTCTGATAATTGAGTTCCGCCGTGACGCCCCAGTAGTCGTCATCGTTGAACGGGATTCCGTCGATGACTTGGCCGGCCCGGCCTGCCTGTGAAACGAATCGCGAAGCGAGCAGCGCCTGCGAAGCCGGATCAAACTGTCCTTGCTGGGCGGAGAAGCCGATAGGCGTAAAGTTGTATCCGGCGAACCCGGTCGGGCCGAAGGTGGGATCGACCTTCCCGAGATAGAAGCCGCTGAGGCTGCTGCCGCCCTGGTGCGAAGCATCGCCGGCCAGGCGCAAGCTGAGGCGGTCGGTCGGTTCGGCATAGATCTGGATGCGACCGGCGTATTCACGCTGCTTGCCGGTTCCGTCACTCTGTATACCATCGCGACTTGAGATCGAGCCGGCCAGGCGCACAGCCACCTTGTCACCGAGCGGCGCGTTGACTGCCACTTGCCCGGTCAGCCAGTTGTAGTTCCCGTACCCGATCGAGAGCTCGTACGAAGTGGCGCCCAGCTTGGGACGGTTGGGGATAACGTTGATCGCGCCGCCAGTGGCGTTGCGGCCGTAAAGCGTCCCTTGCGGACCTTTGAGAATCTCGACGCGCTGCAGATCATAGAACACGCCCGAGGTCGAACTGGGCCTGCCGATATAGACGCCGTCGTAATTGAACGAGATCGCCGGATCGGAATAGGCGTTGACGGTCGCATTGCCGACGCCCCGGACGAAAAACACCGTTGTCGGCCCGCCCGTGCTGCCCGTGGCGGACAGGGCGGTACTCGTGCGGGACAAATCCTCCGCGCGGATCACGTTCTGGCGCACCAGCTCCTCGGGGGAAATCACGTCGAGCGCGATTGGCGCGCGCTGGCTGCTTTCCTCAACCCGCTGCGCGGTCACGACAATCTCGCCCAGTTCGCCCTCTGCCTGCGGGCTTGCCGTGGGCACGGCGGCCCCGTTGGGTGAATTCGCTTGCGGCGTGCTTTGCGGTACGGGCGCCGCGTCTTGCGCCAGAGCATGCAGCGGACACATCAGCGCCGCCGCGGACACACCTAGGAATAGCTTCCTGCCCATCTCCATCTCCCCACGCCTCTTCTTATAATTATCGACGATAGGAATATTTATTCCGGGCATCAAGAATTATTTGGTGGGGGATTGCGGATCCGCGAAATTGCCAGCCGGCGGGGTGCCGCGTTGCCGCGCAAGGAGGACAAAGAGTACGATCGGGAGCGTCAACAAGGCAGCGCTAGCGAGCAGCGGAATACGGTAGCTCCCCGTAGCCTCAGCCATCACGCCGACCAGCAAAGGGCTGACCCCGGCGGCCAGCGTGAAGGCGCTATATTGTGCGGAGTAAGCGCGACTATAGCCACGCAACGGGAAGTTTCTGGCTGTCAGGATGCCGATAAGGTCGGCCTCGGCCCCGATGGCACATCCCAGGGCCAGTGCGGCGGGCAACGCCAGGCGGGCGCCCCCGAGCCCCAGGGCGGTCGCTCCCGCCGCGCAGATTCCACAACTCACGGCGCCCAGCCACGCCGGCTCAACCCGGTCCGCGAGCCACCCGACGACCAGGCGGGTGACGATCACCGACAAACCGATCATCCCGGCCAGCGCCCCCGCCGCGACCAGTGACAACCCGCTGGCTCGCAGCATCGGCACGAAGTGTGCGATGATTCCGATGAAGGCGAGCGACATTGCTGTGAAGGCGGCGAGTTGCAGGCGAAAGGTCGGGGACGACCACGGTGAAGCAACCACCTCTTCGCGTGCACCCTGATCACGGTGGATGCCCGCTCTCTTGCCCGGCAAGCCCAGGACCGCCGGGACGACGCCGGCGGCGGCGAGCCCCGCGAGGAGCAAAAAACCGCTGCGCCAGCCGCCGCTACCAATCTGAGCCGCGACAATGGGGGGCACCAACGCGGCCGCAAGGCCGATCCCAACTTGCGTGATGCCAAGCGCCAGGCCGCGGCGTTGCGTGAACCTTTCGGCCACCGCCCGCGTATGGGCGACGGGCGAGGATAAGCTGGCGAGGAATCCGATCAGGATCAGCACCGCCACATAGCCGGTCACCGACTGGACCCGGGACAGCGCGAGGAAGCCGCCGGACAGCATTGCCGCGCCCACAGCGGCGGCGGCTCGCGAACCTACACGATCGACGATGCGCCCGACCACGGGCATGGCGAACGCCAACGCCACGTTGAGGCCAAGGAGCGCTGCGCCGTAAGTCGAAGGACGCAAGCCGATCTCGTTTCCCAAGTCGGTCGTGAACAGCCCCAAGTTGTAAGTCAGCAGGCCGGCGATGCCGAGGCCGACTCCGAACGACGCGCCGCCGAGGACTTTCCATCCGCGCGCGAATTCTCCGCTAGCGACATCAGCGAAATCGCCAGCGGGTCCGTTACCGTTCGGGCTCATGTTTCCTCCGCGCTCGCCTATTGCACGCCCGGCCGGTTTCGCCGATAAAATTCCTGCATAAGAGAATAAATGGGATAGCGCCGATGGCTGCCTGGATGTTTGGTTCGTGATTTGTACGCGCAGAAGCATGCTTGCCGGGACGGCCGCGACGCTGACGGTGGGAGCCCCGGTCCGCGCCGAAGATGCGCCAGCGCCCGCTACCCCGGCCATCGACGTCCACCATCATTTCCTGCCGCCGTTTTACAAACCGCTTGCCAAATCCTGGCTCGACATGTTCGCGACCGGCGTCGGCGCGGTACTGGCGTGGGCTCCCGAAGCATCGCTCGCGGCAATGGACGAAGCCGGGGTGCGCACGGCGGTACTGTCGATCTCTTCGCCCGGCGTCCATTTTGGTGATGACGCCCAGGCGCGGAGTGTCGCGCGTGACTGCAACGACTACGCCGCCGCGCTCGGCAAGTCGCACCCGGGCCGCTTTCGCTTTTTCGCCGCGTTGCCGCTGCCCGACGTCGACGGTGCCATCCGAGAAGCCGAGCGAGCGCTGGCGCTCGACGGCGCGTGTGGAGTGGGCGTTTTGACCAATTACGGCGGCCGGTACCTGGGAGAACCGGAGTTCCGCCCGCTGTTCGAATGGCTTGAACGCCGCAAGATCGCGGTTTACGTCCACCCCACCAAACGCGCCCTGTTGCGCCGGGTTGGTGCGCGACGTCGCGACTCCGCTGATCGAGTTCCTAGTCGATACCGGGCGGACCATCGCCAGCCTGTTGTGGTCAGGAACATTGAGCCGAAGCCCGTCGGTGCGGTTCACTTTTTCCCACGGCGGCGGGATTTTCCCGATGGTGGCCGAGCGGGTGATCGCGATGGGCTTCGTCAATCGCGAACTCGGCGCGCGGGTTCCCGAAGGAGCCGCTGCGGCGCTGGCAAAGATTTACGTCGACACGGCGAGCGTCACCAGTCCGCCCGCCATGGCCGCCCTGCGGACCTGGCTGCCCGAAGGCGCCGTCCTTTATGGCACCGACTTCCCGTGGGGCACCCTGGCCGCGTCGCGCGCCGCTCTTGCCCGGCTGCGACTTGCACCGGAGGCGCTCGCCGCGATCGAATACGGCAACGCGGCGCGTTTGCTGCGGATTTAGATCGAGGGAGCGGCTCTTGCCCGCCTGCCCGTTGCCGGTCGACTGCGCCACGGCCGGGTTGTCGAGATGGCCGCAAGCGCCACACCCGTCACAAGTGCAGGGATCGCGAACAACGAGATAACGAACGAACCCGCGACACCGGCCGCGAGCGCGAAACCGATCAGGATCGGCGCGATCACGGTACCCAGCCGGCCGACGCTCTTGGCCCACCCGATGCCGGTTGCACGCACGCCTTGCGGATAGAAATCGGCGAGCACGACGTTGACCCCGCCATAGGCGCCCAGGCTGAAGAAGCCGGCGGCGCTGAGCATTGCAATCAGCGCCGGTGCCGATGCGGTTGTCAGCATCTGACCGATGGCGAACAGCGTTGCCGCCGCCGCGGCGGTAAAGCCGATCAGGACGGGAATTGCACCGTGGCGGTCGATCAGCAGCCCGACCAGGAGTGCCGCGATCGCGCCCCCAAAGCCAAAAATCGTGATCGAAAGCGCGGCGAACGATTCGCTGTGCCCGGCCTCCACCAGCATGATCGGCAGCCACGAATTGAGGCAATAGCTGATCGTCAGCATGGATGCGAAAATGAGCCACAGCAGAATCGTACCGACGCGAAAGTCCGATGCGAGGAGTTTGAAAAAGGCGCCGTGCACCAGCGCCGGCTCGGACTCGGCCCGGCCGTCAGGCAAGGCAAGCCAGGCCGCCGCAGCCGCGACAAACGAGACCGCGCCGACCGCGATCATGCTCATGCGCCAGCCGCCGTAGAGCGCGAAACCCGCGGCCACCGCTCCGGCGATCGCTGCGCCAAGTCCGTAACCGGTGAACAAAATCAGGACAGACAACCCGCGTCGCGCCGGGTCGGTGGCCTGCGTGACCAGCGCCAGGCAGCTTGGCAGGCATCCACCCAAAAACACTCCTGTCGCCAAGCGAAGCGCAAACAAGCTGGTACCGCCCTCGGCCAGCGCGCTGGCGCTTTGGCCCACCGCGAAGCCTAGTACTGCCAGCGCAATCGTGAGCCGATGCCCGATGCGATCCGCAATCGGCGGGAACACCACCAGGCCGATGCATTGACCGATCAGGTTTGAGGAAAAGATCGGGCCGAGCTCTGCCTTGCCGAGCGAAAGCGAGCGCGCGATGTCGGGCGCGAGCGGACCAAGGATCGTATGAATCAGGCCGTCGAGCAAATAAATCGCGGTGCAGACCGCTATCGTCGCCCGTGCCTTGGCCCGCAGGTTCACGGTATCGTTCACAACCCGAACCGGACGCGCGCCTCGGGAACGCTTGCGGGGGTGAGTCCGTAGAGCGCGGCGATGGTGACCGCGGCCCGAACCATTTCGGCATTGTCGCGCGCGGCGGTGCCATCGGGCAAGTGGATCCCGTCCTCGAACCCGACCCGCACCAGATCACAGCCCATCGCCAGACCGAGCGTGGCAATTCGGAACATGTCGCGCCCCGTGGCGGTAACGCCCCAGATCGCCTGCGGAAACATGCGCAGGCCCTCATCGATGTTGAAGATGACGTTGCGGGCGACCGGCGGCGTCGCGCCGAATCCGCCGCCATGGAGGAGCCAGATGTTATTGCGATGGCGGTCGAACAACCCTTCATCGGCATAGCGCATCAGCCGGTGCAGCGAACTGGCCTCGACGATTTCGTATTCGAGGGCAGAGCCTTTGGCATAGACAGCCTCGATGGTCCGCCGGAGCAATTGCGGCGAATTCACGTACGGGGTCTCTGCGGGATAACCGCCTTCGGGATTGTGAAAGTCGGCCGAGCCGCCCGCAATGCCGAACAAGTCCTGCTGCGGCTCGATCTCGAGTAGGCCGAGGCGTTCCTTGTCGCTCGGCCAGATGAACTGGCCTGATTCCGGATCGCGGCGCACCCCTATGCCGTTCGTTGTCTGGATCAGGATCGGGCTGCGCGCCCTGATCTGCCGGATTATCTCCGCGTAAATGCCCTTGTCGCCGCTGTTCTTACCGTCCGGACCGCGGGCGTGAACATGCACGACACAAGCGCCCGCCTCCCAGCATCGCGCGGCGGCTTCGCCGATTTCATCCGGCTGCTTGGGTACCACTGCTCCATCACGGTCCTGCTGCATCCCTCCATTGAGGGCGACAGTTATCATTACCTTGCCGTCGAGCATCGACTTTTCCCTTTGGTTTTCGCTCCGAGTAATGCCGCGAGCATTCAAGGTCTGTCCTCTGGGGAGACGACAAGGCATGATGCCGACGGGACATGCGGGGAGAGTCGATGACAGATATCTGGTGCGTGACCGATTGGCGCCTGCCCCCCACGATCGGACCGGCTTATGAAGCGCTAATCGGCGCGATCGGCAGCGAGGACTTCGGCGGCGCTGTCCGCGACGGCATCGACAGCCTCACCTCGGGAACGCGCCGGCTGTACTTGTTCGAGGCAGCTAGCGGCCAGGACGCCCTGCACTACTTTCATTGTGAGCAGCGCATTGCCGATCTGCTCCCCGACTATAGCTTGCATTACAAGCAACTCGATCCGATCGCTGATCTGTACCGAGCGGCCCCCCGCACGGGCGATGTCGCGGTGCAACGGGTCCGTCCGGCTGACATCGGATCGACCGGCTTCAGGCGCCGGTTCTTCGAGGAGCCCGGGATCGTGGAGCGGATCTCAGTCGTCCTGCGCGGCAAGGACGGCTGGACGGGCCTCAATGTCGCCCGGCACGCGAGCCATGGCAGGTTGTCCGAACGCGAACTGGAGGCGGTCACCGCGATTGCCCGGTTGGCGCTGCCGATGCTGGCGTTGGCGCGACCATTGCCGGCACACGGACCTGCGCTGACACCTGCCCAACTCGCCCACCGCTTTGCCGGACGCTGGCCCGCGCTGACTTCGCGCGAGCGCGAGGTTTGCGCTTGCGCCGCCTGCGGTCTGAGCGTGGCGGCGACGGCCTCGCGGCTCGGGATCGCCAAAACCTCGGTGGTGACGTTTCGCCAACGCGCTTACCGCCGGCTAGGTATTTCCAACGCAATCGAACTGCTGCCGCTGGTCACAAACTAAGTGACCTATTGAGCGGGGAAGTTCTTTTGTTCAATCTTGGTCTCGGGATTTACGCATAGCCGACAGTTCGCTCCGATAAAGCTGCGCCCGGCGCTGGCATTGTGACGCAGGCGCCACTCGAGCCAGTCGACCACGATCCCGGCCGCCGTGCCGCCCATCGGGCGCGCGTAAGTTCCGCCGTGGCCAAACGGCAGATTGACGAACGCCAGCGGCACGTTGGTGATACGCTTTACGTCATCGCTGCCGTTGGCGTAGGCGATATCGGTCGGGCCGCCGAGCAGGTAGAGCACCGGAGTACGGAAGTTTTTCAAGACGTCCTTCGACACCTTCATGCCGCCGATCGACTCGCTGGCATCGTTGAATACGCCGCTGTTCTGGACCACTACCGTGCCGATCCGTGGATCGGCCGCAAGTGAGATGGCCTGGAGCCCGCCGCAGCTGAACCCGCCTACCGCAACCGCGCGCTTGTCGATCAGGTTGGCGTATTTGCTACCCCGGCGAGCGTTCTCGGCCAGCGCGAAATCGAGGCCCTGCTTGACGTCTGCCGCGCTCGTCGCGGGTGGCGGCAAGCGCTCGCCAGCCGGAGCGGCGCGGGCTGGTTGGCGGGCAACTTTGGCATTGGGTCCGCTGCGCCACGCGCCAGGCGCGACGACGAGGTAGCCGTACGAGGCTATCTCGGCGAGGTGCTGGCGCTGGCTGGCGCCGTCGTCCGCGCAACCGCCATTGCCCCATGCGAAAACGCCCAGCTTGCCCCCTGCGAAAGGCTTGAGGTCTGCCGGACGATAGACCACGTGATTGGGCAAGCCAGGATCGAGCTCCATCACCGCGGGGTAAGGGCCATCGCCGGGGGTGTCGGGCAGCTTGTTGGCTTGTTCCATCGCCCGGGCCAGGTCGGCCCCTCCTGGAGCAGGCGACGGCGGCTGTTGTGCCGCGGCCTGGACGGCCAGCGCGATCAAGCCCGTCATGGCCGTGCAACGTATGCTTTTTTTCATTTTGCCTCTCCACCGCCGGTTTTGACGCCCTTACCTTTATCTCCGGGATCGTGCGCGAGCCATTCGAGAATCTCCTCGCGGTGCTCGTCGAGCCGGGGCGGCGGTTCGGCGGTTCCGGGCGAGCCCGGCTTCATCTGGAAGCCGGCATTGGGAATGGCCAGGGTGCCAATCTGAGGAATGCCCGGGATAGCCACGTGCAGGAGGCCTGCCTCGCTCGCCAGATCGACGGCTTCGTTGACCGTGCGGATCATGCCGCACGGGATTCCGTTGGCGCTCAATTCGGCTTCCCATTGCGCCGCGTCGCGCTGGGCGAACGTCGTCGCCAGTTCGGCGTGAACGGCATCGAAATTTGCTCGACGCGCCGTCGGCGTGCTGAAGCGTTCGTCGGTCAGCCAGTCCTCCCGGCCGACACGCTTGGCGAAGGCGGCGAACTGGTTGTCCTGCACGATCCCGAGCGAGATCTGGCGCCCGTCGCGGCACGTGAACAGCGAGGCCGTTGGCAACCCGCTATAGCCGGTATTGCCCATCCGCTTCATGGCGCGACCGGTCACCAGATAGGGCGTGATGGCCGACGTCATGAACGCGAGCGTGGCATCGAACATCGAGACATCGATCTGCGCCCCCTGCCCCGTCGCCTGGCGCTGGACGATGGCACCCAGAATCGCGAGCGCGGCGGTCTGCCCGGCCAGCGTGTCGACGATCGGGAAGCCGACGCGCACCGGCGGTTCGCCCTCTCCGCCGCTCAGCATCATCATGCCCGCGGTGGCCTGAACGATATTGTCGATGGCCGGCCAATCGCGCTGAGGGCTGTTCTGGCCGTAACCCGAGACCGAGCAATAAATGATCCCGGGGTTCGTCTGCTGGACCTTTTCGTAGCAAAGACCGAGGCGAGCCATGACCCCGGGCCGGAAATTTTCGATCAACACGTCGCTGCGCTCGACGATCGAGCGGGCAATCGCGTTTTCGTTCGGATCCTTGAGGTCGAGCGCGATCGACTTCTTCCCGACATTGGCCGCGATAAAGGGCGGGCTCATGCCGGCAAAGCCGGGATCGGGACTATAGTCGCGGAATTGATCGCCGCTCTTGGGTTCGATCTTGATGACTTCCGCACCCATCAGCCGTAGCAGATGAGAGGCGAAAGGCCCGGCCATGACATGGCTGAAATCAGCCACCCGGATACCCGTCAGTGGCTGGTTCACGCGGCCCCTCTGCATTGAATATGGTCTCTGGTGCGGACGCTCGCGCGCGCCTTGCGGAAGGCGTCGAGCCCGTCGATGCCGAAGGCCGCGAGCGCCCGCGCGTTGGTTTGCGCGTCGGCCAGGTACAGCGCGTCGAACCGCGCTTGCTCGGCCGGGGCGAAGTCGACGATCCGCACTCCTGACTTTTTGGCGGCCGCAGCCCCGGTCACCGCGCCCTTCTCTATCTCATCGCGCAAGTCTGCCTCCCACACGGACCGCGACTGCAATAATAGTTGCTGTTGCACAGGGGTCAGCCGGGCCCATGCGGCATCGCCGATCGCGCGCGAAGGGTAGGCGCCCCGGGGCACGGAGAGCGTCGCGTAGTAATGACCCACCTCGTCGAAATGGAGCGCGCGAAACGTGTCGATCGGGGCAATCACGCCGTCGATGACGCCCCGCGCCAGCGCGGAATAGACGTCGCCCATCGGCATGTTGACTGGATCGGCGCCAAGGCCGCGCAGGACGGTAAGCAATTCGGTTGGGGCACGGATCCGCAAGCCTTTCAGATCGGCCAACGACTTCACCGGTCGCTTGCTGGTGACGATCCCGGGCAGAAGCCCGCCCTGCACCGCCAGCACATGCAGCCCGTGCAACTCGCGTGACAGTTCCGGCACAGAACGCTCGAGGCAACCGTAGAGCGCCACTTGGGAAGCGATCGAGTCCGCGCCGCTGTAGAACCCCGACTGGATGCGTACGAGATGCGTCCCGCCGCGGGTATAGATCGGTGTGACCAAGCCGATATCGGCCACGCCGTGGCGCAGCTCCTCAAGCGACATATCCGATGACAACAGCGCGCCAGACCACATCGGCACGATCTTGAGCGATCCACCCGACGCTAACTCAATGTGGTCGATCCACCGCTGGTCGGCGCGGCTGAATGGGTGGGTCGGTGCGTAGGGGGTGGCGTAGGTCAGCTCGGTAACGCCCGGCGGAATCGGCCGCGTGCATGCTCCCAGGAGCACCGCCACGAGCAGGGCGAGGGATCGCACGGGCGTCACGTCAGCCCCCGCTGCTCGAGGAACTGCGCGACCAGGCCCACCATCTTGGCGTGGTCCCAGATCTTGGCATCGACCATGTCGGCATCGATCATGAGCACCGGCACGCCCGCTTCCTCGAGCGCCAGCGCCGTCAGCTTGGTACCCGATTGCGACAACCGGTTGTCGGGCGGCAGGAGCATGACGGCGGCGTCGAGTTCGCAGCGTTTGGCCTCGCTGACCATCCAGCCATTCATCCACGGCGGGAGGTGCAGCACTTCGTTGATCGAGCAGATCCGGCTGGCCAGCGCGTCCATCGTCCGCCCGTGCGTCTCACGAATGTACTGGGGCCCGGCGAAGGGTAGGTACATGGACCAGACGAAGACAGCTCCCAGGCTCTCTTCAAGCGCCTGATAGAACCCCGGGTCGTGCCACACCCCGGCCCCGATCCACATCAGCCGCAACCGCTCATGGCTCGCCGCGCCGAGGCCCTGGTCGATCCGCTGCTGGACCTCGTCGCGGAACTTCTCGGAATGCGCAACCGCCCAGTCTGAGCCCCGATGCCACTGGGGGATCATCGTATTGGGCATCTGCTCGGCGATCGAAACCGGGCATGGACGCGCTTCGCCGATCGCGCGGGCGGCTTCCCACAGTGCCCGCTCCTGCACGTCGATACGCTGCATCAACGCGTCCAGTTTGGCGCGGTCGAAGCGGCGGTCGGTCTTGCGTTCTAGCAAGGTGATCAAATCCCCCATCTCCTGAACCATCAGGTTGATGCGGTCGGGCTGATAGAGGCTTTCCCATTCGGTGCTCGAGCGAGTGTACCAATCAAGCGTCTTGGTTTCCCACGCTGGCGCTTCCATTGCGAAGAAGTCGGTGCCCATGGCGGCTGCCCACTGGGTGAAGACGTGCTGGATGCAATCGCACGTTAGCCGCGCCACGATCGCGGTGGGAGTGGGGAGGCCGCCCCAAGGCGCAGTCGTCGGATCATTGGCGATCGTGCAGGCGAGGCCCAGCGAGCAGTACTTGCAGCTGTTGGCCGGGTAGCCGGCTTGCGCCATCGCATCGAAGTAGCGCCCCGAAAGCTGCTTGGCCGAAATGTACGCGGACCACCACTGGTTGGAGATCACCGGGATATCCATGGCATGGAAGATTTCGTGCGGCGTGTCGGCCTGGGCAATGACGAAAGGTTCGCCCTCATCGACCACCTGCCGCTTGAGGTCTTGACCGAATGCCTTCTGAAATGCCGTCGCTTCGGCGGTGCAAGTAAGCGTCTTGCGGCTTCGCACGCCCGATAGTGGTGCGCTCACTCGAACACTCCCAATTGCTGCAGTTCATCGATCCGCGCGTCGTCAAGGTTGCACAGTTCCGCGGCAACTTCGCGCCCGTGCTCACCCATGCGCGGAGCACGGTACGGCTGTGGGACGTCGCGCGAAAAGCGGATCGGGGTGGCGATATGCCCGAACGGACCCAGCACGGGATGGTCGAGTTCGACCAGCGACCCGCGCTCGGTCAGTTGCGGATCGCGCTCGATCATGTCTTCGCAATCCTGCACGACCCCCGCGGCGAACCCGAGGGCCTGCAACTGATCCGCGATTGCGTGGTCGTCACGGGTCGCGGTCCAGCCCGCGATGTCGCTGCCCGTCACGGTTTTCAGCCGTTCCAACTCGGGCTCATCCGCAACACTGATCGCGACCCAGCGATCCTCGCCCGCAGCCGGGAACACGTCCTGGAAGAACACGCCCGGATCGGCATTCCCGGCACGCTGAGGGCTTTCCCCTGCCATCGCGGCGGCGAGATAGGGCCGCATCTGCTGGACGCAGATTTCATACATCGACGCATCGATGTGGCAGCTTTGCCCGCTTTCGCGGCGCGTTTGCAACGCGGCAGCGACGCAAGCCGCCATCACGAACGGTACGATTACATCGCCGTAGGGCACAGCGCCGGGTATCACCGGATCACCGCCTGGGTAACCGGTCAGGAAGGTCCGGCCCGACAGCGCGCCCCCGGTACCGTCCACGCCCCATTCCTGCGCCAGGGGGCCGGTCTGTCCGTAGACGCTGCCCGAGACCATCACGATTTGCGGGTTGATCGCCTGCAGGTCTGCGTATCCAAGCCCGAGCTTGGCCATCGTCCCGGGGGAGAAGTTCTCGACCACCACATCGGCCCATTCGATCAGGGGCCGCAGGATCTCCCAGACAGCCGGCTGCTTGAGATTCAGGGTCACGCTCCGCTTGGACGAGTTGAGGTGCGCGAACCATGGCTTGTCATCAAAATCGCCATGCTGCGAGGCCGAAACCTGCACGTCCATGCGCGACAGGTCGGGCCGGGTGCGGCTCTCGATCTTGACGACGTCGGCACCCAGGTCGCCGAGCGTCTTGGTCGTGATCGAGCCCACCAGCGCCCAAGCAAAGTCGAGTACCCGCACGCCTGCCAGGGGGCCCGGGCGGGAACCGCCATGGCTTTCGTGCGGCGTCGCGTGCCCGCCTTCGACAATCCCCGCAAACCTCCGCGGCAGGCCGTCCTCGGTGTCGAAGAAGCCGCGCGCTGCCAGATGGGCGTCAGCGAGCACATCGGCAGGCTCGTTGACCACGCAGGCGTTGATGCCGCGGCGCAGCCCTTCGTCGGCGATGTCTTGCTTGGTGCGCCGGGCGAAAAACGCGGCGATGGCCGCTTCCCACTGTGCGCGGGTCTCGGCAGGCAGGGTCGAGCGGTTGTAGCTCAGCCAATCGACGCCGCGCAGCGGATTTTCCGCCGGCTCCTCGTCCATCCACTCCGCCAGCGCACGGTTCGCTGGCGCGCCTAGCCTCCCGGTCATCAGCGAATGGAAGCACCACCCGTCCGCGAGCCGCCAGATCGCGCGGATGGTCGCCTTGCCGTACGCCAGCTTGCCGCCCACCCGATGGAGCTTCCGCTTGTCGAACTGCCAGACAAGCACGCCGTTCGTGTTGCGGCTGAAGGCGACCTGCTGGATCGATACGTCGACATGCTGGCCCCGGCCGTGGGTGCCACGTGCGTAATGCGCCGCCATCGCTCCGGCGGCGGCGACCATGTCGGCGTGGAACGTGCAGGCATCACCGGCTTCCTTGACCGGCGGACGACCCGGCTCTCCGGTGACGCGAAGGGCGCCTCCGGTGGCGGAAGCCACCAGCTCGCTGCCCCGCCACTGGCTGCGCGGCCCGCCCGAGCCAAATGGTGTGACCGACACGTGCACCGTGGATTCGGCGATTGGCAAGGCGCGGGTCGCCTCCAGCCCGAGATCGTCGATGACAAACGATGCCCCTTCGACGGGGCCGCCCAGCTCCGCGCCAAGAGAAGCGAGGAACCGCGCCAATGGCCGGTTCGCCATCCCGCCGACAATGGCGACGCGATGGCCCTTGAGCAGGCTCATGCCTTAATTCCCCCGAGGAACGCGGTGATTTCGTGTGCCGCAGCATCGCGGCCGAGCCAGTCGCGGCGGGTCATGACCAGAGCCGATACGCCTGCGGTGGACAGGGCTGCTCTCTGAGCCGGCAGATGCCAGGCCTGCGCTTCGTCTTCCTCCGTCTGCCACAGGATGACAGCCGTCGCGCCAGTGGCGGATAATGCACCGCTCAACATGGCGCCGGGATCAGCAAACGACCGCGGCCCTTGCGGATCGCCGTGTATCTGGCGGGCCAACGCGGCGCAGGCGTCGCCAGTGGTCAAGTCGACCGGTGAACCCAGCTGATTCCAGGTTTCGAGCAAAGTCCGCCCGACCGGGACGAAGCCGGCCTGACGAATGGCAGCATGCAGCCGTCCGTCAGGCGGCGGAGTGCCGGCGAGAAGGCACACCGGCCTCCCAACCGCGCTGGCAGCAACGGATCGCTCCGCATTGCAAGTCTCGATCGCGGTGACCAGCACGTCCTCGTCGACCTCCAACCGCACGGTCAATTGACGCACGCAATGCGCGGTGTGATCGATGCTGCTGGCACGCGGAACTTTCGCGATATCGAGGATCAGCGGCTCGGGTCCACCAACGAGTCCCCGCCGCTGCAGCTCGCATACGTAATAATATAAGCGCTGCGCGCTGTCGTCCGCCCGGCTGAACAGAACTTGTGCCAGCTCGTCGTATTCGCCGGCTGCCCACCCCTCGAGAATGACTTTGGCCCACGGGGCGAACTTCGTCTCCATCCACTGGTCTGCGACCGGCGTAGAACGATCGGGATCGAACGCTATTGCGCCCGCGTGACGGCCGGTTGCCCGCAGAAGGTCCATCGGCAGGTTGGGCCCGACGTGGGCAATAGGGCCCGTCATCTCAGCACCGAGGGCAGCCATAGCGCCATGCCGGGGACCAGGATCAGCAAGAACAAGTGCACGAAGTCGCTGGCCAGGAACGGCAGGACGCCTTTGAAGATACGGCCGATGGGAACATCTTTTGCCACCCCCTGGATCACATAAAGGTTCATGCCGAGCGGCGGATGGACGAAGCCCATTTCCATCGCCCGGGTGATGAAGATACCGAACCACAGCGCCGACATGCCGGTGGACTCGACGATCGGCAGCAGGATCGGCGTGGTCAGCAACATAAGCGCGAGCCCGTCGAGAACCGAGCCGAGAACCAGCAGCAGCAAGGCGATAACCACCAGCGTGCCGGTCGGGCCCAGGTGCAGCCCCGCGATCCCGGAGCTGGCCGCTTCGGCGAGGCCGGTGACGCCGATGAAGACCGAGAACACCAGCGCGCCGATGATGATGAGGAAAATCATCCCACTCGTCTTGAGGGTCGCCTCGAAGGCCGAGAACAGCATTGACCAGCCGAGCCGACGCCGGACTAGCGCGATGAGGAGGGAACCCGCCGCCCCGATGGCAGCGGCCTCGGACGGGCTGATCCAACCCACGGCGATCCCGCCGATGACTACCGCGATGAGCAGCGCCATGTCCCAGACGCGGCGCAAGGACTCCCACCGCTCGCGCCACCCCGCCCGTTCGGACGCCGGCGCGACGCCCGGTTTCCACCGCACGAGCAGCCAGATCACCACGAAATAAAACAGCGCCTGAGAAATTCCCGGAATGATCGCGGCCGTGAACAGTTGCCCGATCGACGTCTCGGCAATGATGCCATAAACGATGAGCGCGCCCGAGGGCGGGATCATCTGGCCCAGAGTACCGCCCGCGGCGACGGTGCCCGTCGCCAGGGCGTCCGAATAGCCGCGGCGGCGCATTTCCGGGAGCGCGACAGAACCGATCGTTGCCGCGGTCGCGAGGCTCGAGCCGTTTATGGCGCCGAAGCCCGCGCAGCCGGCCACAGCGGCATAGGCGAGCCCGCCCCGCCGGTGGCCCAGGAACCGTGCGGCGACATCGAACATGTCGCGGCTGGCATCGACCGCGAAGAACACGTGCGCCATCAGCAGGAACAGCGGCAGCGTGCCAAGCTCGTATCGCGTCAATGTGTCGATGGTGACCACGCCCGCCTTGATCAACGCCGGTTCCGGCCCGAGCACGACCGCCAGCCCACCCAACCCGACAAGACCGAGCGCCGCGCCGATGCGCACCCCACTCAAAATGAGCGCGAAGAGCACGAGCAGGCCCAGTGCACCGGTGGCGGGAGTCGCGTAAATCATCGCTGGGTGCGCCGGAAAAGCACCGCGAGCGAAGCTAACACGCAGCCCGCCAACCCAAGGTTCGCCGTGAGCCGCAGGGCGCCCCACGGAATACCGAGCACTTCGCTTCGCTCGTGACCGCTCCACAGGTCGCTGGCCAGCCACAGCGAGCCGGTCAGCAGGCAGCCAAAGAACAGTGCCATCGACAAAGGCCCGATGATATCCGCCAGCGCACCCGCGCGCGGGAGGCGGTCAGTAAGGATGCGGACTCGGGCGTGCTCCTCGCCCCAGGTGGCAAAGATCAGGCCGAACACGCCCGACACCAGCACAGCCGTCTGGACCAGTTCGATCGAGCCGATGATCGGCAGGCCGATGTTGCGCCCGATCACCGCGATGGTGTCGATTGCCGTCGCAGCCAGCAGCGCGGCGCCTCCGATCCATACACCGATGCGGTGCAGCGCCGTCATGCGGCGAGAGCCACCCGGCCATCGTCGCCGATGGTGACCGCATCCAGCCCGGCGCTGACGGTAATAGCCTCGATATACCGCCGCACTTGCTCCGCCCGCTGGCCGCTCGCCAGCACTGGCCTGCCCGGCGCTTCTACCCACACGGGTACGATCGAGGCGCGCACTGCCCCATTCCGCGCCACTTCAACTCTCCCGAGGAAGGCGTGCTTCGCCTCAGGATGGAACGGCGCGAGCGTATATTCCGGGTCGGGTTCGAAACCGAACAGGACCTTGCGCTGCTCCGCCCACTCGCGCCGCGCGGGGTGATCCTGGGCCGGTGATAAAGCGCGCGTGACGACACAACCGTTGCCAAGGCCGTGGAAGATCGGTTTGCCGCGATGGAATTCGATCCCGCGCGCGATGTGCGCGTGGTGGCCGATCACCACGTCCGCCCCGGCGTCGATCGCGGCGCGGGCCAACGGGCTTTCGTAGGGTTCAAGCGCCGCCGGAGTGTGCACGCGCCCCTTGTGCAACGCTACCAGCACGATATCCGCTTGCGCTCGCGCGGTAGCGATATCCTCAGCGAGAATGTCGTACGCCTGAGGGGCAATCGCCGCGATCGTCGAGCGCGGCGTCACTGGCCCTCCACCTGCCACTTCCAGGGGAAGATAAGCACTCCCAGCGCTGCCTGGCCCAGCCCAGCCGAACTCGGGCCCGACGCAGTTGTAGCTCAACAGGGCGATCCGAAGGCCTTTTACAGTAACGAACGCAGCTTGGCGCGACGCGGCCAGGTCAGCACCTGCACCCGCATGGGCGATCCCGGCAGCGCCGAGGCCTGCGATGGTGTCGGCGATGCCCTGCGGTCCGCAATCCGCCATATGATTGCCGGCCAGGCTCACCATTGCGAAACCCGCCTGGGCCAGCGCAGCGAGATTCTCCGGCGGCGCCCCCGGAGATGGGACGTCGCCTCCTACCTCGTCGTGGCAGTCCGTGTGCGGTACCTCAAGATGACCGATCGCGAGGTCGGCCGCGCGCAAAGCAGGGGCGATGCCCGAGAGCCAGTAGCCCGGGTCCGGTTCGTCCAGAATGAGGTCCCCGGCCAGCACCAGGGTTACAAAGTCATCGCTCATCGTATTGGGCGTGTGGCGCTTCGCGCCGCTCCTAGAAAGATTTCCTGACGCTCACGGCAAACAAGCGCCCGATCGGATCGGCTGCAGAGGCATCGTAACCCCCGCTGCCGTTTCCGCTGGGGGTTATGTTCACATAAGGCGGCGCCTCGTCAAAGGCGTTGCGAACTTCGAGCGTGACCGAAGCGCCCTTGGCGACAAAGCCGCTCGCCGACTCGTCTCCGACCTTGAAAGTGATCGCAAGATCGACCGGGTTGAAACTGCCCACCTGCTGCGGCACCGTGGGCACGTTGTTGATGTACCCGTTGATGTGCGTCCACGTGGCGCGAACATTGAACGGAGCGTGATCCCACGAAACGCTGGACCGCGCTTTGAATCGCAGCGGATTGAAGATGGTGTTCAGGCGGTCAATCTGCGGGGCGTTCGGGGTTGCGGCAACGCGGTAAGTGGTGAGGTACGTTCCCGCTGCATTGAGTGAGATCATGTCCTGCGGGGTCAAGTTGATCCGCCAATCGAGGACGACGTCGATACCGCGCGTAACCGAAGTGCCCAGGTTGCGCCCGCGCCCGTCGACGAACAGGGTCACCGGCACGGGTGGCACGCCACTGAAGCCGACGCCGGAACCGTTCAGCGCGGCGACCTTCGCGGCCGCTTCCGCCCCACGCAGGATGATGCCGGTGCCCGCGTAGAACGCTTCGCTGCCTAGGATCGCGAGGTTCGACAGATTGGCGACGACCTGGTTGTCGTAATTCACGCTCCAGTAGGTCGCGCCGAGGCGCAGCCGCGGCACGGGCGTGATATCCGCGCCCACCGACCAAGTCTTTGCGGTTTCCGGCGTGAGGTCGAGGTTCTGGCCGGACAAGGCTACCCCGATAATGGTCCCGCCGGCGGGGTTGGAATAGGGTTGGACGAACAGGTTGTTCGAATTGCCGTAGATTTCGGGGATAGTGGGCGCACGGAACGATGTGCCGTAACTGGCGCGCAGCTTGACCGCGTCGATTGGCGACCAGTTGATCCCAAACTTTGGATTGGTGGTCGAGCCAACGTCGCTGTACTTGTCATGTCGGACCGCGGCGTTCAGTTCCAGCCGCTCGAACCCCGGTATCGCGTTGCCCGGCCCGAAGATCGGGATGTACAACTCGCCATAGAAAGAATCCACGGTACGGCCGAAGTTGCGGTAAGTGATCGGCAGGGTTGGTCCACCGCGCGCGGACCCCAGCGCCACGTTGAAGTCCTGCCGCTCGAACCCCGCCGCCAGCTTAACCGAACCGCCCGGCAGATCCACCAAGGATCCGTTGATCCGGGCTGCGTAGGTCCACAAGTCGCCGTTGGTCGGCGCTAGGAAGATATTGTCAGCCAACCCCGGCAAGATCGCCGGATTGGTCCGTCCGAGACCATAGACGTCGAGCGCCTTGGCCGGGTCGCTGCTGGCCAACGCCGTAGTGAGCGCGCCATTATTAACCGCGGTATAGAGGCCCGAGAAGTCATCGGTCTTGCCGCGCCCAACCAGCGCTTCGAATTGGAAATCGTGCGGCAGTTTGACGCGGATCCCGGGGGTTACCTGCCAGCTCTTGGCGTAACCGGCGGTGTTGCCGGGCGGAAGTTCCAAAGCGAGGTAATCGATGCCGTAGCTGTTGCCGGCAAATCCAGCCGGGCGCACGAAGAATGCATTCGTCTGCGGCACGTTCACGTTATTAAGCGCGATGTAGCTGCCGCGGCGGTAGAAATCGCGCTTGGAATAGAACGCATCGTAGAACAGACTGATGCTGCCCGTAATGTCGAACGTGCCCGTGCTATTCACGGTATTGTAGCTCTGTTCGGGGATCAGGTCTTGGCCCCGCAGCAGCTCGCACAAGTTGCGCGTGCCTGCCACCAGAGATCCGGCGTTCGCCTGGGTGACCCCGCCGGCTGGAATGGCGTAGAACGTGGAACCGACTCGGATGTTGCCGGGATTGCAGCGCGTGGTTCGCCCGTCAGTGCCGCCGAACGGGAGTTGATTGCTGACGAAGAAATTGCGGTCGTCGCCCGAGAGGTTGGAACGTTCCACATGCTCGCCCGCGATCATGATTTGTCCGCGCGAAAAGCGCTTGCCCAGTGCCAGGCCAACCGCCTTTTCGCTAAAGTCGCCCCCGTCCGAAAAGCCACTGCGGGCAAACATTTCGCCGCCATCGAGCGTGCGACGCGGGATCAAGTTGACGACCCCCGCCACGGCGTCCGACCCGTAAATCGCCGACGCGCCGTCGGCGACGACCTCGACCCGTTCAACACCGAGCGAGGGCAGCACCGAGGGGTCGATCGAACGGCTGTTGCTGGTCACGCGGTGGCCATCGATGATCACCAGGGTCGCGTAAGGGCCGATCCCCCGCAAGTTGACCGAGTTGCCGTACGTGATATTGCCGCTCCCGCCCGACTGGCCGCGCGAGTTCTCGGACACGCCCAGGTCGAAGTTCTGCGGGATTTCCTTGATTATCCGGTCGATGGTCACCGCGCCTGAGCTTTCGATCTCCGCGCGGCCCAGCGCGATGACGCTGGACCCAACTGGCGCTACGCCGCGCAACCGGCTTCCTGTCACCACGATCGTTTCGGGAGGCGTATCGGTAACAGGAGTTGGACCGGCGCCCTCAGGGTCGGCCGGAACTGTCGCGCTGGGCACCGGACGGTCTTGCGCGGAAACGGGACTGGCCATCGCCAGCGTGCCCAGCGAAACGCCCAGCATCAAGATCGCGGGGCGGAGCCCCTGCTTGTCAATAATCATGGCAATTCTCCCTCAAGTCGCGTCGGCGTCTTGCGCCGGTGTCATTATTGTTCACGGAGCCAACGGCAGATCGATGCGAGAACCGGCTGGGCCGCCCACGCGCACGGTGATCTGCGGGGCGGGATTGAGCCGAATGGCCTTCAAATTGCGCTGGCGCGGGTCGGCGCCCGTGACCACGAAGCGCAACCGCTCGCCCGGCGCGACGACCAGCGAAACAGGCGTCAGCGCAATCGACAGCGGCACCGCTTCCCCCGGGGCCGGCGGAGCGACATCCGCCTGAAGCCCAGAGTGCCACGGCAACCCGAGGGTGTTGTAAGGGGCCTGCGCTAGCTTGTGGTGCGATAGCTTGAGGCGACCAAACGCAGCAACATCCGCCTTGCCGTCCACCTTGATGCGATCGAGGTAAACGAAGACGTCGGCCTGGGGATTGTCGGACGCCACCGTCAATTGGGCCACCGGATACCCGATGAGCTTGATCGGTTGAGAAACGGGCGCGCTGGTGAAGCTCAGCCCTTTTGCACCCATGGGCCCAGGCCAGAATGCGAAATAGTCCGCCGGCGGAAGATCGTAATCGACCTTGAAGGAAGCGGTAGTCTCCAGCGGCGCTGTCGAACTGTCCAACCCGGGCGCACCCGTGGCGGCGGCGAGATACCATGGAACCGGGCGGGACTCGACGCCCGGCAGTTCGTTGCTGATCACGAAGCGGCCGGTTCCGCCCAGCCCCTCGACCCAGTAAGTCGCACGCGGCAGGCGACCATAGTCGTGGTTCAGGCCCTTCAGATAATGATCGAAAAAGCCGACGATCTCTCCCGGCAAGTCAAAACCCGGAGGTGGCACGCAATGGCCGCCCGGCCCGGCGAGCATACGACTTCCCAGGTTGGCGGCCGAGAGGATGATCTGGCTGGTGGGCTCGTCCTGCCAGTTGCCCCAGAAGTAAGTGGCAATCCCCGCCCGCTTTACCTTGTCGAGATATGTGTAAGGCCCGACTTCTTCCCAGAACGCGGTCTTGGTAAAGGCGGACTGGCTGTCCCGGTAGGGCATCCCGTACCACAGTGGACCCATCGGCGTGTTCGCCGCGTGCTCTGCGACGGCAGCGCGCAGCATCGCGCCATCCTTGTCCTCGTCCATCGGAACGGTGGCGAGGTCGACGGCCGGCTCTTCATCGGGCCGCGTGTTGAATTGTGCGGTGATCCCGCCGTTTCGGACAAAGGCGTATTTGTCGAGGTCGCTCGCGCCGATGAACGCGGCCTTCAACGACGGGGGTGCAGTTGTCGCAACCTGGAAGGCGGACCCTCCCAAGTACGAGCAACCGACCATCCCCACCTTGCCATCGGCAAAGGGCTGGTGCGCCAGCCATTCGACGAGATCGTAGCCGTCCTGCGCCTCGGTCCGGTCCTGGAAACCCCGGCGATGCCCGAACGAGGCCCCCTTGCCGCGGACATCGGCAACGGCCACGACATATCCGGCGCGCAACAGCGAGCGCATACCCAGGTTGTCGCCTAAGGCGGCCTCGGTGATCTTTCCGTCAGGGGCGCGATAACGCGCGCGATAGGGTGTGAAGGCGAACACCACGGGCAGGCGCGCCTGCGTGGCCGACGGGCCGGTTGCGGGCCGGTAAATGCTGATGGCGAGGCGGGTGCCGTCACGCACTTTGACGTAACGCGATTGGACGAGCACATCAGGGTACGGCTGCGCGGCGAGCGGACCGCTGCACAATAACGCCAGCGCCATCGCGCTCACGCGCCTAGTCGCCATGAACCTCTCTCCTCCAACTGCCATCAAGGCCACGCGCGGCGACAGTGCAACGAAAATCACGATGACGAAATTGTTGACAATATCGCTGATTACCAGGAGACTGCCCTTTCAAGTCAACGAGACTGCAAATGTTAGAAAAAAAGGGGCCATCGTCGGTCGAGATTGCTGATTGGGTCCGTGGCCAGATCCGCCGCAGGAGGCTCGTTCCGGGCCAGCGTCTGGTCGAAATCGACATAATTCGTCAGACCGGGGGCAGCCGTTTCAAGGTGCGCGAGGCGCTCCAGCGCCTGGACGCGGAAGGTCTAGTTGATGTCGAGGAATTCCGGGGGGCGTCGGTCCGAAATGCGACGATGGAGGAAGTGCGCCAGCTCTATCATGCTCGGGGGGCGATGGAGGGCATCTGTGCCGCCGATTTTACCGCGCGAGCAAGCGCAGCGCAAAAGGCCGAACTGAACGCCATCGCCGAACAGATGGAAGCGTGTGTGGCGGGGCCCGCGCCGGAACAGTTCTCACGTCTGAACGCGCAATGGCACAACCTGATCATGGACGGGGCGGGCGACCATGTGATCAAGAGCATTGTCCAGCGGCTGAATACCCCGATCCATCATCTGGTGTTCGAGACATTCTACCGCGGGGAGCGCCTGCGCGCCGCGGTTCAGGACCACCGCGTCATCGTCGATGCCGTGATGGCGGGCGATGCAAAGGCGGCGGAGAGTGCGATGCGAGCCCACGTGATCAACGGGCTGGATTTCCTCTCTCGACTGGACGAGTCGGTGCACTTCGGAGAGGATTGACGGCCATTGGCGCGGCGTCATGCTAAGGCAGTCAGAAGAGGGGATGAAGCTGATGAGATCGATCGATCGGGTGCGCCGGCTGGGACTAGGCTTGGCTGCGGGACTTGTGTGCGGCCCCCTGGCCGCGGCGGATAATCCTGCGCCAAATTCACCCCGCCTCGAGTTCGCGTTTGAAGAACTGGTCACGCTCTCCTCCGCGATCGTGCCGGGCAAGACGCCCTACGGAAGCCGCAACCTGATCCCCATCACCAGCGGGACTTTTGAAGGCCCGGGAATCAGGGGCACGATCATTCCCGGCGGTTGGGACTGGCAACTGGTCCGCGCCGACGGCTGCGTCGACGTTCACGCCGACTACATGCTAAAGACCGACGACGGTGTGATCATCAACGTCGTGAACGACGGCGCGCTGTGCATGCCGAAGCCCGGGGAAGCTCCAAAACCGGCGCGCACTTCACCGCGCTTCGAGGCTCCCTTGGGCAAATACCAATGGCTCGGGCAGACCGCGTTCGTCGGAACGCTTGAAGGCGCCAAGGGACCCAAGGGCGAACCCGCAGTCAAAATACGCTTCTACAAAGCAGTGTAAGGCGAAGCTAAGTCCATAAGCTCGCGCCTACAGCGCAGCACACTGGCGGAAAGCGCCGCGTCGTCGGTAGTTGCGAGCTGGTCCGGTTTGCCAATTGCTATTTCCACTCCGCCAAGGCAACTCGTTGTCCGATGTCCTTGCCTCGCACCTGGAGCCAGACTGGCGAGTATTTCATCCCTTTGCGGATGCACCTGTTGACCCGCATGGTGGAGCGCGAACTGGCCCGCGAAATGCAAGCCCGGTTCAACGTGTCGGTGTCAGAATGGCGCGTGATCGCGGTGACTTGTTCGTTTGGGCCCGCGACTGCCGTCGACGTATCGTCGTCATTCGAGATCGACCCGGGCCTGGTCAGCCGCGCGGTTGCTTCTTTGATCCGCAATGGCCTGGTGGTGCGGGAATCAAGCTCCAGGAACCGCAAATTCAAGATTATCACGGAAACCCCGGCCGGGCGCGAGGTTTTCGAAAAGATCACCGCGATGAGGACCCGCTATTTCGAAGCGATCCTGCAGGACCTGACCCCGAAGCAGAAGCTGGTCTTTGATACGACCCTCACCACCATCGCCACGCGCGTTGATGCCCAACGCTCGCCGCCTGTCGATGATGAGCCTGCGAGCGGGCTGTCGTAGCTCGTCGCACTCTGCCATGCTTTCGCCGGGGGGTGGACCGTGCAGATCACCCTCCGTATCGATCAGAAGCTGTACTTCAGCGACAGGCTCAGGTCGCGCGGGCGGCCACGAACCACGCTCAGCATATTGCGCGGCGGAGCTGCAATGCCCGTACCTGCGCCCGAATCCCAGAACCCGCCGCCGAACCGCTGGGCGTAAGTCGCGTAAACTTCGCCAAGCAGGTTGTTCGCTGCGATCGTCAAAGTGATCGGCAAGTTGGCCGGTTCGATCTGGAACCGCGCATTCACCAGGCCATAGGACGGGAGCCGGTAGGTCGAATCGGGATTGTCGTCGGGGTAGACCCATTGCTTGCCGACGAACGCGTAGTTCACGCTCATCGTTGCCCGCCCGAAGGCTTCATGGATGCCGTAAGAGAAGCCCAGGCTGTAGCTGATTTTAGGAATGTCGGGGAACAAGTGAGCGATCGGGAACGCGCCCGCCGCAACGACCGGAACATTGGTCAGCTTGTAATCGGTCAGTCCCAGGTTGCCGTCCAGCGTCAGCCCAGGGATCAGCACGAGCTGCGCATCAACCTCGAGGCCCTTGATCTTAGCGGTGCCTTGGTCCTGCACAAGTGGCAAGAAGCCGACCGGGCACGCGGCGCTGCCGGCGACCAGGTTAGCAAGCGCCGTCCCCGCGGTCCCGCAATTGACGCGCACGGCCGCCTGACGGTTGCTCCATTCCATCTTGAAGATGGTCGGGTTAATCCGCAGGCGGCGATCAAACAGCGTGGCGCGTACGCCCGCCTCGTAATTGATGACCTTTTCATTCGGCAGCGTCGCGACGATACTGTCCTGGTTCGCGTCGCCGCCGATGCCCAAGGTGCCTGGCGGTGCCGTGGCCGGGGGTGGGGTGTAGCCCTGTAGCGTCGCGCTGAAGGAGCCTGCTTTGTACGCCTTGGATACCGTGGCATAGGCCATGATATCGGGCGTGAAGTGATAATCGAGCGTCGCACGATAATCGAGCGCCTGGAACGACTGACTCTTCGATGCGGATGACGAAGTCACTCCTGGCCGAAAGACAAAGTCGGGGCCCTGGAACTGCGTCGTCGGCGGTTGGTAGCGGTTCTGGCGATAGTCCTTGTGGTCCCACGCCTGACGCAAGCCGCCCGTCAGGTTGAGGCCGTCGATGATGTGCCAGGTGGCGCTGCCGAATAGCCCGAACGAATCCGAGGTCTGGAACACGTCGCTGATAGTGCGCGTGTACAGGCCGCCGTCTGAATTGGGCGGATTGCCCTTGTTACTCGGATACGTGGCGGTGCCGCGCCGGTTGAGAACGTAATTGTTCGGCGCCGCGCTGTCTTCGTGGAAGTACGTCACACCGGTAACCAGATCGATCGCGTTGTTAAGCAGCGCCGCGTTGAGCTGCAGTTCCTGATAGAATACCTTTGAATCGATGTCGTCATAGCGTCGTTCGAAGCCGATCATTTCCAGATCGTTCTGCGCCCGATGCTTGAGCTTCGAGTAACCGGAGATCGAGTGCACACTCAAATCGTCGGTCGGCTTCCAGTCGATCCGCAAATCTGCCTGCCAGTAGTCATCATTGTTGATCTGGTTGCAGGCGGGGTCGTAATCGGGGTCGAAATCATCGAGGAAGCACACGTCCGACGCCGCGTACGGGCCCTTGACAAAGCGGGGGTCGTTATAAGGCGCGATTGGTGCTTGGCCCGCAGCCTTGAAGGCATCGTTTAGCCAGCCGCCGTAATTGCCCTGGATGATCCCGTCGATGCCAGGCCGCAAGTCGAATTCCTGGACCACGAACGGCGAACCGTTGGCTTCCGACTTGTTGTAGAGAAAGCCTGCGGTGATTTTTAGGTCAGGAGTTAACTCACCCGCCACCTGAATGCGGCCAACATAATCCCTTTCGGCGCCGAGCATCTCGGTACCACGTCGGACAAAGCCGCCCTTGTTGAGGTATGCGCCCTGCGCCCGCACCGCGAAGCCATTGCCGAGCGGCACGTTGATCATGCCGACAACATCACGACGATCGAAATTTCCGCCGGTGACTTCCAGCGAGCCTTCGAGAACATCGGTCGGTTGCTTGCTGAAGATTCGGATCGCGCCGCCGGTCGAATTGCGTCCGAACAGGGTGCCCTGCGGCCCCCGCAGCACTTCGATCCGGTCGATATCGAGCACGCGCAGCACGGAGCCGCTGGTGCGGGGCATGAAAATGCCGTCGACATAAAGGCCGACGCCGCGCTCGCCTGCCGCGCCGCCGCCGCCTGAAATGCCTCGGATGGTAAAGTTGACCGCACCCGTGCCGTTGCCGCGCGTCGGCGTGATGTTGAGGTTCGGCGTGAAGTGCGACAGGTCCTGAAGATCCTGGATACCCTTTGCCTCGACCGTCTCCTGCGTCACCGCCAGGATCGAGAGCGGCGTATCCTGCAGGTTCATCGCTCGGCGTTCAGCGGTCACCACGATGTCCGTGGTCCGCGTGCCGTCATCGCTCTCGGCGTTGGTGCCGTTGGCGTCCTTGGCGGCGTTGGCGTCGGTCGCCCGCGGCTGTTGGGCGACTGCCTGCCCGTGTGCGGCGTTTGCCGCTAGTGCGAGCCAGCCGGCACCGATCAGCGCCGTGGATCGAATCGCCTGCAGCCCAAATCCCGACGTCGCCCCCTGTGTCGTCATAACTTCCCCCCTCGCACGATTATTTATTATTATTAAACAGTGTATTGAAGCGCCCAATCGGTCGATGTGGCTGAACTTGCGTTCGTTCACTCGCCTTGACTTTCTTGACAGGTCAACTATTCTAATTGCAATGTCAACTATGCCGAATCGAATTCGACGGCGGGTGGCGGGAGTGCTACGGGGATGACAAAAAGGACCATTGGTGCCATCGATTTGACGAGGTGTGCCCGCCACTGCGGGCTGGCGCTGACGGCGGTCGTGGTGGCTGTCGCGCCGGTTGCCGCGCAGGAGCGAGACAGAACGCGCGCCATCCCGCCCGAACAGCTCGAAGTAATGCAGCAACGCCATCCCGGCCTCGCGGGCGCACTCGATCCGGCCAACCTCGCCAAGCCGCGGCCCAAGCCGCCGTTCGACATGACCGGAACCTGGTTCATCGACCTGAGCGCCGGGTTCAACAAGTTCATGTTCGGGCCGCCTTATCCCGAGTTTTACGACGCAGGAAAAAAAGCTCTCGTCGAAGGTGCGGCGTCTCGCGCGCGCGGCGTCAATTACCGCGACAGCATCGGCCAATGCTATCCCGCCGGCATGCCGATGATCATGACGCGCGTGTGGCCGATCATGTTCGTCCAGGTACCGACGGCCATCTACATGACCGCCGGCTTCACCAACAGTTTCCGCACCATCTACCTCGACGGCCGCGCGCATACCGATCCCGACATCTATGTTCCGACGTACAACGGCGAATCCCTCGGCCATTGGGAGGACGACACGCTGATCGTGGACACGCAGGGCTTTGAAACCGATCACCACTGGATCGATCAGGGACTGCCCGTCGGCGAGAAGTTTCACATGGTGGAGCGCATCAAGCTTCTCAACGCGGGGCAGGTCCTCGAAATCGAATATATCATGACCGACCCCGATAATTGGAAAGGGGAGTGGCACAACACCAAGCGGTGGGACCGAGTGCCAGAAGCGGACATTGGCGAGGTCGAATGTACCGAGGCACGCAATGCCAACCTGCCCGGCACCGACCGCGGTCAGCAGACGCTGGACGAGCGCGCAAAGACGAAATGAGCGAAAGGACCTGACGTGAGCTTTTGGAACCCCATTATCGCCGGAGCCGCCCTGGTGGCGGTGACCAGTGCCGCCCCGGCCAGCGCCCACCACAGCTTCGCCATGTTCGACCAGGCCAAAGCCGTCACCCTCAAAGGCCAGGTTGTTCAATTCCAGTGGACCAACCCGCACGCTTTCATCGAACTCGACGTCGCCGGTGCAAGCGGACCCCCAGTGCGCTGGAGCGTCGAGCTGAACAGCCCGAACAATCTCACGCGGCAAGGGTGGCGCCGCTCGTCTCTGAAAGCCGGCGACAAGGTGACGCTGGTCCTCAATCCACTGCGGAGCGGCAAGAAGGGCGGCTTATTTAAGAACGTGACGATGGCGGACGGCCGCGTGCTGGGCGACATCCGTACCGGCACCGGCCCGATCAACGTCCCGACCACGAACTGAGGAGCGCAGACCATGCACAGCAAGACAGTCGTGACCCTGATCCTGGCCGCCTCCTCGAGCGCGGCGTTGGCGCACCATAGCTTCGCCATGTTCGACATGAAGAAGGATGTCACCACGGCAGCCGTAGTGACCGACTTCAAGTGGACCAACCCGCATTCATGGATGCATGTTGATGTCGCTGACACTCGCGGCACCAAACGCAACTTCGCCATCGAGATGACCAGCCCCAACAACCTCGTTCATGGCGGGTGGCGCCGCTCGTCGCTGAAGCCCGGCGACCAAGTCACCGTGACTTATCATCCGCTGATAAACGGAAAGTTAGGCGGTTCACTGGTGAGAGTCGTCCTGGCCGACAAGACCACTCTCGAAAACAAGTAGAGCCAGGGCTCGCCCGGAGCCTTTACCGCGGCTGTAGGCCGTCAGATTGCGGACAGCTCCACTTTGCCCAGCACCGGGCCTGCTGGCTTGTCATGCGGCTTGTCGCTCGGCGCCTCCAAGGTGACCGCGATCACCGCGCCGTTTTCAAGCGCGCGCCGGTCGCGCGCATCCAGCGTGGTCTTCACTGCGGCCCCGGGCATGAAAAACCCTAATGAGCGTGGCACCGAGTCCGCAATCAGCCACAGTTCGGGCACGCGGGTCGAATCGCCAATGTCGCCAAGGCGGAGCAGCAACACACCGTTGCGACGGTCGTAGGCGGCCTGGATCAGCAGCTTGTCCTGATTGACGTCGGCGCGCCCGACACGGAGGTCGCCGACCGCTAGCGGCGTGACCTGTGGCGGCCCACTCCGATCAAGGATCACGCCTCCAGCCGATGCCACGATCGGCCCGTGCTGCGCCGGTGCATCGAGCGGCTCGCGCACGGCCCACAGCGTCGCAAACACGACTGCGGCCAACGACGCGGCAAGCGTGCCCCATTTCCATCCCGCGCCCGAAGAGGAGGCCCTGACGGACCCGGCATCGTTGTCATTTCCGGTGACGAGCGCCCGTTCAATCCGCCGCCAGTGATCGTCGCTCGGCTGTTCGGCCGGAAGCTCTTCGATCCAGCGCGCGATCTCCTGCTCCCAACGCGCCACATCGGCCGCGAACGTCGTATCAGCCATTTGCCGCCGTAGGGCGCCCGCGCGCTCCTCACCTTCGAGCAATCCCAGTGCCAACTCTGCTGCCAGGGCTTCCTGCTCTTCGGGGGGCAAAGACTCGTCAGTCATTGGCCCACCGTTCGTTCAACAGGATCAGGCCGCGGCGCACGCGGCTCTTGATAGTGCCGAGAGGAACACCTTCCTGGTTAGCCAATTCCCCGTAGGTCATACCGTGAAAGTAGAGAGCCTTGATATGTTCCTGTTGATCGGGAGCAAGCTCGTCCAGCATCGATAGCGCCCGCTGCTCTTGCTCGCGGGCCACCATGTCTTCATCCACGGGGGCAGAGTCGTCCACCAGTTCCGGTACGCTTGAGAGGTCCTGCGATTGGTGCCGACCTTGGGCGCGAACCGCGTCGATCGCGCTATTGCGAGCGATCGCCGACAGCCAGACCAGCGGGTGAGCCCGCGCGCGATCATAGCCGGCAGCTCGGTTCCAGATTTTGATGTACACTTCCTGCAATACGTCTTCGGCGGTCTCACGGTTTCGCGTTACCCGCATGCAAATCGCAAACAGGTTCCGTGAGGTCGCCTTATAGACGCGATGAAGCGCGTGCAATTCACGGTCCCCGACCTGCTGGAGGTCTTCTGCAAGCCTCTCGTGGTCCGATCGGTGGGACAAGGCTTGATTATCACCCACCGCCGCTGTCGCGCCCGTGATTTGAGGACAGAGTCACCGAAATTGCGGCCAGGCGCCAAGACGCCAGGCGAAACCCGAGACACCGGGCGCGCGGAATTGATTTCTGTAATGCCGAACCATCCTGCCCCCTGCTGGTAATATTTTGTATCAAGCCCATTCAATGACTCGAACCCCGATCGGTTTCACAACGGCCAACAAAATCGTCGCACCGGCGAGATAGGTCCCCAAGGGGAGGCGCAGTGTCCTCGCATCGGCGCCGCGAGCCACCCGCCCAGCGGCATCGGCAAGGCCCGTGCCGCACGCCAGCAGCACGATGGCTGGTAAGTGCATCGGCCCACACCACAGACCAATCGCGCCGAGCAGCTTGATGTCTCCGCCGCCCAGCCCGTTGCGTCCGCGCCATCGCCGATAGGAGGCCGCGATCAGCCACAGACCCGCAGCAGCGCCCACGCCGGCCGCCAGGCGCCAAGTGAGGCTTACGCTGGGCTCGGGCATAGGCGCCAGCAAAGCCGCCAACGCCAACGCTGCCACCAGCCGATTAGGCAACCACAACAGCCGCGCGTCGAAAAAAGCCAGGGCAACCAGCATCCACACGAACGGCGCCAGCGTAGGCTGTCCCATGGCGAACGTCGCCGCTCCAAGAATTGCGCACAGCGCCTCAATCGCCGAATAAACCCCGGGAATGGGTGCGTGACACCGCAGGCAGCGCCCGCGCAACGTCAGCCACGAAATCACCGGAACCAATTCGTACCAGCGAAGTTTTCGATGGCAGGTGTCGCATGCCGACCGCGTCGCGCCGCTGGTGCGTTGGCTGCGGGGCCATCTTGCATAAGTTGTCGCTAAGTAACTGCCGATGACGAGGCCGATGACAATCCCTAATGTCATCGAATACGCGAGCGGAAGTCCAAATAGCAGCGTGTCGGGTGGTGTCATTTTGCCCACTAGCGGCAGCTTCGACTTCTTTAAAAGCAAAATTAAATCAAGCGCGGCAACTTTATTTTCATGCTGATGCATCCGCTGCCGACGGGGAGACGTATAACCCTATGCACACGACGTGCGGGTCGCTCCCGCATGCGTTAAACAGGTGGGGAATATCATGAAGTCAAGTTGGCTTGTTGCGACTGCAACCGGGGCGATGGCGTTGGCGTTTTCGGGCAGCGCCGATGCGCAGTCGGTCAAGACAATTTCGGGTGGCAATAAAATTGTCACTGTAAATGCGGCAAGCCCGGGGACGATAACATCTACCGTCACGGTGACCGGTCTGGACCCGCTCACCAGCCTCGCGGCGATCGACTTTCGCCCCGCTGCGCCACGCGTTCTGTACGGGATCAGCAACGTCGGAACGGTTTATGTCATCGACACGCGTACCGGTGTGGCCACCAAGGTCGGGCCCACGGCGAACCCCACGATCGGCGGCATCGCATTCGACTTCAACCCGACCGTCGACCGCATTCGGGTCGACACGCAGACTCGGCAGGATTTTCGCCTTAACCCAGACACGGGCGCGCTTGCGGCTTACGACGGGACGCTTGCTTATGCCGCCGGCGACCCTCTCGCAGGTGCCATCGTCAACGTCGCGGGCGCGGCCTACACCAACCCCGTTGCGGGCGCGACCAGCACGACACTGTTTGTGATCGATACCCGGGGCGCTTTGGCCCCGGCTCAGCTGGCCACGCAAGGCAACGCAACCACCAGCCCGAACACCGGGACCCTGTTCTCGGTCGGCCCGACCGGCGTCACCACGCTCGGAAATGTCGGGTTCGACATCGGGCGTGACGGCACCGCCTTGGCGACTTTGACCAATCCGACTACCCGGGTGACATCGCTGTATCGCATCAACCTGACGACCGGCAGCGCGACCCTGATCGGCGCGCTGGGCGGCAATACGCTGTATGAAGGCCTGGCCATCTCACTCGATCCATTCGCGACGATGGGCGGCACCGCCAACCAGACCGCGGTTGGCGGTCAACTCGATCAATTCGTCGGAATCCCGACCGCAGCCACATTGGGCTTGTTCAATTCGATTGATGCCCTTTACGCGACGCCTGGGGCTCAGTCAGCGGCCCTGACCGCCCTGTCGCCGGCGGCGTTTTCGACCTTGGGCGAACTGGCCCTCAATCCAGTCGAAGTCACTGAAAACACCGTGCTCGGTTACACCCACACCTTACGCGGCAATGGCGTCATGCCCGATGGCGCCGCCACCACGCTTGACCCGGACGGCCGGATCGGCGCGTGGTTCGCCGCCGGCGACAGGTTCGGGCGGTTTGACGCAGCGGCCGATCGCCCTGAAGTTCAGTTCGAAGGCCCTCACGTACTCGGCGGTCTCGATTATCGGCTGGGGGGCGGCACCGCGATTGGCGTTTTCGGTGGTTATAACCTGGTTCGTCCGCGCCTGTCGGCCAATGTGGTCCGTAGCGAACTGGAAAGCTGGTTCGGCGGTGCTTACGCAACTGCGATGTTCGGCCCGTTGTTCGTCGACGCCTGGGGCAGCTACACCGATCTCAGCTTCGACCTGAAGCGTGACGTTACTTTCGGGACGTTCGCGGCAACGCCGTTTAGCCAGACAAATGGCGACATCGTCGCGGGCGGCGGAAGTGTCGGCGCCTCCCTTAATCTCGGCGGGGTCACTCTCGAACCGTTCGGCGCGGTGCGCTACGCCAAGGTCCAGATCGACGGCTTTTCCGAATCTGGCGGCTCGATCGCCGCGCTCAACGTTTCGTCGCAGGAATACGAATCGCTCCGCGGCCATCTGGGGGCGCGGCTCGGCGGGCAATTTGCCTCTGGCCGGATGATCGTCCGCCCTGAGATCCGCGGCGGCTGGTATCACGAGTTCATGAAAGATCCGCAGGTGTTCAGCGCGAACTTCCTGTCTCCCACACTCGGAACATCGGCGTTCCCCTTCACGGTCTCACCGTTCGAGCGGAACTACTACGACGCCGGCGCCTCGCTCAATATTTCGGACGGCGGTCCAGTGTCGTTCGCGATCGATTACCAGGGTCAGTTCGGTGATGATCGCCGGATCCATTCGGTAACCGCGGGGGCGCACGTTGCCTTCTGATCGGCCCCGGGTAAAGACGCGGCCGGGCCGGCAAGTGGCTTGCCCGGCCGCGTCGCACGCGTTGGCGGGGTGATGACCGGTGACCACTGCAGCCGACCGTTATGGGGGCCACAGCACACGCCGACGCATGACGTCCGCCGGAATCGCGGTCGGCATTCACGCGCTGGCTGCCTTGGCGCTGTTGCTGTCGGTCGGCCACAGCAAGTCCACGCCTTTGCCGGTGGTGGCGACTTTCGACGTCAAGGATCCCGGGCCACCCAACCCCGCACCGACCAAGCAACCGCAGCCGCACAAGGTCCCGCCAACACCCCCCCAGCCTATTGTGATGCCCCCGCCGGTGCAATTACCCGTTGTATCGCCCATGGTTGTTGCGTTGCTGGAGCAGGCCGACACGCAAGCGGCCGGCGCGTGCGATCTGACCTATCCAGTGCAAGTCGCGCTGCAAACCAGTCCCGCGGTTCAAGAGCAGTTGCCGACCATTCCGGACAGCAGGCGGTCTGTGGCGAATGCGCTGGCGATGTGGAACCAGACCTGGGTCGAGCCGGACCTGCAGCTCAAGCCGCAGGCCCTCGATATCATTCGCACAACCGTGGCGACTACGATCGAGGCCGCCTCGGCCGCGTGTCGCGCACAGCTGCAAGGCGGCCCGCGCCTGATCTTCCTGACGTCGGACACAGCGACCACGGTGCTGGCCTTGGGTTCGGGGGAATGGACCTGGCAGCAAGTTGCGGACAGCGCCCAGCCGGACTTCGATATCGCCAATTCGCTGGTCGTGAAAGAGCCCGACAAGCCCTTCGGTTTCGCGAAAGTCGCGGATTCCCTGTTCTGAATGCAACTCGCACCCAGTTCGAATCGTATTGAATATAATAGCCGTTTTTGGTCGCAGAGGGTTAGGAGCCACGTCATGTCTATATTGAAGAAGCTTGCATTAGGCACGGCCGCGGCGGCTATGTGCGCCACGCCGACAGGATCGGCGTGGGCCTCGAGCCACAAAGAAGCCCCGGAAATTGCCAAATATCAAAAGATCGATAACACCGATCTATATATGTTCCGTAGCTATGAGACCGGCCGCGAAGCGACGGTGACGATCATCGCGAACTATTATCCGGATCAAAGCCCGGGTTCAGGACCCAACTACTTCGTACTGGATCCCAATGCCTTGTATGAAATCCACATCGACAGCGATGGCGACGCGAAGGAAGACATAAACTATTCCTTCAAGTTCAGCAACTCGCTGCGAAACGGAAATGGCATTGCTTTGCCCATCGGCGGGAAGGACATCACCGTCCCACTGCGCGCGGTGGACCAGATTACATCGGCCAACGATCCTGATCAGAACGAGATCGAGAACTACACGATCACGCAGATCACCGGAGACATGCGTAGCGGAGCTCGCGCCACTGTTACTAATGCGGCCGGCGGCGGTACTAGCTTCGCCAAGCCGATTGACAACATCGGTACCAAGACGCTGCCGCAGTACCAGGCTTATGCTAACAGCTTCATTTATACTGTCGCTGTGCCAGGCTGCTCGGCTGGGGGTCGGGTGTTCGTGGGTCAGCGGCAAGAAGCATTCGCCGTCAACTTGGGACCGA
Source organism: Croceibacterium sp. (assembly GCA_039927815.1). GTDB lineage: Bacteria > Pseudomonadota > Alphaproteobacteria > Sphingomonadales > Sphingomonadaceae > Croceibacterium_A. The sequence goes on along the minus strand of JBDSUJ010000034.1, from coordinate 6,962 downwards.
TATTCGATCTAGTCGATTTTGTCCCGATCGAAGGCGACAGCGCTCCGTTTGCCGCCGATGGCAAGGGTTTCCCGGGCGGTATCACCCAGAGCCGGAACAACGACGATCTCGTCGGCAAGCGCAATGTGACCACGATCGCGATGGAGCTGCCAGCTTCCTGCCTGACTGGTGCGGCGAGCAACAACGGGGTGATCGGCGCCTGGGCGACCAGCAGTCTCCCGCAGGCAAAGCTGTTCGATCCAACGCCGACTTACGACATGCCAACGCAGAACGGGGGCGCCTATGTCCAGATGTCCCGTCTTGGCATGCCTCTGGTCAACGAACTGGTCATTGGCCTTAACCGCAAGGACTTGTTCAATGCGGTCAAGCCGACGGCTGACGCCGCACTAGCAGATTATGTCACTAATCCGACCTTCCCGGCCATCTTGGACAAACTGTTCCGCGCCCCGGTCAATGCCACGCTCAACACTAACATTGCCAACTTGGCGCCGAACAACTTCCCGCGCCTCGATCTGGTCGCCACGTTCCTGACCGGCATCAAGGGCCTTAACCAGCAGACCATCGTGACGGGAGGGGCTGAGATGCTGCGGCTGAACACCAAGGTTCCGGTGACACCGTACGCCACGCAGAAGAGCTACGGTGTGGTGGCCGACGATCTGGCCGGTTTCCCGAATGGGCGCCGCCCTGGAGACGATGTCGTGGACATCGTGCTGCGGGTGGCAATGGGTCGGCTTTGTTACCCGGTGCCAATCAACGGCGTGCAGATGGATCTAGGCTTGTGCAAGCCTGAGAATGCACCGACTGGGACCGTGGCCTACACCGATGGTGCGCCGATCTCGGCTCGCGATCTGCAAGCAACGTTCCCTTACCTGAACACGCCGATCCCCGGAGGAAAGCGTTCAGATCGTGACGCCGTCGCCGCCATCCCCGCCAAGCCTTAAGCAGAGGAGTTCGCAATCATGCGCATCAAAACCCTGTTAAGGCTAAGCGGAAGTGCCGTCATGGCCAGTTCGCTGGCCGCGTGCGGTGGTGGGAATGGCAGGACGCCCACTCCTACCGCGACAACTGCACCAACACCGACTCCAACGGCCGCACCCTCGGTCGCTTTCCAAAGCCTGTTTGGGTCTTGTTTCGCGGCGGCGTTCAACGCTTCCCCGACATCGGATCCGATCCACCAGCCGCCGAATTGCGTTCCCCCGCTGGCCCCGGCCAGCGAACCGCTCGACAACGGCGCGGCTTAATTGCGAAAGGGCGGCACCTCATGGTGCCGCCCTTCACTTTTCTGCTGCCGGTAACGGCTCCGAGAGCGCCGGCGCCTGCAGCGGGGGCGGACCCCGCCACCGCCGCACGGCTAAGACTTCCGGCCCCTTCTCCCCCATCCGTCGATATAGCAAGCTGGTCAGTTGTTGGCGGGTCCGGCCATTGGTGACGCGCGCGCGCACCCAGAAATAGTCCGATCGCAGCCCGGTGCCCGGCGGCAGCAGGATCGACACCGCCGAGAGGTCGGCCGGTGTCAAATGACCGGCCCGCATGCGGGCCTGCACCAGCGTGCGGGCCGCCGTTGGGTTGCCGGTCAGGATCGCGATCAGCGCTTCGTCCGCGGTATTGAGATTCACTACTGTAGGTGTCGGCAAGACCGTGCAAAAGCGTGCCAGTTGCGCGACTTGCGCCGGTGTGAAGCCGACTTTTTCCAGGTCCGCCAGATCGCCGATCGGCCCGGTGAGCTGGATTCCCTGGCCGATCTGCTTGGCGATGTCGGCCGGCAGCCCTGCAGCGTGGACAATTTGCTCAAGCGATGCACCGGCGAGGATCCCCCCTCCGGTCAGGGAATTGAGGTTGAACTTGGCCTGCGCGTCAATCACCGCGAGCGTGAACCGGCCACCGGCGATTGGGGCCGCGTTATCGCCGATCTTAGCCCAGCCATCATCTAGCGCATCGCTCGGTCCGCCGGCGGCCAGATCGCGGCGCAAGGCCGCCACCGCGGTCAACTCGCCGCCGCGCGCGTAAGCCATCGCCTGGGAGGCCGAGCGCAAGCTGGTGCTGCGCTCGACGTCAGCATCGTCGCCTGCCAGCATCAGTGCCAAGACCGACGTCGCCAACATCACGATGACCAGCACGTTGATCAGGATCATGCCACGTTCGCTCTCGCGGGGCGGCACCAAGTGCGGACGGGTCATGGCTGGGCGGGCAATTCGAACACCCGCCGCACCGGGCCCGCCAGCCCGACCGTGCCGGTGACGGTGAGCGTCATCTCGACCCCGCGCGGGCGCATGGGTGCCGAAGGAGCCGTGGCCTGCTGCTGCTGAGCAGACAGCGGATCGGCAGGACGATCTTGCCAGCTGCCATCTCGAAAGTACCGCCAGCCGAGCGCGGACACCCCGGACAGGATCACGCGGTCCGCTCCGGCAGCGACCCGATGGACTGCCTCGCCTGCCAAATAGTAATCGACCGCATAGTCCCCACCCACGCTCGCCCGGGTCAAGCTTACCCGCCCGGCGACGGCCTCCGGCCCTGCGGTCAACTGCTCGAAATCGGCCCCGATCAGATACAGCGCGCGCTGGATCTCGGCGAGCCGATCGGTGCGCCCGGCGGTGCGCTGGGCCACGCCCGCGGTGGTTTCGATCAGGCTGGCGCCGGCGAGCGAGATCAGTGCGAACAGCACCAGCGCGATCAGCAGTTCTATCAGCGTGAAACCGGCGCTGTGCCGGCTCGGCGCGCCTGTCATCGCCGTGTCCTCAGGCAGTGGGCGCCGGCGCGACGGTCCGCAGTGCGCCGCCGACTACCGCCAGGATCGCCATCGTCCGGGCCGCGCTGCCATCGTCACGGAAGCGGATGTCGCCACTAATCCCCTTGAACCCGCCTTGTACCAGCAGCGCCGAACGATCCACGCCGCCGCTCACGCGGGCCTGGCCCACAATCCTGACCGCGTCGTAAGCGAGCACGGTAATCGTGCCCGGGGCCGATCCGTTACGGTCCTCGAACTGACGGGCAAAGCCGGCAACGCGCGCGGGCTCGGGCGCTGCGACCCACGCGCCTTCGATCCGCCCGAGGATCTCGGGAGCGAAATCGAGCGCGGGCGTGGCCGCCAGCAGCTGGATGCCTTGCGCCGCGGCGGCCGGGGCAATCGCCGCCAGCGATCCTGCACTCGTCATCAGCAGCGCGTCGGGCAACCCGTCGGCGCTGCCGCTGGCGCCCACCGGAAGCACGATATCGCGCGCGTCGTCGGGAAGCTGGGTCACGGTCAGCCCAAGACCGGGTGCGATCGCGAGCGCGGCGGTGCGGGCCTGCTTGCCCCAGTCGTCACCCGGCCCGCTGACCGCGACGCGCATCACCCCGCGCCGGGCGGCATAGGTCAGCACGCCGGTGACGACCTGCCGGGCGGTAATCCCGAGCAGGAACGCCCCCCGCTCTAGCAGCGCCGCATCATTGCTGAAGCTGATCACCGGGATCGCGCCGGCGACCGCGGTCAGCACTGCAACGGTCTCCGCAGCAAACACCGGGCCGAGGATTACCGCCACGCCTGCCTTGCGTGCCGCGCGAGCCGCAGCCGCCGCACCTGCCGCCGTGCCGCCGGTATCGAATACCAGCAGCGATTTCTTGTCCGTTTCCGCTTGCGCCATCAGGGCGGCGCGTTCCATGCTCCGGCCCAGTGCGGCGTGCTGCCCGGTCTTGGGGACCAGCAACGCGGCCACGAAGGCAACCTTGGCCGCTTGCGCCGGCGTCCATAACGATGGGACGGACGATGCAATCAGGAATGACGGCACGGATTGCAGCAGCAGACGTCGATCCATACGCACTTCAGCAACCTCCGATCGCCAGGCGCCGGTTGCCGCCGCGAACGCTGATATTCATCCTGGTCGCCGCGATAGCATACCTGGTCGGGCTGATCGCGCTAATTCCGGCGCGCGTTGTGCTGGGCGAGAGCGATGGCATGCGGGTCGGTGGGACGATCTGGAATGGGCAGGCCGTCATTGCCTCGACAGTACGCATCGACTGGCAGTTCGCGCCCGTACGGTCGCTTATGGCGCTCGGGGCCAGTGCGGATTTCCATCTTGCCGGCGGGGGCAGCGATCTGGCTGGCAGCGTGACGAAGTCCGGAACCAGCTATCGCTTTGTCAAGGTCACCGGGCAAGTCGACGACACGCTGGTATCCGCGCTCGCACCGAACTTGCCGTTTGCGTGCCGGTTTCTGGCTGATGTCGACATCGCGCAACTGGTGCTCGGCGGGACTCGCCAGTCCGCTGAAGGCACGATGCGATTCTCCCCGTCGCAGTGCTTTGCCAAGGGCCTTGCGTCCGCGCCGGCCGAACTGCCCGCGGGGCTGTTCACGATCACGCCGAACGTCAGTTCCAGTTCCGGCGCGCTGGTCGCGCAAGGAAGCCAGGAGCACTTGTTCGAGCTGCGCCTAGCGCGAACCGGAGCTTTGAGCCTGTGGCCGACCGCCATGGCGGTGCAGCGGTTGCCGTTCCTGGCCGGATTCCGCTACGATACCCGCATCGAGTGACGTCAGCGCTAAACTGTCGCTAGATCGTTGAGGCCGATAATCGGCAGCAGGATGGCCATCACCATCAGCAGCACCAGCCCCCCCATCAGCAGCAGCACCGCCGGCTCTACCAGCGAGACCATCACGGCGACTTGCGCCTCGACGTCGCGGTCCAGCTCGGTAGCCGCGCGCGCCAGCGCCGGACCGAGCTTGCCGGTGCTTTCACCGCTCGCCACGATCGCCACCAACATCGACGGGAACGCGTCGGCCTGGCCCATGGCGCCGTGCACGCTGTCGCCCTCGCGCACCCGCGCTGCAACCGCTTCGGCCTGAGCGCGGACGTGAAGGTTGGGGATCACCGCCGCGGCGGCGGTCAGCGCGTCGAGCAAGGGTACCCGGCTTTGCACCAGCGTCGCCAGCGTGGCGGTAAAGCGCGCCGAATTGGCCTGGCGTACGAACCGAGCGAGCGGCCGGCGGGTGGCCAGCGCGCGGTGCAGTGCCCGTCGCTTATCGGGCTTGGCCAATTCATGCCGCGCGAACACTAGCCCGCCAATCAGCGCGGCCAACACCACCAGCCCATACGCCGAGACGAAATGGCTGAGTGCGATCAGCAACCGCGTGAGCAGCGGTAGATCGGCCCCACGGGTCACGAATACGCGGACGATGTCGGGCACCACGTAGATCATCATCAGCGTCATCATCGACACCGCCACGCCCGCCAGCAGCGCCGGATAGAGCAGAGCGAGGCGCACTTTCTGGTTGGCCCGATGACGCGCCTCGACGAAATCCGCGAGGTACGACAACACTTCCGGAACCCGGCCCGAGCGCTCGCCGGCCTCGATCGAGGCGTGGAAGAAATCGGGAAACGCTTTGGGATGCCGCGCCAGTCCGCGAGCGAAGCTGGCGCCTTCGAGCACCGCCGAGCGGACATCGAGCAGGATCGACTTGAGCGCGGCGTTCTCGGCCTGGTTGGCAACCAGCCGGAGTGCTTCCTCGATCCGGACATCGGCGCCGATCAGCGTGGCCAGTTGGCGCGTCGCGGTGGACAGGGCGCGGCTCGACACCCGGCCACGCCAGCGCAGGCGTTCGGCCAGCGGCACAGGCGCGCCGGCGGCATTCGCGGCCTCGGGGCGATGGGTCTGCGCCACGGATAGCGGCAGCAGCGCGCGTTCGCGCAAGGCCCGGCGCGCGCCTGACAGATTGCCGGCTTCGATAACGCCGCGGGTACGCTTGCCCGTGCCGTCGACCGCCTGATAGGAAAACGCCGCCACCCGCTAGTCTTCCTCGCGCACCACGCGGGCAACTTCGGCCACGCTGGTGAGTCCGGTGCGGACTTTCGCCACTCCGTCATCCAACAGCGAGGGGCTGACTTCACGCGCGGCTGCGACCAGCGCGGCCTCGGCCGCGCCATCGTGGATCAGCTGTTCGATCTTGCGGTTGACCGGGACCAGTTCGTACAACCCGAGACGCCCGCGATAGCCTTCGTTGTGGCACGCCGGGCATCCCTGCGGCACCCACACCGGCTCCCCCTCGGCGATCGCGCCGTCGAGCAGGCGCACTTCAGTGGCGGTGGCGGGGGCCTCGACACGGCATTCGGGGCAAAGCGCGCGAACCAGCCGCTGCGCCAACAGACCCACCAGCGCGGGCGCCAGCAGGTATCGTTCTACTCCGATGTCCGCCAGGCGGGTGACGCTGCCGATCGCCGAGTTGGTGTGGATGGTAGACAGCACCAGGTGCCCGGTCATGCTCGCCTGAAGCGCCACTTCGGCGGTTTCGCGGTCGCGGATTTCGCCGACCATGATGACGTCGGGATCCTGCCGCAGGATGGCGCGCAACCCGCGCGCGAAGCTCATTTCGATCTTCGCATTGACCTGGGTCTGGGCGACGCCTTCCAACTCGTACTCAATCGGATCCTCGACCGTCATGATGTTGCGGCGCCGGTCGTTCAGCCGGACCAGCGCGGCATATAGCGTAGTGGTCTTGCCCGAACCGGTCGGACCGCTGACCAGCAAGATGCCGTTGGGCCGTTCGAGCAGCCGTTCGAGCAGCATGGTATCGCGCGCGTTCAAGCCGAGCGCGGCGGTATCAAGCTGAACCGCGCCGCGATCGAGCAGGCGCATGACCACGCGCTCGCCATGCTGGGTCGGCATGGTCGAGACGCGCACGTCGATATCATGCCCGCCGATCCGCAGCGTGACGCGGCCGTCCTGCGGAATGCGCTTCTCGGCGATATCGAGCCGCGCCATGACCTTGATCCGGCTGACCAGCAGCGGGGCAAGCGCGCGTTTGGGCTCGATCATCTCGCGCAGCACGCCATCGACGCGCAGCCGCACGATCAGGCGGCGTTCCTGCGTTTCGATGTGAACGTCCGACGCGCCCTCCTTGATTGCTTCGAGGAGCAGCGCGTTGATCAGCCGGATGACCGGCGAATCGTCGCGTGTGTCAAGCAGATCGTCGACTTCGGCGGCGCTGTCTGCGA